>CAILYI010000232.1 GCA_903838415.1 uncultured Anaerolineae bacterium | reverse complement strand
TTTCAGGCAAAAAATTAGCCGAACTGACTTGCCAGGAGCATCAGCCACAACTTAAGAAAATGTTTTGCCATCCGAAATGACCTCCTCTTGGTATCCAGACACAATCCGACCTATGCGGCTACTTGAGTTACCTTCATTCTTGCAAGCCGTCTGACCATTAACCTGCTCATCGTAGCATAGATCAAAGTTTCACTTGTATCGGTCAGGCGCTCATAATCTTTGCTCAATCGACGAGAACGGTTCAGCCAACCAAAGGTACGCTCTACTACCCAGCGATGAGGTAAAAGCACAAACCCTTTCATATCGTCCGTGCGCTTCACAATTTCCAAAATCCAATGGTAGAACTGCTTAGCCCATTCAACCAGTTTCCCTGCATAAGCGCCGTCTGCCCAAACCAGCTTCAAACGCGGAAAACATTCTTTAACTTTATCGAATAGTAATTTCGCTCCATCACGGTCTTGAATATTGGCCGTTAGCACCATTACGAACAAGAGCAGGCCCATCGTGTCCACTAAAATGTGACGTTTTCGACCTTTAATACACTTACCTGCGTCGTACCCGCGTTCAGTACACTCTTCAGTGGTTTTGACCGATTGGCTATCAATGGCTCCGGCACTCGGTTCGGGATCTCTACCGCTCGCCTGGCGTAAATTCCGACGAAAGTCAGAATTCATTTTTATCCACAAGCCGTCTTTGCGCCAACGACTAAAATAGGAATAGACGGTTTGCCAGGCTGGAAAGTCATGCGGTAACATCCGCCATTGACAGCCTGTACGAATAAGGTAGAAAATCGCGTTCAGGATTTCACGCAGATCAATGGTCCGTTTTCGCCCAAGAACTTTGTCCGTAGGCATGAAGGGCTGAAGTAGGTCCCATTCCGCATCCGTCAAATCGGTCGAGTAACTGTTTTTGCTCATCCTACAATTTTACAATATTCAGAACCCCGATTCAATTCTTAAACACGCTCTAAGACCTTATGGATTCGTAGGCCCTGCTTGCCCAGGTAATCCCAATGGTGCTCTGAAGAAAGCTCTTCAACAATCTCGTCGACATCAGCTTGCGTGTCGCGGGGTTCAGCTTTCTCAACTGCTTCCGAGTACAATCCCATGGTCGTCCAATCCAGGCCATTTTCCTCGCTGCGGCGGATTGCAGACGCCGGCATGCATTTGAGTGAAAGGCTGTCCCATTGGAACATAATCGTCACTTGGGGTGGTTGGTTAGTCTCAATTTCTGTGACTCGCCCCTGCCAGCCGCCAATATCAAACCCATAGTTAGGGTCTTTGACCCCCGGTTTGACCCTGATGCAATCGCCCACCTTCAGATCTGTGGTTGGGTTTTGGGAGATGGGCTGAGTTTTCTTATGATGACGGATGCGCTTACTCATAGCACAACAATTGCCTCCAAATTCGCTTTCAACGTTTTCTATTCTTTATCGTAGCCGATTTATGCTCTTTACCCAGGCGGTAGACTTGCCCGATAAAAGCGGCCAGAATAAATTTGTTCTCTTCGTATTGGCTGCCGTCTAAATAGCCAAGCTCGAACTGAAGCGCGGCACCCCATTTCTGGCGCGTGCGCAACCAATTGGTTGCCGTCTGGTCCACTTCCTCACGAAAACGGCGAAAACGCTCTGGGGTCATGATCTCGTTAAGAGCCTGTCGAACGGCATCAAAAATGCGCTCGCGCATTTCTTCAGATGGCTGCACCTGAATGAACGGCTCGCCAAACTCTGCCTGAACACGCTGGAAAGGCAGCATCAACTCTTCTTCAGAGAATAAGCTCATCTCAACATCGCCACGGCTTAGCGCATCTTCGAAAGCATCGACCATCTCCCATATCTGTTTTTCGGCGCGCTGGCGTAAAGCCGGCTGCGCCTCAAATATCTTCTTTCCAACCTGTTCCAGCTTATCGGGATGCTTAAGGATCGTCAGGATATCGATTTTTTCTTCCCCTTCTTCTTTTAGCGCTTCTGCAACAGCATCGAAAACGCCCTGGTCTTCATCATACTCTTGCATGGCTTGCTGCATTGTGCGATTATAAATTTCCAGGATCAAGCCGCAGAGTCCCCAAGGAATGCTCTTCATCCGAAGCGCAGAAGTGAGCATCGTTACAGTTTCCAGATTCTTAGTATCTCTGCCTATCATCAACCGGGCCATCAGGGTTTGCAGTCGCTGATCTACCGCTTTACGAAATGCAGGTGTAGCCAGTTCTGCGACAATCTCAACCCTCATTTCATCGGCAACTTTATGGTATTCATCCGGGTTTTTCTTTTTGGCTGCATCCAGGCGCTTGTCATACTTCTTCAACCAGCGCTCGGTAACTTGGGCCGCTTTTTCGCTATCCAGATACAAGTCCTTGAACTCAATCTCTTCAGCAAGTTTCGCAGAATCGATCATGATGCGGATAAGGTTTTGTTTTAGATAATCCAGACCGCCATTGGCCATGCGCTGTGCAATGGCCTGCGCAGCCGGGGAATATTCGCGCGATTGCGATTGGGGCGCTGGTGCATTTATTTTTGTTTGGCTTTTCTGATGTCGTTTTCTGGGCATATTCGTAAAATCCAGATCAAGTACGCGATTCTCAAACGTTCTGCATGAAGGGTGTTTGTGCTATGTATTGAAAAAAATCCATAGACAAATTATAACGCGCTGAGAACCCTTATGGTATTCATTACAGGCTGAAATGTGGATAAGGCCACTCTGGTAGCGATTCTCACCAAACTGGCCGACCGTAACCCCGAACTTTATACCTGGCTCGAAACCAGCCTGCCCATTGCCGTTGTCGACGAAACACCTGCCACCTGCCCCGCCATACCCCAGGCGGGGTGTGCGGGCGGTGCCAGGGAAGAGCAAGTGCGCTCCTCACATCGTCCGACACTTGCACCGCACTGCGTTTGGTGCAGTGCTGGTGTGTCCTTCGGGAGAATGACAGGCCGATTCCAAATCTTTTTCTGAACAGCTATATCTGCAATCTGACCGCAAGGCAGAGTGGCTGGCCTACTTTGCTCAGTTAAAAACTATTTACGCTCGCCGCCCATCACTGCAAAAAGAATTGGCAAAATTGTAAGATTTTGCTGGAAATGTTGGCTACAAAGTAACCAGAATCTGCCCAATGCGGTATAAATAAATCATTTGACACGCTCCCTCCACTCCCGTACAATCAGCCCTATGACCATCCCCCAGCTTCTCCATACCATGTGCGCCGAACTGCCCGACGCCGACCTGAACACCATCCGCAAAGCGCGCGGCTTCAGCGCCAGCGAAACCGCCTCGCGCACCTCCTTTGCCAGTTTTTATGTCACCGCCGTTGGCGTGGCCGAAAACATGGCCGCCCTGACCCCCGAAGAAGCCATCACCCTGCGCCTGCTCCACGAAACCGGCGAAGTGGCTGTGGCCTTCTTTGAGCGTCTCTACAGTGTAGGCAACCAGCGCGGCACTTATTCCCAGCGTTACAAAATCACCTTCGACGCGGTCAAAAAGAACCTCGTCCGGCGCGGTCTGGTGGTCATGGCCGAAGCCAAAACCCGCAGCGACGACACGCTCATGGAACGCTGGCGTTTTGCCCTGCCACCCGAATTTGCCCCATTCCTGCCATCCCTGCCTGTCACCCAAAACAGCAGCCCCGGTCTGGAAAACGAAAATGCCCTGCGCAAAAAGCTCGCCCAAATCTTGGGGCAAAATCAAGACCTGAATGACTCAATGCCCCTGGCTCTTAAAAATGGCAGTCTTTATCTTAAGGAGCAGTCTTTCACGCTAACCGCCTTCCACGATTGGCAGCTATTTGCCTGGAATCGCGCCCTGCTAACCTACCAACCCAATGTCCCCGCTTCGCTTATCCCCACCACAGCCGCCCTCAAGCTGCTGGACGCCCAAGCCTGGATCAAGCCAAAAGACCTTGACCCCGCCCTTAAAATCTACAGCTTTGGCGCGAAAATTCCGCCTGCCGAAAAACTACTTCAATCCGGTTGGGAATTGGGACTTCTTTCGCGGCTGGAAATGGACTCTGTACCCCATTACCGCCTCGCCCCTGCGTTGGTTACAGCCGGACTCAACGCCCCGCAGCCTGCCTCCTTTGATTGGGCCGATGCCGCATCCAAACCCGGTTCCGTCAAAATAGACCTGCGCCTGATTCCGCTCCACGACCTTGACCTGGTCAACATGCTGACACATCTCGCCCTCGAAAATGGCGCCTTATACGCCTCCCCCAGCCTAGTCAAACTTGGACGCGTCTTCCCCGCCCAACGCCAGACCACGCTCTCCTTGTGGTTGGCAGAAAAAGTCCCGACGTTTGGGAAAACCATCGAAACAGTCAACGAAAAATGGGGGAAAACTCTCATCCACGAAACCCTGCTGATCGCCTGCGTGCGTGATTTGAGCCTGCGCGTCCAACTGGAACGCGAACTCAGGGAAAACCTGGTAGTTCTCGACCAGCACTACGTTGCCTTCCCTCCCGCCTGGCGCAGCGAAGTGGAAAAAGTGCTCAAAAAAGCCGGGTTTGTGGTGAAAACGGTCAAAGCATAATGCAACTTCAAACCATCGACCCCAAAGATCTGACTATATTTGCCAACAAGCGCGATATTTTGCGCGATCTGTATATTTACCTGGATTATATTGAACAGCGCGGAATTAAACGCATGGCGCGCTCCAACGACATTCCCAAGTCCGATGCAGTCAAAATCGCCAAACTGCTGGGTGACCCGGAACTGGTCAAAATTGCCCAAGAAAGCGGCGGCACAGCCTGGGGGAATTTGCTCGACAAACTGGCCCACCAATTAGCGCTGGTCAACTACGATACCAAAGGCAAATATATCGGTTACAGCAGTTCAGCGCCAACATTTACCGATAGTTATGTAACGATTAACAAATCGGGCCTGAAAAACTTCAATGCCCTGGCCCCCGCCGCCCAGGAAAAAAAGATTCTGGCCAATTTGCTGGTACACACTGCGCGCGAACTGGAAAACCAAGGGGCGCTTTCCACGCTTGCTCCGCTGCGTACATACGACACTCATCTCGACCAGGTTAAATTCCAGCCGGTGCGCCAATTTTTGCTCGATTTGCTCAAAAAATGCGCCCCCGGTGTCTGGTACAGCACTGCTTCGCTGGTTGCTTACCTGAAAACCAACCATCCCTATTTTCTCCTGTCTGAAAATCTGCCTGCCAAAGATCGCTGGGGCACCCCGATGACCCGTTACAAAGGCATTCGGGAAAGCTACGATTATTCCAACAAAGATGAAATTATCGAAGGCACAGGCAATGCTTTTGAGCGTGTTGAGGGTCGCTATGTGGAGCGGTTTTTGGATAACATTCCGCTCATCCTGCGCTTTGTCGAAGTAGCCTACGATCCAAACGCAGAAAACAATCAACTTGGTTTAGACCAGCTCAAAGCCTTTCGCGTCAACGAGCGTTTCTTGCATTTAATGAGCGGCGTAGGATCCACGCCCAAAGTCACCGTCCAGCCCAATTTTGATGTGGTCATCGAATCCGATTTCTACCCGGCGGGCGTCATCCAACAGATTGGCGCGCTGGGCGAGCAGATGTCCAGCCCCAACAGCGGATACGGCGCGTATGTCGGCATTTTCCAGCTCAAAAAGACGGCTGTGGCCGCCGCGCAGGTGAAGAATCCCGATTTGGATGTGATTGCCCTGCTGAAAAGTCTCAGTGGGCGCGACCTGCCGTCCAACGTGCAAATCGAACTCGATGAATGGGCCGGTCATGCTGACCAGTTTACGCTCTACGATGGTTTTTCTATACTGGAAAGCGTGGATGAAGTTCCCGAGGCTGACAAATATACCGCCGAGCGTATCAGCCCCAGCCTGCGCCTGGTGCGAAACTCCGGTCAGCTTTTCTCCATGCTGGAAGCGCTCGGCTGCGTTCCGCTGCGGGTTTGGCACCAAACAGGCGAATTGGCCCTGATAGCGGAAACCGCCGTCAGCGTGTTCCCCAAAGAATCAGCCGCGGATAATGCTCCGCTACCGGCGAGACCGGTAAAGGTGAGTCGCGTGGTCACCGTCAGCTACCGATTCCCAGATGCCGAATCCTTCGAATCCATCCAGAAAATGCTGGCCGAACTGCGCTGTCCCTTCCACGCTGATTCGGCCACCCGCACAGTCAGCCTTCAGCAAAAAGAACAGGATAAGTTTGACGAGGCAGTTCAACATCTACAAGATACCTACGCCATCGAAATCGAATAACGGAACACGCAACACGTAATAAATAGAGTGTGTTGCGTGTTCCGTTGGGTAGACCTTTATGCCAAATCCTTCCAACCCTTTAATCGTTCAAGGCGATAAAAGCCTTTTACTCGAAGTGCAAAACGAGCGCTACGAAGCCGCGCGCGATTCTTTGGCGCGCTTTGCCGAACTCGAAAAATCGCCGGAGTATATTCATACCTACCGCATCACGCCGCTTTCGCTGTGGAACGCGGCTTCTTCGGGGCTGAGCGCCGCCGAGATTTTGGCGCAGTTGGAAGATTTTTCCAAATACGGCCTGCCCTCCAACGTGGTGCGCGACATTGACGAGTATGTGGCGCGCTACGAGCGCGTCAAGCTGATCCGCGAGGGCGAAAACCTGATCGTGACCAGCGCAGACGAAACGCCGATGGTGGAAATTCAGAATCACAAAGCTACGGCGCGTTACCTGCATGGGCGGCTGGATGCGCATCGTGTGCTGGTCACACCGGGGCGGCGCGGACACCTGAAACAGGCGCTGCTGCAAATCGGCTACCCCGCCGAAGACCTGGCCGGATACGTGGCCGGCGAAGATTTGCCGATTGCGCTGCGCTTGGCAACACTGGGCGGCAAACCTTTCGGGCTGCGACGCTACCAGGAAGAATCCGCCGAGGTTTTTTATGCGGGCGGCTCGGCACAAGGAGGCAGCGGAGTGATTGTGCTGCCTTGCGGCGCGGGAAAAACCATTGTCGGCATGGCGGCCATGGCACAGTTGCAGACCTCCACGCTGGTTTTGACCCCCAACACAGTGGCCGTGCGCCAATGGATGAGCGAACTGCTGGATAAAACCTCGCTGACGGAAGACCTGGTCGGCGAATATTCCGGCCTACAAAAAGACATCCGCCCCATGACCGTCAGCACCTACCAGATTCTGACTTACCGCAAGCGCGGTTCCGGCGACGAATTCCCCCATTTTGGCCTGTTCAGCGCCCGCAACTGGGGCTTGATCATCTACGATGAAGTCCATTTGCTGCCCGCCCCGGTCTTTCGAATCACCGCTGAAATCCAGGCGCGCCGCCGACTTGGCTTGACCGCCACGCTGGTGCGTGAAGACGGGATGGAAGGTGACGTTTTCTCGCTGATTGGGCCGCAAAAATACAACATCCCGTGGAAAGATTTGGAAAAACAGGGCTGGATTGCCACCGCCATCTGCCACGAAATCCGTGTGCCGCTGGCCGAAAGCGCCCGGATGGCATACGCGATTGCCATGCAGCGCGAAAAATATCCGATTGCGGCGCACAATAGCCGCAAACTGCCGGTTTTGCAGGCCATTCTGGAGCGGCATGTGGGCGAGAGCATCCTGGTCATCGGCATGTACCTCGACCAACTGGACGAAATCGCCGTGCTGTTGCAGGTTCCGCTGATCAACGGGCAAACGCCGGTGAAAGAGCGCGAACGCCTTTACGAAGCCTTCCGCACCGGAGAAGTGAAAACGCTGGTGGTCTCAAAAGTTGCCAACTTCAGCATTGACATGCCCGATGCCAGCGTAGCGATTGAAATCTCCGGCATGTTCGGCAGCCGCCAGGAGGAAGCCCAGCGCCTGGGGCGCATTTTGCGCCCGAAAAGCGATGGGACAATGGCGCACTTCTACACCATCGTGACCCGCGAAACCGTCGACCAAACCTTCGCCGCCAACCGGCAACGCTTCCTGACCGAGCAGGGCTACAAGTACGAGATTTTGTACGAGAACGAAGTACTGACAACGGACTTTATAACGGATTCACGGATTTAAACGGATTTTGTCAGCTCGGAGATGGATGAGAATGCGATGAACCTACCTGTTTTACATGAAAACCTGCCCCTGATCGAAGTCGCCGATCACCTGATTCTGGATGACCTGTACGCCGACCCGCGCGCGGCGCAGTATTTGCTCACCCGCCTCGGCCCCACCGTTGCCGTCGTCGCCCCCGGCGAGATGGACAACTTGCTGGCGCGCCTGCTCAAACTGGGTCATACGCCCAAAGTGCTGGAGGCTTGAGCCATGCCGCGTTATTTTGATGATGCATTGCCGCAAATTGGGTCTGCTGACCTGAAACCCATGGTCAAAGCCTGGGGCGGCGACTATAAAATGCGCAAAGAGGAGTGTATCGCCTATCTGCGGGCCGCCTTCAAAGACCCCGAGAAAGTGCGAGACACCCTTGCCAAATTGGAACCCTGGGAACGTAATATCCTGGCAATTATCAGAAAAGTTGGCGGGGTAATCAAAACCAACGACCTGCTACTCTTTATCCTGACCTACGGCCTGCATCCCCCTCGCCCCATGGAACGCTACCGCAAGGATTTTATACGCGAGCTCTTTCGGCGCGGTTTACTGATTTCCACCCGTTCTTCATATTCAGTGTACTCTGAGACCGATCATGGGGATGGTATTTGTTATTCCGATGAGCGCATCCTGGCGCAGATTGGTGAACCTACCTATAAACCATTTGATATCCAGTCCGAATCGCTCCCTGGCGAAGCCCATTTTCGGCCACCGACCAACGTGATAATGGATTTAATGAGCCTTTTGCTGTCCATCGAAACCCTGGGCGGGCTGCGCTTCACCCAGAGCAAAACAATGCGAGTCGGCGATGAAACCAAATTGCGCCGTGCGATGAAATGGGAGAACAACAGCCTTGAAATAGACGGCTTTTCCTTTCCATCCCCCTTAAAAGCCTGGCTGGAAGTTTTATTCATTGCCAAATTCCTGACAAAAAACACGGAAAACCAGTTGACTCTAGCCGAATCACCCGCCCGCTTCGCCCAACGCCCGCGCGCCGAGCAAATGCGTTTATTGGTGAATAGTTTTGTCAACACTCAAACTTGGCAAGAACGGGAAGGACAGGCTTTGGCTTACCTTTATAGCAGGAACCTCCTCGCAGGTCGTTTCGCCCTGGTTTTAGCGTTGACTGCCTTGCCGCTCAACCCGGAGGGATTCTTCTCCATAGAAAAATTTGAACAGGCGCTGTTCCAGCGGATTGGCTATGATTTTTCGTTTGATCACCTCCCGGCTTACCCGTATTTTTTCAGGGAAACGCCCCAGGAACAAGCTGCAAAAATTGGAGCCTGGGAACAAGGCATTCGCGCCAACTGGGTCAAACAGTCCGTTCCCTGGCTGGCAAGCATGCTCACCACCTGGCTCTACTTTTTGGGATTGGTCGAACTGCGGATGGATGGCAAAACCCTGATCGGGTTCCGTTTAACCGAACTTGGCCGCGAAACCTTCCACCCGGAGCTAGCTTCCGATAAACCGGCAGAACCCGCTGCCCAGGCCTCAGCCCAACCCACCTGGGTCGTCCAGCCCAACTTCGACATCATCGCCTATCTCGACCGGGTCAGCGCCCCGCAGCTGGCCTTTCTCGAACGCTGCGCCGAGCGGACAGAAACACACAAACATACCGCCCACTACCATCTCACTCGCGAATCGGTTTATCGCGGTCTGGAAAGTGGCCTCAGCCCGGAAGACCTGCTCAAAAACTTGCAATTGGGTTCCCTGACCGAACTCTCCCAAAACATCCAGGTCGAACTGCGCGAATGGGCCTCCCTGCGCGAGCGCATTCTCCTGCGCCGCAAAGCCCGCTTGGTGGAATTTTCATCCGCCCAGGCGCTCAAAGCCGGGCTGGCGCAAGGGCTGACCGGCTCGGTGGTCGCCGAACGCTTCCTGCTGATGGATTCTGCTCCCCGTGTTTCCGGTTGGCACACCATTAACTATGCCCAAAACCTGCCCCCCAACCTGACCATCTCTGAAACCGGGCTAATCCACTGGAAACCAACCCTGTGTCACGACCTGATGACCGCCGCCCAATTGACCCAATGGGCAGAACCCACCTCTGAAGGTAACTGGCAGCTTACCTGCGCAAGCGTCACCAGCGCCATCAAACCTGGCAAAAAACTTTCCGAACTGCTTAGCCTGCTTCAAAACCGGGTATTTCCAAACGTGATCATTCGGAAATACGAACCAATTCCGCCAGTCATCCCGCCCTTGCTCGAAATCGCCCTGCGCGCCTGGGCCGGGACAAAGTACCCCGTGGAACTAGAAACCGCCATCCTCCTGCGCTGCCCCCATGAAAAAGTTTTCCAGGCCGTCATCGCCAGCCCGCTGATGAAATCGCTCCTGAAAGGCTATCTCGACCCCGACCTGTTGCTCGTAGACCCTTCCCAATTGGAAGCTCTGCGCCAAAGGTTGGATTGGCTGGGCTGGAAAGTATCCGAGCAGTTACAAGTTGTCCCATTGGGAAACAGACCTTCTTGATAAGATACAGACACACTGGTTATAGTGTCACAGTAATTATCCCAGCGCGGCATAAATCAAATATATGGGTATAAATTTCGGCCTGCCGGATTTGTACCACAGTAGATTCAAGCAACACCCCACAACTTTCGCTTCACAAAAATACTTGGTAGGACTGTCCAAAAGTCCTAAAACAAAGAGAGTGACCACCTTTTCTGGCGGTCGTTCTCTTTGTTTATTTGCACATGGATACCATTTTGTCTATTGATTTTATTGGATTTGAAGCCAAAAATTTAGGCCAGTTCGGCAATCGTTGTCGATTCCAACCACTCAGAAATCTGCTATTGGATTTGCTCAAACAGCCCTGATAATTTCATCCGCACCTTTGGCCAGTTCAAAGCGACTGGCTTTTGGATGCGGGACAGATGAAAGAGAGATAGCAGGGTGTATTCGTTGCGCAAAGAAAGTTTCATCGGTTTTCATTATTCAGCAACTGAATTTTGAAGTTTGCTGTTAGCAAGCAATTTTAAAAAACCCTCTCCGAAAGGAAAGGGGGGGTTGAAAAACACTAAATTATCAATCCATCACATCTGCGATGGTGGTTGTTTCCAATTTATTGGAGACATAATCCCGGATGTCCCTGAAGACCGCTGTCAGACTTTTTTCCTTCTCAATGGGCGTTGACTCATAGAAATTTTCACTGACCGATTCTGTGGGAGCCAATGCTCCATCAAACAGGCGGATGACTTCTGCCAGGCTGATTTGATCCGGGGTTTTGGCAAGTGCATAGCCACCATGTTGTCCCTTGGTGCTGCGCAAAAAATGCGCCCGTTTCAAGGCCAACATCAATTGTTCGAGAAATTTTGGCGGAATTCCCTGGGCTTTGGCGATGGTATCGATTGAGATGTACTCATTCATCGGGTGCCGGGCGAGGTAGACAAGCGCTAATAGGGCATATTCACTGCGAGCTGTAAGTTTCATGATTTTACCGGTCTAATTTATCCTATTGGGTGTATAGTATAAAAATGATGATTGTCAAGTCAAATATTCATTGCAACTGATGTGTACAACTTGCCCTGCACCAATGAAGGCTGATTGTTCGTTCGGATTACAAACATCCATCTGGCACCTCTCCATTTTTATATTGAGACGTTCTCCACGCCTTCCTGCTCCAATTTGACTCCGCGCTTGAGCAGAGTTTCGATGGTCGGACAAACGTCTCGCAATTCAGGCCGGATCAATATTTTTTTGAGATTGGCGCGGTCGGCAACGGTTAGCGGACGGGAACGCTGATAGTTGGCCTCGAGGGTGGCGGCGTCCATGCGATAAGGCTGGACGCGCTCATCCACGAGGCGACGCAGTTGACTGAGAATGTTAAATCCGCCATAATCAAGATCTGACCAGTGGTAAATGGGCGTGGCATCAGGGATGAGGCGCAGCAGGCGGCGCATGGCAGGGGAAAGATTTCCAAAGGTGCAAATTACCGCATAGTGCGGGTTGTGCGCTGATTGACGAATGAATTCGTGGAAGGTGGTCAGGTTTTCGATGCTCAGAACCGCTGCGGCGTGGATTTCGACGGTTTGGAGGCTGACGGTCTGGGCGGCGGGAAAACCCAGGGATGGGGAAAAGCCGCCCATGGAGAGGATTTCGCCGTTTTCGAGGGTGAATTGCCAGTTTCCGGCCAGATGGATGTAGGTGGGATTGGGGACGAGGTTGAGTTCGCGCAGGACTTCATCAGCGGAGAGACGTTTCCATTCGGGGTTGCCGAGTCTGGCGAGGCTGACAAGTTGGTTTTTAAGCGCTTCGAGACGTTTACTATCGTTGAAAGTGCGCACGCTGAAGACGCGATAGGGGGTTTCGGCCTGGAGTGCGGAGATGGCTCCCATAACGATAAGCAGGTCTGTGTTCAGATCGGTGTCGGTCAGACTAAAGGGCGTGGAAGATTTCCCGGCGCGGAGATTCGTCAAAATGTGGCGCAGCGCTCTGGCGCGCCAGTCATCTTGAAAGCGAAATTTCTCAGCGAGCAAGTCGTTTTCGAGACGGGTCAGTTGGTCGGTTTTAGCTGAACGCTGGATGAGTGAGTAGAGGCGCGCCGCGGATTCTGTTTGGAGCGTGATGGCCAGGAGCAGGTGACCGGTTTCGCCGGGCACCCAGGTAAGTTTGAGCAGACCGGCCTTTTCGAGGGCGGCGAATTGTTCATTGGCGGTCAGGCGAGGGGTTGGATCGGTTTGCGAAAAGTAGGCTGGAAGCTGGATGTCGGCGAAAGTGGCTTTTATCGCACGAATTGCGTGTTCCGTGGAATGCCGCGCGTTTTGACTTGTGCGGCGTTCGAGGCTGTCAAGCAGCGTATTGAGTGCGACAACCACATCAGGTGACGGAGAAAAGGAGATTTCCATTGTTGATCAACTCAAGGAACAAAATAGCCCGCGCTGCCGCGGAGTGAGCCAAACACGGATCATTCTTTTTCCAATTCAGCAAGCATCTCACTCTTGTCAATTTCGATGACAAACGAGTGGTTATTTTTGCGGACAACGGTGCAGACGCTATCAACATACGGCAAAAGCGAGCCGGATTTATCGGGTGGGGTGGCGAGCAGCACTTGCAAGCCAGCCTGGCGCATAAACTGCAGAGCGCTGGCGGTGCGGGCCGTGTCCATTTTCCCAAAGGCTTCGTCAAAAAGCGCCAGGCGGATGGTGTCTGAGGGGCGCGGCTGGTTCAGGCGATAGGCCTGGGCAAAGGAAGCGGCCATCGCCACGTAAAACGGCGTGGTGGTCTCGCCGCCCGATTTTTTGGCGTTGATCAGACTCAAAAGCGCGCGGTCGCCGTTGGGATAATGAATGCGAATGTCGTATTGTAGATAATTGCGGTAATCCTGCAATTCGCGCAGCTCAATATTTTCGTCATCGTGCGTGGTCAGGCGTTCAAAGAGCAAATCCCAGCCCTGTTGATGTTTTTGACGAAAGTCCGAATCAAAAAGTGAGGCTCCCATCACTTGCTGGCTATCCATGACCAGTTCGTAAACCTGTTTGACCTGCGGTGCGGGCTGATTGATAAACTCAAAGCGCTCGCCACCAAAACGCAAGTTGACCAGGGTACTGTTCAGGTGCGCCAACTGTTGGCGGGCATCCTCAATTTGTTCGCGCAGGCGGTGGATAAAGTTTTCAACCAACTCCTGTTCAGCCAGGCCGCGCTGGTGCGCAATCTGGCTTTCGTAACCGGGCAGTTCGGAGTTCACCAACTTGTCTTTTTCTGCCATGTAACGTGTTGCAGTTTCTGTTTCGTCGTAGCCAAAATCATAATGGAGCGAGTATTCCTGTTTGGCCTCGCGCAGGCGATCGCGCGAACGCTGTTCAGCATTTTGATAATCACTTTCGTAGCGGCCGGCATTTTGGAGAATCACTTCGATCGGCTGGCGTTCGCGGCGGCGTTCATATTCTTTTTGGACATCGGAAACGATCTCATCGTCGGCATTTTCCAGAACAAGGAAATTTTCGGCGCTTTGGAGTGAATCGTCAGCGGATTTTTCCAACCCGGGAATGGATTCCGTTTCGAGGTGTTTGACTTCCCCTTCCAGGGTACCGAGTTTCCGCTCGATGGCTGAGACTTCACCCTGGGCGTTGCGCAATGTCAACTGGCAACTCTCCACTTCGGCTTTGAGTGCCTCGATCGAGTGAGTATCCAGCCCGGACAGTTCATCCTTACAGGCTGTCAGTTCCGTTTCGACCGGCAATAGACGGCTGAGTGTGGGAATCGCTGCTTCGAGCTCCACCAGCGGACGGATTTTGTCGCGGGTCAGGACAAGTCTTTCGCGCAGGGCGTTGGCAGTTTCGTTGAGTTGAATCATTTCGCTGGCGATTTCATCCAGCCGCGCCTGATGCTGTTCAATTTGACGTGGCACAGCGCGCTCACCAATGAACCAGCGCAGGTAAACCTGCGGGTTGAGATGACTATCAGTATAGTTGCGGCGCACAAAACACTCACGAGTAACGGCGGTGCGGTGCGGGCGGAGTTGTTCGAGCGTGTCGCATTTGATGTAATTGCCCAAAATCAGGTTGATGAAGGCTTGAGCCGCAGGGTGCGTTGTAGTGACTTCTGCGGCAAGGACATTTTCAGACGATGTATTGCGTGCGCCATGCTTAATGATGGATTCGGTATCGAGTAGGGTCGCACCGTGTAGCGTCGCTTTGTTTTGGCGGTAGAGTTGGACAGCGTTGCCATACTGCTCCGGAGGAACCAGCAGAACAAAACGGTTCATTCCGAGCAAGCCTTCCACCGCATCCTGCCAGGCTAAATCGGGGATTTTTAGCTCGTTGCACAGATAAACGACTTGATCAGCGCCCAATCCAAGTTCGGCGCGAATCAGGCGGCGCAGTTTGGCAGAATTGGGCGCTTCGGATTCAACGCTTGCTTCGCGGTCACCGGTTCGCAGTTTGCGAATGCCTGATTCGTGGGCGGAGGCTTCCGCGCGCAGCGCGATCACTTTTTCAGTCAGCAAGGTCTCAGAGCGGGAGAAGGTTTGGGCAAGAGCGGCCAACGCGGTTTGTACTTCGAAGATGATTTCCGGCGTAGTGCGCGCCGCGCCTTCCTTGAGAAAGGCTTCAATGGCAAATGGAATTTCAATTCCATCCGCAAGCAAAAAAGCGCGGAGTTTTTTCGCATCGGCCAGTTCGCGGGTGAGGCTCTGATCAATTTCGGCTTTGCGCTGGCGCAGTCCGTTCAGCTCGTGGGTAAGAACGGCTATTTTTTCGCGCAATTCCTTTTCGCGCACGGCAGTCTGGTCGGTGCGCAAAGCCACTTCAGCGTCAGTCAGAGCCGATTGCGCAAAAACCAGGTTGCGGGTCAGGTCGTCGCGCTCCCGTTCGGCGCGACTGAGACTCAATTTGACGGAATCCAGTTCGAGGCGGCGATCAGCCAAATCCTTCAGGAAGACATCCGCCTGAACACGGCGGGCAATGTAGGTGTTGGTGATGCGGCGACGGCGATTGGCAGCGCGCTCCTTGTCGAGTTCGTCAATGCGCGTGAGCGCATCGATCCGTTCGCGAACATTGGCAGCCAGTCTTTCGAAATGGCGCAGGGTTTCAAGCTGGGCTTGCAGGTTTTTGACATCCACCAGGTTTTCATCGAGCAGGTACGTGTGGACGAAGGAGCGAATATCGGTAAGTGGGCTGAAAGCGAGGCCTTTGACGATTTTGGCCGGAAAAGTGTCTTTCAATTGGCCCAGACGATTGAGCAGGTGAACACGATAATCTTCAAGGCGCGAGAAAACCTGCGCTCGGGCGGTAGTAGGCAGAGCAAAGTTTTCGAGATGGCGTTTGAAGGAGCGGGTATCGAAGAGTTGGCCAGGCGCTTTGAAAAACCAGTCGTCGTTGAGTGCGGCATTATGAACGATAAAGTAGGCCACATCGGGGTTTCGGCCATCCTCATAGGCGTCGATGATCGCTCCATGAGCGAAATAAGTGCCATCGGGGTTTTTGAATTCGAGCGCAACCACGCCGGTGGCATCGGCACGCAGATAGCGCTGACCTTCGGTGCCGAGTTCGCCGCGCACATAACTGGCCAGGGTGCGTTTACCGCCGCTCAGCGCCGCCTGGTTAAAGCGCACATCCCGCTGCCCGCCGACGAGCGCAAATTGAACCGCATCGAGCACGGTGGATTTACCAGCGCCATTGATGCCAATAAAGTAGGTGGTTCCCTGGCAGTTGATGGTGGTGTTTTCGAAAAGGTGCCAGTTGACAAGACGGATGCGGGTCAGCAACTTCATAGGGTTCCCTCATCTTCATTTTCAGAATCATCCCCACCTGCCCGGTATTTTCTCAACCAGGCCTCCAATTCATCAGCAGATTGGATGGGCAGAATCAATTTCACTGAGCCGCGCAGTCGCAAACGCGATTCGGAATCGCGCACGTCGACAGAACGGCCATCAAGAGTATCAATCAACCCGATGGAACGCAGCCGGCGCAAAAGAGCTTCATATTGGATAATGCCGAGGTCGCGTTCCTTGCCGGTGATGGTGCGATATTCCTCGCGAACTTCGCCAATTGTGACGACCGGATCGTTGGCGAGGCTGAGATGTTCGATTCTTTCTTCGTACAACTTACGCAAAACAACGATCATCAGGCTTTCGTCGAGTTTGTAACGGGCGCGGCAGTAGCTAAAATCGGAGACAGCCTGAAAGATGCGGTGATAATCGTCATGAAGCAGGCTGAAACCGGCCAGTTCGAGCAATCCGTCAAAAATGGAGCGATGACGATAGACAAAATAATAATCATCTTTGTCGGCATCAACGTCCTGGTAGAGAAAAGTCTGCCCGAGCAGGCGGTTGACAATCCGCGGCACATCGCGGCGGGATTTTTCGGGGATGTCGGTGAGCAAAGTATCAGAAGAAAAAGACATGGGAATTTCCGTGATGAGGGGTGCGAGAAAAATATTGCGAGGTCGTGTTCGACAGTTTACAGCGCAACACGCTTTATAAGCGGATCAATTCAAAGGGAGCCACCTTGAAATCGCTGACCCGCACAGGCTCTCCGTCAACCACTTCCAAGCCATAGCTGACCTCGGGATGGTGGGCGTAGGCGATGATGGTCGTCAGCCAATGCAGGTCGTGGCGCACATCGGTGGGGATTTCGGTCAGATGCAGGCGTTTGTGTCCATTGAAAAAACCGATTACTTTACGATTAACTTTTTCAGGAGAGAAAGCCTGAGTCACATCCTGCATGGTGGCGGCGTGCAAAGCCAGCAAATCTTCAGGGCGCAGAGTCGGCAAGATGATGTCATCGGGGGTGAAGGGCGCGCGCCGTTGTGGCGGAGTATAAAAACTCCGCGCATCGGGCGATCGCACCGGCATCTGGCGCAGACCCGGGGCATCGTCAGGAAGTTCGACCATGCCCTCCGTGCGCAAAGCGGATAAGCCCTTCGCGAGCGAAACCAATTTGTCTTTGAAACTGCCATCTGCGCTGCCGAGTTGGTAGCGCACCTGTCGCAGCGAGGTGCGCAAATACTGAGCATGACGAGAATCTATGTCGGCCAATAACGGATCAAGCCCTTCGAGCTGGTTGGAGATGAAGGTCAGGTAGTGGCTGATTTCAGATTCTGCCTGGGCTGGGGAAAGCCGGCTTTGCGCGGCCAGCTCATCAGCGGTGTGAGCCAGCCATTCGCCGTCCAATTGCCAATTTTGAATCTGGTTGACAATATCTCGTCTGTAGCGGGAAACATGGTCGGACGTTTTCAACGCATGATAAGCAGGGCCCAGTGTCTGGGCGTAATCGTCAAATTGCAGGCGCAACAGGGTGGCAACATCGGTTTGCTTGGTAGTGCGCTCCACATAGCGGCGAATGTTCTGATTCAGTTCACTCAATCCACGCACCACCTGACGCACGTTTTCATAAGTCTGCGTGACAGCCAGGGCGGGCGAGAAATCTTTGTTGGTGGTGGCGGATGTAATCAGTTGGTGCGCGGCGTAAAGCTGACCGGTAAACTCGCGCGGCTTTTGCTCTTGAATGGTCCGCAGCGCTTCCAGCAAGGTAAAAGCGTAATCGGGCAAAATGATGGTTTCGGTGTAATCGGCGTGCTGTTCGCGCTCAATCCAGCCGGTATCCGCCAGTCGACGCACGAGGTAGGCGGCATACAACTGCTCAGATTTTTGACCCGTTATCGAAAGGGAATCAGATTCCGGGTTGGCTCGCTGATCCACGCCGACAGTTTGCAGCGCCATTTCGGCGGCTATTTCCCCATCAGCGTTGGCTTCCTTCAAATAATGGACGATTTCATCCACCACGACTTCGCGCGTCAATCCAAAGCGGTTGAACTCAGCCAGGGAATATATCCGCAGCAGGATGGCCATGTAATGCCGCTGGAGGGAGATCGTGCCCTGCGTGGCGAACAGATTGAACAGGTTGAGCGGCAGAATATCAAATGGGTTCGTCATGCTTGGGTTCCCAAACCAAAATATCCTGCGGTTGGCATTGCAGCGCGATACATAATTTTGCCAGCGCATCCAGATCGAGATGCCGCGTCTGACCGGCATCGAGCCGGTAAATAAAATCCTTGGGCACGCCCGCTTGCTCCGCCAGCTTGCGCGGAGAAGTGCGCAGGCCGGTTTCGGCTTGCTGTTTGCCCAAAAGGATGCTGATACGTCCGGTGGTGGAGAGTTTCGTATTCATGGGAACAATTGTTCTAATAATACGGTCAATTGGTTGTTCTGTCAAGACTATTGGCACATTTTTGAGACAAATGGCGCTCCCCCACCCCAGCCAGGCAACAACACTTCTTCAAGTCTGTCAGCAGCTAACAGACTTCCCTTTACGCCAGCAAAGAATCAATCACCTTTTTAAGGGTTTCGGCCTGCACTAAATTGGCTGAATCAAAAAACCTGATAACCTGGGAATTTGGAGAAAGTTGAAAGGTGAATCTCAACAAATCTTTGGAATGTTCCTCGATCGCCACAGAAGCAAGACTGCGCAGCGGAATATAACGCCGGACGCCGCCATATCGGTTGCCCTTGTTTCCAATAGCTCGCTCATTATCCGAGATCAGGATGACTTCCTGGTCTGTCAGTACCGTGAGATGGGCCAGGAAAATATTCCGGTAAAAGCTGCGACCCAGCACCGTCATCAAATTTTGACGTTTTGGGGGCTGGTAACAGGAATGAATAACTCTTTCGCCAGGCACCAGGCTGGCGCGGGCAAAATTCATGAATTTGAAATTTTCCGTTGAGAGATGATCAAATTTTGCCTGTTCCACCTTCAATCTGGAAAGGTCGGAATCAGCGGGGGCGGGCCGCATTTTTCCAAAAAAAGGTTCAAAGTGGCGAAGGGTTGCTTCGTTAAACTCAACCGTCAGCGCGGTCTCGATGCCGGTATTTGTCATTCCGCTGATGGAAAACCACGAATAGATGAGAATATTCCCCAATTCAAGGCTGTCAATGTCCTGATAACGATACGCCGTGGTGATAATCTTGGCGCCTGTCCGTTCCAGGACATAGAACGTGTCGTTTATTTCGCACAGCAATCTCTCTTTGGCTTTGCCGCTCCATGGACTATCCTGTATTGGTGCCAGCACGGTGTAGGGAACGACGACCGAGTCTCCCAGCAGCGCCCGGTATGAAGTTTTATAGATTTCAGGAACGTTCTCAAAGGAGTCGATCACTTTGGCCCACGACATCATCGTTTGCCTGGCTCCAGTCATGCTGGATAATGGGGTATTCAAATTTACTGACAAAGAAAGGCCTCTTCAATCGGGATGTTTTCCCGTTTTAATGGATGCA
>CAILYI010000231.1 GCA_903838415.1 uncultured Anaerolineae bacterium | reverse complement strand
GGGTAGCAGACTTTTGCAGACGTGGTTGGGGATACCAACCCGGCGAGGAGACAAAGCTTCCCGGTTTGCTCGCAGTCAGAACTCTCTGACCAGTCCTATTCTATCCGGGACACCCATTTATATCTATTTTATACAAGGAGACCACGATGAGCAATGAACAGACCGCACATGAGACAAAAGGTATCACGGTGGAATTGCTGGCAACGCTTGACCTTGGTTCTGAAATCGAGGGCATGGCAGGGCGCCAGCTTCGCATGCGTATGGTGACCTTTGAACCTGGTGGCGTCTTCGGCCCGGTTCACGACCATAAAGACAGGCCAGGCATGGTCTATATCTTGCAAGGAACGATCACTGACCATCGAAATGGAGTGGACACAGAGTACGGTCCGGGATTGGGCTGGCCCGAGGATAAAAACACCACTCACTGGCTTGAGAATAAAGGATCGACACCTGCAGTGGAGATCTCGGTCGATTTGGTCGGGATAAGCTGAGACCCGAAACCCGCCTCACTGCCGCGAAAGCACACCGCGATGGCGTTTAGCGAAACCCATCGGAAAATCAGATCTGTACGATAATGAGATTTTTCATGAGTTTGGAGATTGAACAAATTGCAGAAACGTTCTGCAGCCATAGATTCGCCGAGACGCACTCCCTGACAGAAAACAAGAAAGAGGTCTCTAAAACAGGCGAGCGGTAATGCAATTTCTATCACTCTTGATGCTGATTTTCGGGTCGTTTGAATCCGCGCGCAGTGCATTGATCAATACCTGGCAATCTAATCATTGTATTGGCTCATGGGATGTGTATCCCGGGTCACGAATGATGGCCCCAAACGAGAAGAAAGTTTTCAGCGGCGACTTACGGGTGGCTTAAGCTATTTACAAGGCTTGTGGTATCGCTGTGGCATAACCCGGTTCCTGTTTGCTGGGTATTGGTGCGCGCTCTGGAAGACAGCATCAAGACCGCAGCCTTCTTCTGCTCTGACCCGAATGCCGAGTCGCTCTTCATTCAGAATTTATTCGTCTCACGTTGGATTATAGAAGTGACTTTTGAAGAACTGCGTGTCCAACTCGGTTTTGAAACGCAACGACAACGGTCTGACCGGGCTATTGAGCGCACCACGCTTTGCCTGTTCGGCATTTCAGCTTGGATGTCATCATGGCAAAAGTGCTTCACCCAAAAGAAAATGGTATGAAGAAGACGAAGCCGCTTTCAGCGATGTCCTGGCAGCTGTGCACCGCCATCTTTGGGAAGGTCCAAATAACGACGAGATGATCCCAATTCCGAGAGATGCACTGTTTTCCCTTCTCGATGTGGCTTGTTGCACTGTCTAAAATGGCCAAAGTCCAGTTTAAGTTTGAAAAGCTCGATTAAATTTCGCGAATCTATCGATCAGCGCTTTCTGGTACTCCTTCGGCCTTTCCCAATGGATCTCGTGCCCGGAATCAAACCAGATAATCTCTTTTTCTGGCGTAGTAACGGCCTCCATCAACGCCACCGCCCCCGTTGGGATGGTCAGCAAATCCCATTTACCCAGCAGGAAAAAGACCGGGATTTTGAACTCCGTACCCTCTTTGTACAGGTCAAGGTTCTGGTTACACTCTTCATAAGTCAGGTTGACTGAATGCGCCTTGTGTTTGAGCCAGGCCAAGGCATCTGTCAGGGTGTACTCGGTGGAAAGAAGTAATTCTTTCACCACCAAATTGGCGATTTTGATGTATTTTGAATCCCCACCCAGAGCCTCGCTCCACTTGAAGCGCACCATCATTCCGGCGAAGGCCTCGTGCCCCGGTTCGGCCTGGTGCAAAACCCCTTTGACTTTGGGGACATTTATGTAAGGCGGTGCGCCTAATAATTCTAATTCCCGGATCGCTTTCTGATTGTTCACTTGTCGCGCCACTTTCAGCGTTTCTGCATACGCCAGTGCTTCACCGTTTCGTGACATCTGTCCCAGTCCTGCAAAAGCCAGGTAGCATTCGGGATGCCGCATCGCCAGGATATAGCCCAGCCCGCTGCCCCATGAGTGCCCGACCAGGAAAATTTTCTCCTGCTTGAAGCGCTTGCGCAAGTACCCGGTCACTTCCAGCCCATCGGCGACAAACTGTTCTTTGTTGTAGGTCTCGTCTGGTACCGGTTCCAGCCCAGAAAGCCCGGCTCCGCGCTGATCCCATTGCACGACAACAAAATACTTTTCGAGTTCTTTTTGGTAGTTGCGCAAAATACCAATGTGCGCCGACCCTGGCCCGCCATGCACGAATAGCAAAACAGGTTTGCGCCTGTCCACACCGCGGATGAGCAGCCATTGCTGGACACCATTCACAGGAATGGAGAACAACTCGGTGATGGCGTATTCTCCCTTAATCCGAGGTGTGTGGCGCGGGGCAAAGTAGCGATAAGCCACAAAACCGCTCACCAACAGCAAAATGGCCGTCAGCAGAAAACCCAGAGAAATCAAAACCGCATTCAACATCATGCCTCCTATCGCGCCTCGCCATGCGTGAC
This sequence comes from uncultured Anaerolineae bacterium, assembly GCA_903838415.1. Lineage (GTDB taxonomy): Bacteria > Chloroflexota > Anaerolineae > Anaerolineales > Villigracilaceae > UBA5195. Next base: position 3,632 of record CAILYI010000231.1, on the reverse strand, counting down.
CGGCAACAGCGCCAGCAGCGCCAGCACTTGCGCGCCAGCCATCACCAACCAGATGACATTGTAATCACTGCCCGCTGTCTGGATGACCCAACCGCCCAAAATTGGGCTGGCGACAAACCCCAATGTGCGCGCTACTTGTAAAATGGCGCTGTAAGTTCCAAGGAATGCATCCGAAGGAGCTGAATCAAGCATCATCGGCTCCTGAGTGACCATCACCATGGCCCAGGCCGCGCCAAGAAAAGCCATCATGACCCAAATGGTGACCGGGCTGGCAAAAAAATAAATCAGCAGGGCAATCGGGATAAAGAGGCAAATCCCCAGCAGCTGCGTGGATTTGCGTTTGAGCCACTTCGTTGCAATTGCGCTGGCCGGGAAACTGAACAGGATAAATGCCGCGCCACCCGCCGCATACACCAGCGACGAATTGCCAGCGCTAAAGCCCAGCACCGAAACACCATAGGAACTGGTGAAAGCCTGCATCTGACCAAAGGCGATGTAGGTAAAAAAGGTGTTGAAAATGAGCAGGAAGGTGCTGATAAGATGCTCGCGCGGCAGGGATTTCAGCCGCTTCAGCATCTTTCCCGGTAAAGGGCGGGATTCGGACTCCCCGTCAGCCGATAGCGCCGGTTCCCGGACATACACTGTCGCTGAAAGAATTGCCGCGCCGACGACACCACTCACCACCCAGAACGGTAGTTCCGGGCGGATACCAAATAAAGCGGCGGCCGCCAGCGCCCCAACAATTCCCGCGGTTCCACCCGCGATACCACTCAGGGCTGCCGCCATGCCTCGATATTTGGATGGCGTGATATCGTAGAGCAGCACCGTTGCTGGCCCGCGGATAATGGCCAGGGCGAACAGGAAAAGGCCCAGGTTGAGCAGGAAAATTGTCAGCGTTGACGAGTGCGCGAGAAACGGTATCAGGCACAGGCTGAGTAGGATGAACGGTGCCGGGAGTGCGTACCAGGGCTTTCGTCGCCCGAAACGGCTGTGTGTGGAGTCGCTCAATATCCCCACAACGGGATTTACCACCAGTCCAATGAGATTGCCGAGGGTCAGAATCAGGCCCGTCGCCGCTGCACTTAATCCAAAACCGCTTAAGTTACTCGCGAAATTCGGATTCCCCGCCTGCAGCCAGAGCGGAACGTAGGTGTTGTACAACACCCAGACCAGTTCGGCGCTGGCAGGTACCAGGGCGGCGACGAGCATCTGCTTCCAATTGGGCGCGTTCATCACAAGGCCAGGTCAGCCGCGGAGCATGAAACACGTTTTTCGATGGGCAGCCAGCCGAAAGAGCTCTGCGTCTCCGGCGCAGGGATGTATTCCAACCCGATATAGCCGTCATAATTGAGGATTTCGATTTGGCTGAGGAGATATTTCCAGTTGATCTCGCCCGTGCCGGGCTGGTTGCGGGCGGGCGAATCGGCGATTTGGATGTGGCCAATGTGTGCGAAATGCGTCTGGATGAGTTTTGTCAGGTTGCCCTCTGTGCGCTGGGTGTGGTAAACATCAAATTGCAATTGCAGGCGCGAACTATTCACGCCTGCAATGATTTCGAGCGCATCGGATGTACGGCCTAAGATGTAACGCGTGTGTTCAAAGCGATTGAGAGGCTCGAGGAAAAAGGTGATGTTCAGAGTCTGCTCGATCGCCCAGGCAAGATTTTCTGAAAGACAGTCGAACATCTCAGCGCGGGATAGACCCGGCACCTCGTTACCAGCCTGAACGTTGAGACGGCTACACCCCAGGTGACCCGCCAGTTCGATTGCAGCCAGCGTTCGTTCGCGCCACCAATCCCTTTTGGCCGGATCATTCGGAAAACCACGATCGCCCGCGGGGACATCGCCTGAATCAACGTTGAACAAAACCACTTCCACCCCTGATGAGCGTTTTGCAGCGACCAATGCATCAAGATCAACGCCGATCGGCCACATGAACTCAACCGCGCCAAAACCTGCCTGAGCCGCAGCACCCAGGCGTTCCACAAAGGGTAATTCCTTGAATAACATCGTTAGACTTGCAGACCATTTAAGCATAAAATTATCCTAATAGCACGGCGATTTACGGAAATCCCGGTTCCAGCACGAGATCGCCGTGGACTGGTTCTTTACCAATTTGTTTCTTCGTTTGTGACGGGTTTGGCTTCGCCTGTATTGCCTTTCAGGCGGAAAGTCAACAAAAGCGCGAGGAAGGGACCAACGATGAGGGCAATAAAGATGACACGGAAATCATTACCTAACAACTGGATGATCGCACCCCAGAACGGCACTGAAATAACCGAAGCTAAAGAAGTGATAGCCGCCATCGTGCCAACTGTCACGCCCATAACTCTCTTGGAAGGAACCATTTCCGTCGCCATTGGCAGGCACATCACATCTGTAATACCATTCGCTACGCCAAGCATCACCAACACCACTAACAGGAGCGCCATGCTGTTGAGCATGAATTGTACAATCGCCATGACGATAAAAATGACCATTGCAATCCGCAACATATTCTTGCGCCCAATCCAATTGGCAAGAAAACCTGCTGGAATGGCGGCAAGAAGATACCCAACAAAGTAGATCGCCACATTCATGGCTCCCTGGTTTTCGGGCACACCCAGTTCGTTAATAATGTAAGAGACGCCGAAGGTTTCCAACGCAGCAACGCCAAAGATTGTCAGGAATTTGACAAAGGAAATCGTCAACAACGCGTTCAGGTCTTCTTTGGGGAATTGCTTTAAACCGCTTAATAGAGCAGCTAATCCGCGCGGCTCATCTGCTTCACTTTTCTCAGGCGCAACATAATCAGGTTCCTTAATGAAGATGGCATATAAGATCACCACTAGCAGAAGGAATCCACCGCCCACCCAAAACGGCAAACCGGGGTGAATGCTGTAGAGCATATTGCTGGTCATAAAGGTGGCCACAAAGGCGATGCCGCCAAAGAAAGCCACAATACTCCAGACGCGTGTGCGCACAGCCGAAGGCACCAGCACGAACTTCAACCCATTTTCTGCGGGCAGTGCAATGCTCCAACTAAAGACCATTGCAGAGGCAGCCACAATGGTGATGATAAAAAATGGAATCAACGCACTCAGGTTACCGCTCTTCTCCGGTGGAATGCCGAGAAACCCAAAGGGTAGCGCAATGTAACATAACGCCGCCAATAAACCGCCGCCAACTACCATGCGTTTGCGACTTTTGACACGGTCACTAAGGTTGCCAAAGATGGGCTGCAGAAGCACGATACTCAGGTTGTCGAGGGACATGATTAGCCCGGTGATGAAGGCTCCCAGACCAAACCCCACCGCTTTCGAAGCGCCCAACACATTGAATTCGGGATTTCCCGATTGGAAAATCACTGGCAGGTAGGAGTTATACGTTCCCCAAATCACGAACCACGAGGCAAACCACAAACCAAAGATGATGGTGTATTTCCAGTTGATGTTTACTTTTGGAGCATTTTTTTCAGACATCTTTATTCTCCTTTCAAATGTTGAAAATGGATTTGGATAACGAAACGGACTCTGGCGATGGTACCCGGTTCTGCACGGGCATGGTACCCGGTTCTGCACGGGCATGGTACCCGGTTCTGCACGGGCATGGTACCCGGTTCTGCACGGGCATGGTACCCGGTTCTGCACGGGC
>CAILYI010000230.1 GCA_903838415.1 uncultured Anaerolineae bacterium | reverse complement strand
TGAGCACTGTGGGTTTGTGATTGACCGCGACTTGAATGCAGCCATCAACCTGGAGCAGTTGCTTTACAGATCTTGATTTTTACTATCCCTTTATGGGGACTACGGCAAGCTCTGCCGGAAGTAACGCCTGCGAAGAGCACGTAAGTCCGAGTTTCTCGGCAATGCTCGTGGAAACAGGAACCAAACATCAAATTTGCCATGGGTAGATTTGGATAGGTTTTGGTGAGCGGATGTGTTAATCAAAAAGCACCCGTTCCGTCAAACGAGTGCTTCTTCAAACAATTTCTCTTATGAGAATTTTTGCAACAGAGCGGAGAGGGCGGGATTTGAACCCGCGATACCTTTCAGTATACACGCTTTCCAAGCGTGCGCGCTAAGCCAGACTACGCGACCTCTCCAATATGAAAATTTTCAGACGAGCGGGGCGTATTATACACCATTTCCCGCGCGTGAATAAATGGATTTTGGCGTGGGTTTTTGATCGGGCATGCTTGACGAACCTTGTGTTCATGCTAAAATCATTCTCTCATGACTCTCCCCAATTCTACGGAAGCTAGTGGCACAAAAAAACTGCTGCAATTGATCCCTGTGATTGCTGGCGGCATATTGATCCTGGCTGGTTTGATTTTATTGGCCGGTTGGTTTGACGTATCCATATCCCAGGCCATTACCCAGGCGATTGGGCGACGCGTCAGCCCCAACTGGCCTGGCTACTATCATAATACCGGCCTGATCCTTGCCATGCTCGGATTGGCACTCTCCGCCACGCGTTATCTAAAACTCGGATATGAATGGCTAGCCATTTCCCTGCGAGCAAGTCTCCATGTGAGCGATCAGTGGCTCGAACAAAAACTTGCCCACCAGGCAGATTTGATCTCCACGCCCAGCCTGCGCTGGCCATTAGACTATAACCTCCCCGACTGGTTGGCGATTCTGGTCTTTGCGCTTTTGGCCTTTATCTATCAAATTGCCATGTCAAGCAATGGATTTCCCACCGTCATCCTGGGTGGCGACGCGGCAAATATCGCCAGTTTCGCCGCCGGGCGCGCGTTTCCGCAGTTATTCGGCACTGACGCCATCCTCGGCGACCTGCGCAACATCGGACTGTACACCACCATCCATTTGCCGCTCACTATCTGGCTTGAAAAACTAATCGGAAATTTTGGGCTGGCTTACAGCGTCCTGCTTTTCCCGCATGTTTTCTTACAATATTTTTCTTATTACCTGCTGGGACGCGTCATTTTCAACCAGCGCTACTGGGCTTTCCTGTTCGCCCTCTCAACCTCCGCGCCGATGATGTTTTCCGGCGGCGAAGTTTGGGGCGCGGTGGGCGACGGCATGCCACGCTTCACCTTTCAAGTGTTGATTCCGTTCATACTCATCCTGTTACTCAGCACCTGGCGTGAACGCACGCAGCGCTGGCCCTGGGTCATGGTCATCGCCGGGCTGATGGCCTTCATCCACCCTGTCAGCACCCCCACCTGGGCTTTTGCGCTATGGTTGGGATTTTGGCCGATCATGCCTTCTGCGTATGACCTGCGCCGAAAACTGCTCGAGATGCTCAAACTGGGCAGTATCCTGGCGTTGGCGTTGCTGCCTTACATCAGCATTTATCTCACCTACCATAAAGGCGGGAAGGGCAACTCCGACTATGACCTGGTCTACTTCATTCTGACCAACTACTTCCCCTACGACCTGCTGAATATTCCCGCCGCCGTGAAAACGCTTTTCGACGTAACCAGCCAGTTTGGACTGCTCTGGTATGGCTTGATCGGCCTGGCGCTGACCTTTCTCCTGTTCCGCTCGGAACGGAGTCGGCTGGCTCAAATGCTGACCTGGATGGCCGGAATCAGCTTTGTCTCCATCCTGGTTCCTTTTGTGGAACAAATCATCGAGCGCTCGTTGCGCATCATCCCGCTTCAGACGGAATTAATGCGCGGGATGCGCTACCTGGTGCCCTTCCTGTTTATTTTCTGGTACTACCCTTTAGCGCAACTGACCAATCGGGCCGCGCGGATTGGACTCACCCGGGCCGTTTTCGCCATCGGGACGGTTTTGACTCTCTCGTGGCTAATTCTGAACCCACCCTTCCCGTTCGTGGAAACCCCCAACGTCCTGCGCTGTTGGTCAACGGGACAGATTATCTGTCCGACCGGCACCGACTACGCGGATGCGCTGACCCACATCCGCACTGACACGCCAGAGAAGGCACAATTTGTCGTTTTTCTCACCAACCGCTGGAGCGGGATTGAAGTCCGCTATCTGGGACTGCGTCCCATGGCCTATGCCTACAAAGACCGGGGACAATTAGCTTTCACGAATCTGGAAGCACTCCAAACCTGGTTTTACTTCCTGCAGCGTGAAAACGCCATTTTCAGTCGAAACATCTCCCCCACGCTGGATGTTCAGCAAAAGCGCATGATCGATTTTGCCCGCGATGCTGAAGCCAATTACATGCTGACAAATTTTCCTTTTTCGCCAGAAGTGTGCCAACAACTGGATGTAAGCATCCTGTACAAAAACGCTACCTTTACCATTCTGAATATTTACAAAATGCGCTAAAAAAGTCGGGGCTGAGAGTTTCTCAGCCCCGACAATATTTACCGGTAAAGCTTTGTCCGCGCACCTACGGCTTGTTTGGCGGAGGCCAGCTCCCGAGCCTCGACCATCCCCCAACGCGAAGCGCCCAGGTACAGGATATCCAAAATCAAATCTTCGTAGGCGATCCCTTCCGCCGCTGCTTCCAGGCACAAGTCACTGTAGCCGGGAGTCAGCCCCGGCAGGGAATTTAGTTCCAGCAGCATTGGATCACCATCCGCATTTAAGCGGATATCGGTGCGCGACACATCAATGGCCTTGATTGCCATATGGGCCTTCACTGCCAGGTTTTGAAGTTTTCGGGTGAGTTCAGGCTCAATATCGGCGGGACACAAATAACCTGGCGCGCCATCGCTGCCCACATCGACTGCTTTGGCCGCATTGCTGTAAACGCCAGGCGTCACAGACCGACTGCTATCTAATTCAAGAACCGGGAAGAGATGATAGCCATATTTTTCATCGTACCATTCAGGATGCCGGGAGTATTTCTTAGCGTCCCAGCGGCCCATCAGGCCGACGGTAAACTCACGCCCCGAGAGGAACATTTCCACCAAAGCGGGCTGTTTATAGACACCCAGAATATATTTTACGCGTTCGGATAATTCTTTCTCGTTGTAGACAATGGCCTTGGCGTCCACCCCCATGCCGGTACCCTCGCGCGCCGGTTTCACAAAAAGCGGAAAGCGCAGCTCAGGACGTAAAGATTCGTCACCGATAATGAATTCCTGAAACGGCGCAACAGGCAAACGCCGGTCACGCCAGATGCGCTTCGTGAGAGTCTTATCCAACGAAATGGCATTGGCCATAATCCGCGAGCCGGTATATGGAATACGCAGCATCTCCAACAAAGCCGGAACCTGGGCCTCGCGCGCATCACCGCCGAGTCCTTCCGCAATGTTGAAGCAAATATCGGGTTGTATGTCTCTTAATGTGAAGGGGAGATTACGGTCTGCTTGAATAAAGACCGTTTTGTGACCATCTGACTCTATGGCGGCCTGGATTACCCGGATCGTCTCAATGTGATCATAATCTGCCAGCGCATCGGCGGGAACATCCGCTGGAAGGGCGGCTTTCTCATCTTTGATATTTGCGAGCACGGCGACAAACCAAGGCTTTTTTATTTTAGGACAACTGGGAGGTTTCTCACCTTCACCTTCGAGCGGTTCGATCATGGCGATCTCCTTGTAAGGTTATTACGGTTGCGTAGTATATAACAATATTGCGAAATAACAAGAGGGGAGTTATGTACCATTTTCGTGCGTGATATTTGTAACTAGACAATTAATTCTGTTTCAGGTATGATTAGAACGTTCTGGAAATGGCCAGAATTATCTTTTTATTTAAGCGCTTTTCATCAAACCAGCACTGTGGCGGATTAAGTTTTCTGCCAAAATAAATCACCAGTAGTATTTACATCGTCCAGACTCGGCTGAAAAAGCCGCGCTCGAAAAAATATAACAAAGGCAGGAAAAAACTGGCGTGGAGGCGAAATGACAGACCTGATTAAGCAAATCACCAGCGATTTTCAGAAACAGATCGACCTGTTCGAACCCGAGGTAAGCGTCAGCGATATCGGCACGGTCATTGAGGCCGGTGATGGTATTGCGCGCGTTGCAGGCTTGGCCAATATTAAGTCGCAGGAACTGGTTCAGTTCGAAAACGGCGTAATTGGCATTGCTTTCAACCTTGAGCAGAAAAGCGTCGGCGTGATTATCATGGGTGAGTATTCCGAAATCGCTGAAGGCATGACTGTACGCGGAACCGGGCGTATTGCATCGGTGCCCGTTGGCGATGGGTTGATCGGACGCGTGGTAAACGCGCTCGGTGAACCGATTGATGGCAAAGGCCCCGTCCAATTCAGCGGCTACCGCCCCATGGAGCGCATTGCTCCAGGCGTGGTGGGCCGTCAGGATGTGGATACTCCTGTCCAGACCGGTATCAAAGGCATCGATGCGATGATCCCGATTGGACGTGGACAGCGCGAGCTCATTATTGGTGACCGTCAAACCGGCAAAACCGCCATCGCAATTGACACCATCATCAATCAAAAAGGCAAAGACCTGATCTGTATCTATGTGGCGATCGGCCAGAAAAAAGCCGCCGTTGCCCGTACCGTCGCTTTGCTGGAACGAGAAGGCGCCATGGACCACACCATCGTGGTCGTCGCCGCGGCGGATGAATCTGCCGCTTTGCAATATATTGCCCCCTATGCCGGTTGCGCAATCGGCGAAGAGTTCATGGAAACCGGCCGCGAAGCGCTGGTAGTCTATGATGACCTTTCAAAGCACGCCTGGGCTTACCGCCAGGTTTCCCTGCTCCTGCGCCGCCCGCCTGGACGTGAAGCGTATCCCGGCGATCTGTTCTATTTGCACTCTCGCCTGCTGGAACGCGCAGCGCGCCTCTCGGTGAACTACGCCGTGGTAAAGAATGACTTTGATGGCGCCACCGCCACTGCCAAAGATGCCGTGGATGGAAAAATCTTCGGCGGCCCAATGTCAAAACACGACGCTGACGAAGCCGCCAAAGCCAAAGGCGAAGGCTTCAAAGTGGCGAAAATGGCCCAAAGCGGTGGCTCGCTGACGGCTCTCCCGATCATTGAAACCCTGCTGGGCGATGTCTCCGCCTACGTGCCAACCAACGTTATCTCCATCACCGACGGCCAGATCTACCTGGAATCGAACCTGTTCAACGCAGGTATCCGCCCGGCCGTGAACGTCGGTATCTCCGTCTCACGCGTGGGTGGTGCTGCTCAGACCAAGGCCATGCGCCAAGTGGCCGGTCGCTTGAAGCTGGATATGGCTTCCTATCGCGAACTTGCCGCGTTTGCCCAGTTCGGCTCTGACCTCGACAAGGCCACACAGAACCAGCTTAACCGCGGACGACGAATGCAGGAAATCCTGAAACAGCCGCAATATCAACCTGTTTCATTGGCTCACCAGGTCATGGTCATCTTCGCAGGCACCAATGGCTTCGTCGATGAAGTCCCCGTTGAAAAGATGCGCGAATGGGAACTGGATGTTGTCAAATTCCTCGACCAGTCCTATCCGGAAATTGGGAAGGACATCGTCGAAAAGAAGATGATTTCTCCCGATAACGACAAGAAACTGCGCGAAGCACTGTCGGCGTTCAAAGCCACGTGGCAAGGCTAAAACACTCATCGAGACACGAGACACAATCCTGAACGGAGCGTGCGGCGTGTTTCGTGGTGCATCCTAAACGGAGAATTTTATGGCTTCTGCCCGAGAGATGCGACTTCGCATAAAAAGTGTAAAAAATATCTCGCAGGTCACTCGCGCCTTGCAGGCTGTGAGCGCCAGCAAGGTACGTAAAGCGATCGCGGCCCTGATGGGCACGCGGCCTTACGCCACCAAAGCCTGGCAGGTGCTCACACACGTTGCCGGTCAGCCTGGGCGCGATACCCTGCATCCCCTGCTGACCGGGCGCGAGACAATCAAGAAAACGCTGGTAGTGGTTGTCACCGGCGATCGCGGGCTGGCTGGCGCTTACAATACCAATCTAATCCGCTTCGTCCTGCGCAAATTCAGTAACTCATCCACCCCGGTAAGTTATATCGCAGTGGGACGCAAAGGACGCGACCTTCTGATTCGTCGCCGCATGGACGTTATCGCTGATTTCAGCAACCTGCCTGCTGCCCCATCCTTTGCGGATGTTTCGGCCGTCGGTCGCCTGGCGGTAGACGAATATTTGAGCGGTAATGCTGACGAGGTTTACCTGGTCTACACCGATTTCATCAATATGGCTCGCCAGGACCCAACCGTCAAAAAACTGCTTCCGTTGGAAGTAGATGCTCAACAAGAGCGGGTTGAGACATTTGAAGCAATCAAACATACCCCCGCGGCTTATCTCTACGAACCGGCGGAGCGCGAAATTCTGGATGAAATCATCCCTCGTTTTTCGGCTTTGCAGGTGTACCAGGCTGTTCTCGAATCACAGGCCTCGGAACACGCAGCCCGCATGATTGCCATGCGCAACGCCACCGATAACGCCATCGAACTGGTATCCGCACTACAATTGCAGTACAACAAAGTACGTCAGCAAACTATCACGAGCGACATGCTCGACATCGCGGGCGGCGCCGAGGCGCTAGCTCAGGCTACTTCTCAAGCTGGAGGCGAAAATGGCTAATGCAACTGGCCGTGTAGTTCAAATTTTAGGTGGTGTGGTGGATGTAGCCTTTCCCGAAGGCGAACTGCCCGAAGTTTTCGAAGCGATTGAAGTTGGGCGCGAAGGAAAAGAAGCGCTCATCTTGGAAGTTCAGAAACACCTGGGCAACAACTGGGTACGTACCGTTGCGATGGATACCACCGACGGGTTACAGCGCGGCGCTTCGGCTACCGCCACTGGCGACCCCATCCTGGTTCCAGTTGGCCTTTCCACACTGGGACGCATCTTCAACGTGCTCGGAAAACCCGTGGATGAAAAGGGCGAAGTCAAAGCAGATGCCTACTATCCCATCCATCGCCTGGCGCCATCTTTTGCAGAACAATCCACCGGCGTTCAGATTTTCGAAACCGGTATCAAAGTCATTGACTTAATCGCGCCTTTCACCAAGGGCGGCAAAACCGGTATTTTCGGCGGCGCGGGTGTAGGCAAAACCGTGGTTATTACCGAACTGATCTCCTCTATTGCACGCGTGCACAAAGGCAACTCTGTGTTCGCCGGTGTGGGAGAACGCACTCGTGAAGGCACTTCCCTGTTCCGCGAAATGATCGAATCGGGCGTTATGAAAGACACCGTGATGGTCTTCGGACAGATGAACGAACCCGCCGGTGTGCGCTTGCGCGTGGCGCTTTCGGCGCTGGCCATGGCTGAATACTTCCGCGATCAGGGCAAGGATGTGTTGCTGTTCATCGACAACATTTTCCGCTTCACCATGTCTGGTTCGGAAGTATCGGCGCTGCTCGGGCGTATGCCCTCCGCGGTAGGCTATCAGCCCACCCTGGCGACGGAAATGGGTGAACTACAAGAACGTATTACATCCACCCGCACCGGCTCGATCACCTCGATGCAGGCCGTCTACGTTCCAGCGGATGACTACTCTGACCCCGCCCCGGTTGCGACCTTTACCCACCTCGATGCGACCATCGCCCTCGAGCGTGCCATCTCCGAAAAAGGCATCTACCCGGCAGTCGACCCACTCACATCCACCAGCCGTATTCTCGACCCGAACATCGTTGGTCCAGAACATTACACCACCGCCCGCGAAGTCCAACGCGTTTTACAGCGCTACAAGGATTTGCAGGACATCATCGCCATTCTGGGTGTGGATGAACTCTCGGAAGATGATAAACTACTGGTATCACGCGCCCGCAAAATCGAGCGCTTCTTCAGCCAGCCCTTTGTCACAGCCGAACAATTCACCGGTATCAAAGGCGTATATGTTCCGCTCAAAGAAACCATTCGCTCCTTCCGCGAAATCCTCGACGGCAAGTGCGATGATCTGCCAGAACAGGCTTTTATGATGGTCGGTACCATCGACGACGTCCGCGAAAAAGCCGAAAAACTGGCTCAGGGTGCGTAAAATACCGACGAAACACGCAACAAGTTTCAAAACAGGCGCTTGTTGCGTGTTTCGTAAAGGATTGAAACATGCCTATCCGTTGTGAAATTGTCTCTCAAGACCGCATGGTTTACGAAGGAGATGTGGATATCGTCGTCCTGCCTGGCACGGACGGCGAAATGGGCGTACTCCCCCACCACGCACCTTTGCTTACCACGCTTAAATTTGGCCTGATCAAAGTCCGCACGAAAAGCGACGAGCAGGTATTCACCGTCGCAGGCGGCGTTGCCGAAATTCAGCCTAACATCGTCACAGTTTTAGCCGATTCCGCTGAAAACGTGCTGGAAATTGACATTGCCCGCGCCGAAACTGCACGCAAACGCGCAGAAGAAGCTCTTTCCTCTGTGAAACCCGAAGATGTGGATGCCTACCTGGCCCTGGAAGCCGCCTTGCGCCGCTCGAACTTGCGCTTGGATGCCGCCAAACGCTTCCGCACTGGTAAACGCACCACTTACATGGAAGAGTAAACCCTCCAAATGGCAGGATTCTCAAAAGATATCGGCATTGACCTGGGAACAATCTACACCCGCATCGCAGAAGGTTCGCAAATCATTGTGGAAGAACCCACAGTGGTAGCTATTGACGTTGCCGACCAGAAAATTGTCGAGATTGGACGCCAGGCGCGTGACATGGAAGGACGTGTCCCTGACACGATCGAGGTGGCACATCCCCTTCAAAATGGCGTGATTGCAGATTACGAAATTACAGAAAGCCTGCTACGGGTGCTGCTTCAACGCGTAAGCGGCCCAATTCGCATCTTCAAACCCAATGTAATGATTTCCGTACCGTATGGCGTCACCAGCGTAGAAAGCCGCGCTGTCCATGAAGCCGTTTTGCAGGCTGGCGCGCGCGATGCGTACCTCATCCAACAACCGCTGGCTGCCGCTCTCGGCGTGGACTTGCCCATCAACTCCCCCTCCGGGAACATGGTTGTCTGCCTGGGCGGAGGCGCCACGCAAGCCGCAGTAATGGCAATGTACGGCATCGTTTCCGCAGAAACCATGCGCTCAGGCGGCATGAGCATGGACGAAGCCATCGTCACTTACGCCCGCCGAAAATATGGCGTCATCATTTCACCGATCACCGCTGAGCAACTAAAAGTGAAGATTGGTGCAGCAGTATCGCAAGATACAGAACAAGGCATGGAAGTCCAGGGACAGGATCAGGTGACCGGTTTGCCTCGTCCAATTACCCTGACAACCGGAGAGATTGTCGAGGCCCTGCAAGAACCTCTCAAACAATTGG
>CAILYI010000229.1 GCA_903838415.1 uncultured Anaerolineae bacterium | reverse complement strand
GTTGGGTTCCACCCAGAAACGCAAGTCTTCAATAAATTCGGGTTGAAATACCACCAGGCGTTGTTTAGGACTCAAGGTTGACCTCGCATTTTAAAGTTTCAAGGCTTTGAGTTGAACCTTCACCTTTTAATGCGTGGCTCAACGCGGAAAGCAGTCGTTCGGCATTGGCGGGGGAGTGCAGCAGATAGGCAGTTTCCATCAGGCTTTCCAGCTTTGATGCGGCAATCATGGCTACATCTTCTTCTCTGCGGCATTGAATAACGACAACTTCGTGATCGTGATTGACAATGTCCAATAATTTTGCGAGCCCAGCGCGAGCCTGGGTGTAGGTCGTTTGAATTGTCATTTTTGTCCCCCGTCCAATATGTACAGCATATCTGTACATATTGGACGGGGGATTGCCAAGCGGGAGCGAACTGCAACCTGATCCGCTTTGCATTTTGCAAGTACCCTACCCTATTATTGCCCCCAAAAAAGGCCAGGTGACAAGCAGCCTGCTTTCATTTCCACAGTTTCGCCACACTCCAGCGCCGTAAATTGCTCGGATGATCTGGTTGTTGCGCACCACCCTGCTCAGGGCGCTCTGATTGCCAGTCAGGAGACTCCAGGGTGTTGTTTCACCTGTCTCAGAAATTGATATTTGCCGAGACCAGTCTTGCCGGTTTTTTCCCGTCTTGCACTTTTCGTGCTTCATGGTTTAATCACAGCATGAACCCTACCTTTATCAAACCACGTTATGACTCCGGCGGATTTGCCGGGCTGCCCGCCGCCATCCAGTCCATCTTCAGCGACGGGAAACCCTTCCCTCAATTCCAGGGGGAATACGATAACGTCATTCTGTGTTTTATCGATGGCTTTGGCTGGCGGCATTTCGAGAAATTTGGCGCTCACCCTTTTTTGGATCGTTTTCCGCGCCACGGGTCAGCAGTTAAGCTGACTTCGCAGTTCCCGTCAACCACTTCCGGGCACACCACCTGCATTCATACGGGGCTGAATGTTGGGCTGAGCGGCGTGTTTGAATGGAATTATTATGAACCATTGCTCGATGCGATGATCGTGCCACTACTTTTTTCATTCTCCGGCACATCCGAGCGTGACCAGTTAAAAAAGACCGGCATCGACCCCAAACGCATCTACCCGACCAATACACTGTACCAAAAGCTAAAAAATGCAAGGCGTTACATCTACAATATTCCAACACCGCGAATACACTCCATCCACCTATTCAACCATTGTCTTCAACGGCGCTACCTCACGCGGCTTCAAATCCTTGCCCGAAACCGTCATCAACCTTTCGCTCGCACTCAACGGAGCCAAAGGCAAAAACTACTTTTTCCTGTACTACGACCGCATCGACTCTGTCAGCCATGATTACGGCCCCGATTCAATTCAGGTAGAAGCCGAGGTGGAAATGTTCCTGCATGTCATGGAGAAACAGTTTATCTCGCGCCCATTCGCCAAAGGCCTCACACTATTCTTGCTCACAGCCGATCACGGCCAATCTGAAATCGATCCAGCCACCACCATCTATCTCAACCGGGCCTTCCCCGGCATCGAAAAATACATCAAAACCAACCAAAAAGGCGATTTGCTCGTTCCCGGCGGCTCCTGTCGTGACCTTTTCCTGTACATCAAAGATGAAATGCTCGACGAAGCCCAACAATTGCTTGCCAAAGGGCTTAAAAGCAAAGCCGACGTGATCAAAACCGATGACTTGATTGCCCAGGGCTATTTTGGCCCCGAAATCTCATCCAGTTTCCGCGGGCGCGTGGGCAACCTGGTGGTGCTGGCGTATCGCTATGAATCGGTCTGGTGGTACGAAAAAGACAAATTCGAGCAAAAATACTACGGCCACCACGGCGGCTTGACCCCGCAAGAGATGGAGATCCCGCTTCTCGGGTTGGAATTATAAGAATAAAAGAGGATGTGCCCCAGAAAACCATCTTTTATCGGTCAATTTGGGAACAGCCCATCGGCGATTTGTGGGTTCCAATTAGAAAGATTGGAATGCTTACCGTTGAATTTCCTATAACTGGTTGGCGCGGAAAGGGTTCCAACTTAATGCCCTGCAAATCCCCTTGGGGGCACCACGCTTTACGCATACCATAGAAATCTGCATTCAAGTCTACAGAAAACCCCGCTCTCGCTGAGCGGGGTTTTCTGATTTGCAATTCTTGAAAGGCATGAGCTAAAGTGTCTGGTCGTAGTTATCCTGCGCCGCGTCAATGCCGAGACGGCGAGTTCGAATCTCGTCGTGGCAGCCTCGATATACGCACAGTTTTGACTTCGAAACTAAAGTCGACGGCTTATCAGGTCGGTACAAAAACTCCCACTCTTAGAGCGGGAGTTTTTGTTATGTGCGACCATAACAGCAGGTAAAAACGTGAATAATAGGATGGGGGCTGTAAATTGAACCTGCGCGGTCAGAAAAGCTGAAAACAAAGCTGCCACCCATCGATAAACTCATAGAATCCACTTTTTATGCTCTTCCGACAAATTGCGATCACTTTGTTAGAAAGCCATTTTCGTCTATAATCAATTAACCTATTAGCAACGGCGGGTAAAACGTATGGCGATTGTGGAATATCTGGATTTTGAAATTGAGATTGGCCTCGGGCAGGGACGTGAATACCCGCTGGCGGTGATTCGTTCGCCTGGGGGCGAAGCCCGCGAAAGGATGATTTTCCCATTCGATGAGTTGGCGCTGGCCAGCCGTCTGGATAAATTGCAGATTGCACTGCTGCGTTCCGGTGGAAAACGACGTCAAACCCTCAGCTCGGAAGAAAGCATCGTTCAGGAATTTGGGCAGAAGCTGTTTGACGCGCTGATGAGCGGCGAGATTCGCTCACGCTATGATGTCAGCCAACGTGAAGCAGCCCAGCGCGGGTTGGGGATGCGCATCAAACTGCGCATTCAGGCGCCGGAGCTGGCTTCATTGCCATGGGAATTTCTGTATGACGGACGTCGGGCGGAATATATTTGCCTTTCAACGCAGACCCCACTGGTGCGCTATATTGAACTACCACAAGTCATCCAGCCCCTGTTGGTCACGCCGCCGCTGCGTATTTTGGGCCTGACCGCCAGCCCGA
Organism: uncultured Anaerolineae bacterium; assembly: GCA_903838415.1. Taxonomy (GTDB): domain Bacteria; phylum Chloroflexota; class Anaerolineae; order Anaerolineales; family Villigracilaceae; genus UBA5195. The sequence goes on along the minus strand of CAILYI010000229.1, from coordinate 2,946 downwards.
TTGGTCTGGCTCGGCTGGATACCGAGAATGAAAAGCAGCGCGTGGAACATGCGCTCAAAGACCTGATTGCCGCCGGGCAGATGCAGATCACCTGGCTGGAACATGCCAACCGGCGTGAGTTACAGCGTATCCTGCGGCATGGCCCCTGGCACATTTTACATTTTATCGGGCATGGCGGGTTCGACCCGGCTAACGATGAAGGTTTCATTGCGCTGGAAAGCGAGCACGGTGAACTGGACCGCCTGCCCGCCACGCAGTTGGCGCGCTTGCTGGCCGATCACGTCAGCCTGCGCCTGGCGATCTTGAATTCCTGCGATGGCGCCCAGGGTGGCAGCACGGATGTCTTTTCCAGCACGGCTTCGATGTTGGTGCGGCGTGGTATCCCGGCAGTGCTGGCCATGCAGTACGAGATCACTGACCGGGCCGCGATTGAGTTCGCGCGCGGTTTTTACGAAGCGTTGGCCGATGACCTGCCGGTGGATGCGGCCACGGCCGAGGCGCGTAAATCCGTCAGCCTGGAGTTGACCAATACGATCGAGTGGGGCACGCCGGTCTTGTTTATGCGTGGGCCGGATGGCGTTTTGTTCAAACATCTCAGTTCCGATGAGCTTACGAGCCAGGCGGATGAACGCGAACGCCAGATCCGCCTGCGGAAGGAAGCTATCGAGCGCGAAGATGCTGAAAGAATAGCCCGCGAACAGGCTAAAAGTAAATTGATTGAAACAGTTACGCCGATACAAATATCGACGCCAGAACCTAAAAAGAAAATCGCCCCGGGATGGTTGTCGCAAATATTCCATAAGATTGAGAATGCGATCGCCTGGGCCTTGGAAAAGAATTCCCAAAACCACTATGCCCGCTTGCATGGTTTAATGACCGCTCTCGGAACGAAGCGCGCATCTGTCCCAAAGCATGCAAAGCCGTCAGATCTAACCAGTCGATCCCGCTGGAAAGGACGACGCCAGGCATCTTTGCTAATTAGTTTCGCGCTGATCGTGTCACTTGGCTTGCTCTGGTGGGCGGTGCTCGCTACTTCCTGGATTCCGTGCGTTACTACATCCTCCAATGGCATCGCTAGCGCATGCACATTTAATTCCTATGGGCAGATTCGGCCTCTTATCTCATCCCCAAGTTTTGAAAGCGGGCTTCCAACCTACACTTTAAGCGGGTTTCCAGTTTTTTCTTCAAACCGATACGGTGATCTGAAACTATATACCATCGATGGACGCACCATTAAGGCCATTCCAAATACTTCGGGAGGCTGGTCTCCAGCAGCCAGGGGAAATTATGTTTACTTCGTTTCAAATCGCGATGGCAAGTCCCGGATATATTATATGGATATCGCCACCGCAGAAGTCATGCCGGTCGACCAATATCCGAAAGCATATGATTGTTGGTCTCCCGCTCCGGGCCAGGGAGGCTATCTGTATTTTGTTGCCAACAAGGACTGGGAAACAGAAATTTACTACATGGATTCCAAAGGAAATGTTGAACAATTGACCAGTTCCCCCGGACCTGTTTCAAACTGGTCTCCTGCCCCCGCTGCCTCTGGAACGGTTTACTTTGTCTCCAATCGGGATCAATATATCGGCATCTATTATATTGATCGCCAAAAAGGGAGGATCCGCCTCACCCCGGACAATCAGGAAAGTTGGGGACCGGTTCCCGGCTTGTTTGGTACCCTTTTCTTTACGTCCAATGAAAGTGGCAAAGCTGAAATTTACAAACGTAACTGGCTGGGACAGATTACCAGGGTCACTTTTACGCCCGATCCTTATGAGACCTGGACAGGTCCCAAGAATGAAAAGTCACTTAGTCCGCAACCGTGACATCATCAGGGTTTCAAACGAAATTTTTTCAGCTTGATTCTTTGCAAACCCAACAGGAGAACTCCCATGCCCCAATTCATCCGCTATACCCTCGAAGACGGTTCCGAACTGCTGATCGAAGCGACCGGTTCTGAAGGCGGCGTGGTCCGCGCCGGGATCAGCGAGAAAATCGAAACGGCCAAAACCTCCTTCGACGCGGCGCTCGATGCGGTGCGGCTCTCCGCATTGCAAATCCGCAGAAAACTGCACGACGTCCAGGCGGATGAAGTCGAGGTCAAGTTTGGCCTGAAAGCGACTGGCGAGATCGGCAACAATATGTTTGCTGTCGGTAAGGCCGGGCTGGAGGCCAACTACGAAGTCACGCTGAAGTGGAAAAAAGATCCGCTGCCCGAAGAAGCGCTCCAGCGTCTCAGGGCCGGGGATGAAGCGGCCAGGAAAAAGTCAAAAGCCTGAGCGGGAGCTCATACAACTGAATCAAAAAGCGGGATGCAGCTTTGCATCCCGTTTTTTATTTCCCCAGCCGCCACTCGAGCGCCATGTAGCGCAGGTTGCGCTGCAGCATCAGGTAATGCTGCGTCACGACCGGCATGACCACCACCGGAAACTCCGAGCCCTGGGCCTTGTGAACCGAGACCACGTATGCCAGGGTCAGCTCGTCGACTTCGATCACGTCCAGCGAGCGGATGAAGCCGATGTTGCCGTTGTAGACATCCTTGTCGTAATTGTTGAGCGTCTGCATGACCTTGTCGCCAGCGCAGAAGGTGTCGAAGCCGAATTTCTGCGGGTTACAGGGGCCTTTCGCAAGCTGTTTCCACGATGCCCCGGGCGATTATTTGGCACGAAACCGGTGACGGTCAGGGCGGCGGATGATCGGCGGCTGATCGACGGGAAAGTGTTGGTTTCAACCCATGACTGGTTCCCGCCAAACGTATATGATTAGGAGGTCGGTTGATTTCCGTTACAAACTTGGTTTCCCCTGGTCAGCATGGCTGGAAAGTTCAAGTACTCACCAGGAACCCTACAAAAGAAAGGTAGATTATGAAATACGATGAAGCAGTACGGCTTCTCCATGAGCAGAAAAAAGAGCTGGTGGAACGCTACCAGATAGTTTCTCTTT
>CAILYI010000228.1 GCA_903838415.1 uncultured Anaerolineae bacterium | reverse complement strand
GTGCCCCCAAGGCTGCACGTTATATATGTGTGTTTGGGCGTTGAGAGGGTAGAGCCTGGAATCGAAACGTAAGAGGTGTTTTTACCCCACTCACGTTTCTGACTCTGAAATAAGGAGTACCGCGATGGGATTTGTATTCGAGAACAATTTGTCCAAAATCAATAGCCTGGTAGGGACTGCCGGGCCGGTCAGCCAGTTTCTCCAGATATCACTCAACATAACGCGAAAGCAGCCCATTCGGGAAGCCAGGCTGAACGATAATGACCAGCGGCGGGTTATCCCTGCTTTCCCCAACGTGTTGCGCTTTAAGAAAGACGATAGTAACGGCTTCAGCCGTTCATTTCTTGGCAAAAACTAAAGCCGTTACTACATGTCTTCTCCGTGATTCACATTAGTTGGTCACGCAGTCTAGGTCAAACACTTTCGAGACCATCTCCAATTCATTCAAGTTATGACCGGTGGTGATGATGTAATGGTGTGAAACCAGGTCACCCACCAGCCGCTTGCCATTGGGAACGCGGATGACTGCGCCATTTAAGCAATGAGAGTTCTTAAATTGCGCATACTTTGGCAGTTCACCTTCCACGATTGACCAACGGTTGAAAGGCGGCATCAGTTTGACCAGGGTTATATCCCCTTCCGGCAGGCGCGCATCCATGGCGGTGGCGTTGTCATCAACAATCGCCAGCACTTTCTCCTTCAGTTTCCATTCCGTTGAGAAGGATTGCGGCACCACGCCAAAATAACCACAGTGTGCAGCCAGGATGTAATTCTCGGGAGCGCCCTCCACTTCCGGGAAATTGGGGATGTGTTCATGTTTTAATGCCGCATCCCCCATCTGGAATGGATACAGGTTGGTCATCATGAATGGCACCCGGATGGTTTTCTCGATCAAGACCTCGGTGAGCATGGAAACCAGGTCGCCCTCGCAACCCCAGACTATCCGTTGATCCTCATAAAGGAAATTCCAGGCCAGGCAGGGGGTGGTATCAGAGAACATGGACTCGTTAAGGCAGTTCATCCCGACTGCGATGATATCCGGGGATTGGTCTAGATCCATTTTTACAGCCATATAGAGTTTCACTGCGCTCAATACTGCTCGGCTAGTAATATTCCCCATCGGGATTCTCGATTTCTTTTGTTCCCAGACCTTTTGGGCAGATTCATCCGAAATGGCTTTGGCTTCATCTCCCAATTTCTTAAAACTCTTCTTCAACACCGTGAGGCCGAATTTCTTTTCGATGGCATCCACACATTCCGGCTCCCACCAGTAAAACCGCTTGAAGATTTCATATTGCAAGCTCCCTGGACCAGCTGGATTATCCTGGTAAACCAGGAATTTCGATTGCTTCAATTGCCGTCGCAATGCCAGCGCCCGGCAGACCTGTTTGGTCTTCTCGAGACTGGTGGGGCCAATCACTCTTACACCCTTGGCTGTCAGGAAGCTGTTGATTTCCCAATCCCACATGGAAACAGTGCCGAATTCAGAGGTAACGACCAGAATCGGCTGTGGAAGTTTTTTGATCTTTTCCACTTCTCGAAAGGCCACTCCCAGCATTTCCGGGAAGATCACAGCATCGGTTTCTGGCAGGCTTGTCCCCAATAATACTGGTTCTAAAATTTCTGCTTCTTCTGTTAGAAGTTCATGCAACTTTTGTAGTTGGGTCGCGAAATCGGGACTATCAGCAGTCTTAAAGTAAATGGGGACGAGTTTCGCTTTCATGCTTTCCTCCAATTATGGGTATCTAGAATTCCTCATTTGCGTGTACTGGCAGCAGCCTGTTCCAATTCTGTGAATAATTCAGGTGTCAGATCAACATGCAGTACCTGGGCCACCACCTGGGTCCAACCATGGATGAAATACACCCAGCCATCTTCCACCTTCACCTGCCGGGTCTGCACTTGCGCCAGAGCCTGGTGCATAAAATCCAGTTCGCCACGGTAGTTAAATTCCCAGGCGATTGCATCCAATGGGAACTTCCCTTTCGATGTGATCGGCGAGCCAGGGGTGTCTTTTCCCATACCAGTTGAGTTAATGACCACGCTATGCGGCGCTATGCTCTCCATGAGCGCATCATTCACTTTCGGATCTTCGGTCTGAACGTATTCGAATCGGATATCAGTGTTAATTCCCGAGATCATTTTTTTTGCGTGATCCAACCGCCATTGAGAACGATTGGTAAAAATGAATTTTTTGGGGCGGTCGGCTGCATCTGTCTTGTTCATCAGGTGCAAGGCGGTCGCAACACCCGAGCCACCCGAGCCAAAGCACAACACATCTCCACCAGAGCGCCCAAAGTAATCCTTGCCGATAATCGCATCCAGACTCAACCCCGCGGTAATGGGATCCTTGGCGTGACCTTCCAGCGCATCACCCCGCTTCGAAATACTGGACATCTCGCCACAAATTGTGGCATAAGGATCCAAATAATCAAACATATCTTTGGCAGCGTTATACAAGTCGATCTTGTGGGTTGTGACCAGCGCACCGAGCGAAAGCGGATCGTATTTGATCTGTGCGACCGCAGCACGATAGGCTTCGGGCGTGTCATGAATTTTCAGATCTATACCCTCTATACCTATATCGGATCGCCCGAGAACTTGCATCCACAAAGGAAAGACCTTCATGATTGATGATTTCCCAGTGGTTACGCCAATAAAATAAAAGGTCGGAACAGACTTCGTTTTGAATTCAAATTTCTCGTTTTGGGTTGGAGCAGTATTCACTTTTACCTCCTGCACAATTATGGTAATACCCGGTTTCGGCACGGGTATAGGAAATTAATGAGTTGTTGTTCGAGCCTGGGAAACCACTTTCATAAATTCAACCGCCCGTTGAGTAATTTCATCGAATTTGCCTTCCTTGGCCAGTTGGGGTGGGCAAAGCTCACTACCTGCACCAACCGCCACCACCCCCGCCGCAAACCAATCTTTTACATTCTCAGCACTGACACCACCGGTTGGCATCATTGGGATGTATGGGAACGGTCCCTTGAGTGCTTTGATATAACCTGGGCCACCCAGGGAACCGGGGAATATTTTGACCACATCCGTGCCGAGTTTGTAAGCCTGGAGCACTTCGGTCGGGGTCAGAGCGCCGGCCATCGTTGCCAGACCGGTCGCCACCATCGCTTTGACCAGTTCCGGTTCACAGACCGGGCTGACCAGGAATTTGGCCCCGGCGGCCTGGGCGCTTTTGGCCTGCGCCGGGTCGGTCAGGGTGCCCATCCCGAGCAGGATTTTGTCGCCGAAGGTGCGATCGAGTTCCTTCACCACTTCTTCGGCGTTGGGAGTGCTATAGGTGATTTCAATCCCGGTGATGCCGCCAGCGGCCAGGGCGCCGACCATTTTGACGGTCAGTTCCGCGGAAGGTCCGCGAATAACGGCGAGAACGCCGAGGGCTTTGATCTTTTCCAAAACAGCTTGTTTTTCCATTTGAGATCTCCTTGTATAAAATAGATATAAATGGGTGTCCCGGATAGAATAGGACTGGTCAGAGAGTTCTGACTGCGAGCAAACCGGGAAGCTTTGTCTCCTCGCCGGGTTGGTATCCCCAACCACGTCTGCAAAAGTCTGCTACCC
>CAILYI010000227.1 GCA_903838415.1 uncultured Anaerolineae bacterium | reverse complement strand
TCGCCCAAGAACTTTGTCCGTAGGCATGAAGGGCTGAAGTAGGTCCCATTCCGCATCCGTCAAATCGGTCGAGTAACTGTTTTTGCTCATCCTACAATTTTACATTATTCAGAACCCCGATTCAATTCTTAAACACGCTCTAAGACCTTGTTGGTTTCCTCGAAGACTTACACAAGTGGCTAACTGTGCCAAAGGCATGTTCGTCGGCCAGGTAGCACTCCGTTGATATGGTCTTGAATATTTATAATATTTTTCTAATATATTCTTGTTATAATATGGACAAATCTTGTGCAAATTCACTAAGGAATTACGTAATATCTGGAGTGAAACACCTATGAAGTGGCAATGGAAATTAGGAACCTTCGCAGGGATTGATGTCTTTGTTCACGCCACCTTCCTGTTGATTATTGGCTGGTATGGCTGGACATATTGGTTGGAGACCCGCACACTGGCAGGCACGCTGGAAGGTGTGCTCTTTATCCTGCTGCTCTTCCTCGCAGTGACTCTTCATGAATATGGTCATGCGCTGACGGCACGCAAGTACAACATCCGCACCCGCGATATTACACTTTATCCGATTGGTGGAGTGGCGCGTCTGGAACGCATGCCCGAAAAACCAATCCAGGAATTGTGGGTGGCGCTGGCAGGTCCCGCGGTCAATGTGGTCATCGCCGCCGTGCTGTTTGCTTATCTGGCGTTGACCAACGCGCTTGTGCCGTTTGGCCAACTGACGCTCACCACGGGCTCGTTTATCGAACGCGTGGTGTTTGTCAATATCTCGCTCGTTTTATTCAACCTGATCCCGGCTTTCCCGATGGATGGCGGTCGCGCGTTGCGCGCGATTTTGGCAATGAATATGGATTACGTCAAAGCCACGCAAATTGCGGCGATCGTGGGGCAGGGCTTGGCCTTCCTGTTCGGCCTGGCCGGGCTATTTGGCAACCCTATGCTGCTTTTCATCGCCTTCTTTGTCTGGATGGGCGCTTCACAGGAAGCCAGCCTGGTGCAGGTGAAACATGCCCTGGGCGGAATCCCTGTCAGCCAGGCCATGTTGACCAACTACGAAACTGTTTCTCCGCGTGATAATCTCTCACGCATCGCCCAGTTGATTGTGGCCGGTTCGCAGCACGATTTCCCGGTGGTGGATGGCGGATGCGTGGTGGGAGTCGTGACCCGCGACGATTTTCTGGTAGCCCTAACTCAGAATGGACAAAATGTACTCGTCAGCAGCGTGATGCGCGTCAATCTGCCCGAAATCGATAGCTACGAAATGGTTGAAAGCGCACTGCTGCGCATTCAGGAGAGCGGCGTGCCAGTGTTGCCGGTCACGCATGGTAACCAATTAGTCGGTATCATTACCCACGAAAATATCACCGAATACCTGATGATTCGCACAGCGCTGAGGGCCAGGGTTTTAATCCCCAGCTAATCCAGGCTTGATATACTCTTTTTACTCCGATGGGGAGTAGCCGCCCGCAAGGGATGAGCAGTCGTCAATACGGACCAAAAAGTCCCGGCTGTTCAATCAAAAGGTCAGACCATCGCCAAAACTTGGCGGTGGTCTTTTTTATTTGCAAATCTTAACGGGAGAAACCATGCTTGAGCAACTTGAATTCCTGATTCTCAACTCACTCCAAACCCTGTTCGACCAGTTTGGCTGGGGGGGCGTGTTCATGGTCATGGCGTTCGAAAACGCCACCGGGATCACCCCCAGCGAAATCATCCTGACCCTGGCAGGCTGGATGCTGCTTTCGGCGCATGACCTGCATCCTTCCATGATTTTGTTGGGCGGGTTGGTGGCGGCGTTGGGCAGTACCGTAGGGTCGTCGCTGGCGTACTGGGCCGCGCGGCTCGGTGGACGTCCATTGATCGACCGGCTGGCGCGGTTTCTGCGCCTGGATCCAGGGCTCGTCACCGTGGTGCAAGACCAGTTTCAGCGCGGGGGGCCGGGTCTTGTGCTAATTGGACGTGTCATCCCGGGCGTACGCACCCTGGTCAGTCTCCCGGCCGGGCTGGTGCGGATGCCTTTCCCGGCTTTTTTTGCCGCGACTTTTGGGGGCACGTTCATTTGGTGTACCCTGTTAATTGGCGCGGGTTACCTTTTGGGTCACGAATGGCGGCTGATTGGCGGCTATCTGAAGCAGTTTTTGCCGTTTTTGCTGGCCGGTGGCCTGAGTTCCCTGGCCCTATATCTCTTTTTGCACACCCGGCGCATGTTAGCCCCGGTGCCATCTAAAGTAAAATAAGGCTGGATAGAAAATTGGAGTAAGGACAAGCGATGAACTGGCACACTCTGGATACCGATACCGCACTGAAAAATTTACAGTCTGACCCCACCCAGGGCCTGTCTACCGCGCAAGTGGCGGAACGGCTGGCTGAAAATGGTCGCAATGAACTGGTTGAAAAAGGGGGGCGCACTCCCTGGCAAATCCTGTGGGAACAGGTCACTGCCACCATGGTGCTGATCCTGATCGCCGCGGCTGTCATCGCCGGTTTTTTGGGCGACACCAAAAACCTGGTCGCGATTCTGTCCATCGTGGTGCTTTATGCCATCCTGGGTTTCGTGCAGGAATACCGCGCCGAAAAAGCCATCGCCGCCTTGAAAAAGCTCTCGGTACCAAACGTCCGGGTGCTGCGCAGCGGGCAATTGACTGAACTCTCAGCGCGGGAACTGGTTCCGGGGGATGTCCTGCAGCTCGAAACGGGGAACGTCATCCCGGCGGATGTGCGTTTGCTCGAAGCGGTTAATCTGCGGGTGCAGGAAGCCGCCCTGACCGGAGAATCCGAAGCGGTTGAAAAGCAGACCAACCCGCTGCCCGTGGATGATCTTCCCCTGGGCGATCGCCGCAACCTGGGCTACATGGGCACCATCGTAACGCAGGGGCGTGGGCTGGCGCTGGTGGTCGCGACCGGTATGCAAACCGAACTCGGGAAAATCGCCGACTTGATTCAGCAGGTGCCGCAGGAGGATACCCCGCTCCAGAAGCGGCTGGATCAGTTGGGCAAAAACCTGGCCGTGGTGGGCGTGGTCATCGCCGCGTTGATTTTTGTCATCGGGCTCTGGCGCGGCGATGAAATCCGCCACATGCTGCTGACCGCCGTCAGCGTGGCAGTGGCAATTGTGCCCGAGGGGCTGCCCGCGGTGGTGACCGTCACTCTGGCGCTCGGCGCGCAGCGCATGCTCGCGCGCAAAGCCTTGATCCGAAAACTGCCCGCAGTCGAAACCCTCGGTTCGGTGACGGTGATCTGTTCCGATAAAACCGGCACACTGACTGAGAACAAGATGACGGTGGTGGTGCTAGATGTGGCCGGACACTCGGTCGATTTGACGGAGGACATGGAACGTTCGGGCAGTGTCACGATCAACCGCGTGATGTCCGCGTCAACTTCCGCTCTCGAATCCGCTGCCGGTCCCGCGTTCTTGGCAGGGTTGGACCTGCTGTCGATGGGCGGCGCATTGTGCAACGATGCCCGGCTCATCGCTCAGAGCGAAGGACATTATCACACCCTTGGCGATCCCACCGAAGGCGCGCTGGTGGTGGCCGGGGCAAAACTTGGCTTTTGGAAGGAGGCCCTGGAAACCGATTTCCCGCGCGTGGCCGAGGTGCCGTTCGACAGTGAGCGGAAACGGATGACCACTGTCCACCAGGTGCTGGGGAAACTGGAAGCACGGGGCATTGCGGGCGAATATCTGGCCTTCACGAAGGGCAGCGCAGATGGGCTGCTGGATGTCTCGGCCTATGTCTGGGCAAATGGGAATGTCGAAATCATGGACGAAAAGTGGCGGGGCCGGATTGCATCTGCCGGGGAAAAGCTCGCCGCCCGGGGCATGCGCGTTCTGGGGCTGGCCTTCCGGGCCCTCGACCAAATCCCCACTTCCGCTGAAATCGAGCGCGATTTAACCTTCGTCGGCCTGTTTGCCATGATCGATCCGCCGCGCGCCGAGGTCAAAGACGCCGTGGCGCTGACCAAAAGCGCCGGAATCCGCACGGTGATGATCACCGGCGACCATCCGCTGACGGCGGTGGAGATCGCCCGGCAGCTGGGCATTTCAGAAAACGGCCTGGTGCTGACCGGTGCCGAAATTGAACGGATGTCGTTCGATGAACTGAAAGCCGTGGTCGGGAGCATCAACGTCTTTGCGCGCGTCTCGCCGGAACATAAAATCAAGATTATCCAGGCCTTGCAGGAACGCGGGCAGATCGTCTCAATGACTGGTGACGGCGTCAACGATGCGCCTGCCTTGCGGCGCGCCAATATCGGCGTGGCGATGGGGATCACCGGCACGGATGTTTCAAAAGAAGCCAGCGATCTGGTGCTCCTGGATGATAATTTTGCGACGATTGTGGCCGCCGTGAAGGAAGGCCGCACAATTTACGACAATATTCGCAAGTTTGTGCGCTTCAGCGTGGCCGGGAATATTGGCAAGGTGCTGGTGATGCTGATCGCCCCCTTCCTGGGCAAGCCCATCCCGCTGCTGCCGCTGCAACTGCTCTGGCTCAACCTGCTGACGGATGGTCTGCTGGGGCTGGGGCTGGGCGTGGAAAAATCCGAAAAAGACACAATGCAGCGCCCCCCTTACTCCCCGGATGAAGGTGTCTTCAGCCGCGGCGCGGGTAGGCAAACTCTTTGGGTGGGCCTTCTGATTGGCGCCTTGGGGCTGGGCATTGGCTCGTGGTATTACTTTGACGGCCGCCCAGAATGGCAAACGATGATTTTTAGCTCGCTGGCCTTTGCGCAGGTTGGACAGGCGCTGGCCAGCCGTTCAAGCCGCGAATCACTCTGGACGCTGGGCCTGGGCAGCAATCCCCTGCTGTTGGGCATGGCCGCGCTGGTCACCCTGCTCCAACTGGCCGTGATCTACCTTCCGCCCGTGGCTGCGTTTTTCTCCGTGACCCCCTTAAGTCTGCCAGATTTATTGGTTGCGTTGGGCGCAGGGGTTCTAGTGGTGGTCGCTCTGGAGCTTGCCAAACGGTGAGACTTGCGTCAATAATTGATACTTCTTTTGTGGAAAATTATGGGGAGCACAAAATTTTTGTCTACTGAGATGTGTCTATCGTAACGGTTGTGCAATCAGAAGCGGAAACGTAAAAATGTATTGGTCATGGAAAGCTTGAACAAAATCTTTGCGTTGTAAAAACACTTCTGGTCAGCTGTAATCGCGAAGGGTAGAGCCCCAATCGGTGGTTGATAACTCACAGCCTATGGTAAGATAGCGCCTCTAACTGTTTAGCAAAAGCGCGCGCTTGCAGTGAAAACCGTTTAACTTTTTTGGCTCCTTTTCAACCTGATCTTGTTCCTACGCTTTTGCCTTCTATACCTGAACGTCTTCTTGAAGCCACCAACGGGAAAAAAAGCGGCTGCTTCTGCGCCAAAACTACCCATCCTCATCCTCAAGCCAAAAAACGGATCAAGATTGCCCGTGTTGCAAAGCCCAGGTCGTTGGCGGCAACAACCCAGACACCATCTGCCATCAGCACATCCTCCCTTGGAGCATGCACAAAGGGCCAGGCGGGAAAAAGAAAACCATTCCGTCATCAAGCAGGAGCATCGGAATATCTGGGGCACAGCCGCAGAATATGTTGACCGGCTAAAAACCAATGGCCTGAGTGGCGACATCAACACTTCCTTTGTCGAGCGCGTCAAGGTTTCGACAAGCTCAACCCAGGCCTAACCATCCGACAAGGTCTCTCAAAACTGACCCGCCGCACCTGGCCGCTGGATGGTTGTTGAGCTTGTCGAAACAATAACAACCAGGCGGTGATGTGCAACAACTGATCAGTTATCCGCTCCCCTAACGGAGCAAAGCTGATCAAAAGGAAAGGCGGCTCCGTAAATTCCGCCCCGACTCCAGCAGCTTTAGCGCTGGGACAGCCATTTTTACACAAAATCCGCGCCAAAATGGCGCGGATTTTGTTATCACCCACCGACTGTGGCTGTACCTGGCGGCAGGAAGATCAAGATTGATCTTGATAGTTTTTTCGATTTCAAGAGGGTGGTTAGATTTTCGCTTATACCTACGCTCACATCAAAGTTTGCGCCAAACTGACCGCACGGCTGGCATCGGAGGAGAATCCATCCAAACCTATCTGATCGGCATAGGCTTGAGTAACCGGCGCGCCGCCGATAATGATCTTGACTTTGTCTCGCAGCCCGGCTTGCTGAATGGCATCGATGGTGATTTTCATGTTTGGCATAGTAGTGGTGAGCAGCGCGGAAAAGGCGACAATATTCGCGCCGCCGGAGGCAATGGATTCGATAAATTTCTCCGGAGCCACATCCACCTGCCACCCTGTTCCGTTATACAGATGGAACCGTAACCACGGTCATCAAGTTTGAAGATCTGAAAGTGGATAACTCAGTCAGCGCAGGGGGCACGCTTTCCGGAGGAATTTGGACCGCCAGTCGATTTGCTGTGGGCGAAAAATTGACCTGCCTGAAGTAAAACTATTCTGTTTCCCCACAGAGACGATGTACCCAAAGCGGACGCGTCGTCTCTGTTTTTATTTTTATACGTTGTTGGAAAATCGGAGTAGACCAAATTTATTCAGGTTTCTTTTTATCCCAACGGCCAGAACATGGGCAGAAAAAGCATGATCACCATGAAAGTAATCAGTGTCAGAAAATTTCCCAGGGTGAGACACTGTGGCTGGCTTGCAACTCATTCGGCCCGTATTGTTGTATGCGGATTTCAACTTCTGTCGAATTCAACCCGCCAGCCTGACTCTTCAGTTGCTGAAAAGCATCATTGATAGTGATGGTATGCCAGGATTTTGTATCCATGAGATTATCTTTCTCTCCAATATCTTCGCGGTTTCTCCTGCCGTTTTCTGCGGGACTTGCAGATCAAAACGTCAGTCTTACTGGTCTTCCACCCGAACAGGCACATAAGCCGGTGTGCGCCGGACAAACCAGAAATAAAGCCCAAGTGCAAGTGCCCCACCTGCTATTAGAAACGGCAGCCATTGTTTTAGATAAGCGCTAATCATCGCCCACTCATAACCCAGTACATACCCAGCGCCAATCAGAAGGGTGCACCAAACGTAAGCCCCAAGAAAAGTGGCTATAAAAAAGGTGACAAAAGGCATGCGCGCCAACCCGGCTGGGATGCTGATCAGGGTGCGGATACCGGGCATGACACGCCCAACGAGCACAAGCCCGGTACCCCACCGCTGGAATTGTTTTTCAGCGCTGGCAATATGGGCCTGGTCAATCCGCACCCAGTGAGCGAGTTTATCGATCACTGGACGGCCTCCCAGGCGCGCTACCCAGTAAGCAATGGATGCGCCAAGTACACTGCCAATGGCAGCATAGAAACCGCCCAGCGGAATCATTGAAGGTGGTAGTTGATGCTCAGCAATCAGCATCCAGCCTGCCAGACCGAGGATGATTTCGCTCGGAGTAATACCTGTAGCGTTTTCGAAAATCAACATCGCAGCAACCCCAAACCAGCCCCAGGCATCATAAATGGTTTGGACGGTAGAAAGTATGAGGGTTTCAAGTTCATTAATCAAGCTGTTATCCTCGGTATCTTAATTTTGTTTATGGTTAACCGACGAACGCGCCACTCTTCTTTCGGGTTACTTGTTTTTCTCGGTGAAGTGATTCGTCGACAATTTCAAAACCATTTTCGCTGCGGATTAGACCTTTTCGACGGTTGGCGCTGCTT
>CAILYI010000226.1 GCA_903838415.1 uncultured Anaerolineae bacterium | reverse complement strand
TCGCCCAAGAACTTTGTCCGTAGGCATGAAGGGCTGAAGTAGGTCCCATTCCGCATCCGTCAAATCGGTCGAGTAACTGTTTTTGCTCATCCTACAATTTTACATTATTCAGAACCCCGATTCAATTCTTAAACACGCTCTTACAGAATGCTCCTGAAATGTTGACCAGTGTTCAGCTGTGCTACACTGCTTACAGCGAAAATTACTCGTCGTTGCAAATCCCTACCTGTTTCAGCGCGCGGTGATGTGGCACAATGTTTTTGACTGCTGTCGGGGAGATGCCAAATCAGCACCTCCCCGCTTTTTTATAAGATGCCCCGGTATAGACGAATTTCCAGCTTTAGTGGATCAGGTAACGTGCATTGAATTTATATTACGCTTCCGCCCTATTTTTTTCTACATTCCTTTCGGTCACAGTTACTCTGACAGCCTGGCGTCGCCGCCTGGCGCCAGGGGCAACCGGGCTGGCTTTGTTTGCACTTTCGAACGCCGCCTGGGCATTTGCTTATGCCATCCGTTGGTGTGTTGCCGAGCCTGCCGCCCAACGTTTCTGGTTGAATGCAACCTACCTGGGGGTGATTGCCGGACCTTTCTCCATCATCGTTTTTACCCTGCAATTTACGCATCGCGCGCACCTGCTGACTCGCCGCAATCTGTTCCTTCTGGCAATTGAACCTGTCCTGACCCTGCTTTTATTGCTTACCGACGGCATGCACGGCCTGTTTTTTGGCGGATTCGTTTCCTCTGGCAAAATTTTCAACGGAGGTCCCTGGTTTTGGATCAACGTGGTCTATTCCTATTCGGCCTATCTGTTGATGATGGGGCTGATTGTCTGGGAATATCTGCGCGCCTCTCACTTGTACCGACGTCAGACCGGCTCCGTCTTGACTGGGATGTTGCTGCCCTGGGTGGCGAATATCTTCACTTTTGCAGGTCTCGTTCCATTGACGGATCTGGATATCACCCCATTCATTTTCATCATCTCCGGGCTGTTATTCGATTTCGGGTTATTCCGCTATCGACTGCTGGATATTGTGCCGGTCGCGCATGACAGGTTGATTGAGAATCTGCCAGATGGCGTAATCGTGTTGGACATCCGTGAGCGTATTGTGGAAATGAACCCGGCCGCCCGCTGCATGACCGGACTATCGCTCAAGGATATCTCCAAACCGGCGGAAAGCGCCCTGGCGCATTGGCCGAAGCTGAAAGATGCCTATCGCGCGGATAGCGAAATGCTGGTTGAAATGGAAGTCTCCCAAAACCCGCCTCGCGTGATTGAAGCGCGGACGATGCCGCTATTTGACCAGGTCAAAACCCGTAACGGATCCCTGATTCTTTTGCGCGACATTACCGAGCGCAAAGAATTTGAAGAAAAGCTGAAGCAAATGGGTATTCACGATGCGCTGACCGGGCTGTATAACCGCGCTTATTTTGAAGCCGAGTTGACCCGGCTGGAGCATGGGCGGCGATTCCCCATCAGCCTGCTTATGGCGGATGTTGACAATCTAAAAACGATCAACGACCAGCAAGGTCACGCCGCCGGAGACGCTGTCTTGAAGCGCGCGGCGCAAGTGTTTACGGCCGCATTCCGCGCTGAAGATGTCATCACCCGCATCGGCGGCGATGAATTTATGGTAATCCTGCCCAATACCACTGCGGATGCGGCTGAATCGGCGCTGCTGCGGGTTCAGCAGGTTTTGCGCGAGCATAATGCGGCGCAATCCAGCCTGCCTTTTGGGATTTCGTTTGGATTGAGCACGGCTGAAACCTCCATGTCTTTGACCGATGCGTTTAAACAAGCCGATGGGAATATGTATTATGATAAGCGCGCCTCGCACGCCGATTTAGATATGCATTCATCGGACCCACGTTTTGGCGCATAAGGTCGCGTTCGCGCCGTTTCGACATTTGTGATTGAAGCAGGAAAAGCGTCCGATTTTGATCCGCTCTCCAAACCATCTGGCAAGTCCAAAGCCCGGCCTTCATCAGCCCGGCTTTTTTGATGCGGGTTTGGGATAAAATAAACAGCCGCCGGAGATGCCCATCAAACACGCCGCGGCTCAGGCCGGGCTGAATACTCCCACAGAAGGATCAATCATCAATGAAGCTACAGGGTATTATTTTTGATATGGATGGGACACTGGCTGATACCATTCCCGTTTGCATTGCGGCTTTCCAGCAAACCTTTCAACAATGTCTTGGGCAGGCTTTCACCGCTCCTGAGATTGAGGCCATGTTTGGCCCGAATGAGGAAGGCATGCTGCAACGCCGTCTGCCGGATACCTGGCCCCAGGCGCTGGATACCTTTCTGGCTGAATATGAACGCGCGCATGTCATCTGTCCGGCGCCCTTCCCGGGGATTCTCCCGCTGCTGGTAACTTTGCGCGCGCGTGGTTTGCGTCTTGGAATTGCCACTGGCAAAGGCCCCGGCAGCGCCCGCATTTCAACCCGGATATTGGGACTGGAACCCTATTTCGACGGGATTGAAGTGGGCTCGGCAGAGGGTGCCGTCAAACCTGCCCTGATCCGCGCCTTTCTGACACGTTGGGCGGTCGACCCGCAGCTGGTGGCCTATGTCGGCGATGCGCCAGCGGATGTTGACGCCTCGCTGCAGGTTGGCGTCGTCGCGGTGGCGGCGGCCTGGGCCTCGACGGCCGACGCTTCCGCCCTGGCTGCGCGTCAGCCTGACGCCTTGTTTCGGCGCGTGGTCGATTTTGCGGCCTGGGCTGATCAAGTGTCGCAATAGAATTTCATCGTTTCCATAAGAAAAGAGCCGGGGCAACCGGCTCTTTTTGTTTACTGTTGTGCTCAGTCCAATTCGCTGTGCGAGGGCGGAACTTCCTTGTACTCCCCGGTGGCAACGAACACCGTCCGCTCGCAGATGTTGGTGACGCGATCGGCGAAACGTTCCAGGTTGTGAGCCGCCCACAGCAGCCAGTTGGCGCGTTCAATGGAGGTGGGATCTGCCAGGATGTACGTCATCAATTCACGGTAGATCTGGTTATAGAGCGCATCCACTTCGTCATCTTCCGGCGGAATCAGGCGCGCGGCCTCGGCATCTTCGCTGACAAAAGCCGCCAGCGCGCGGTGCAGCATGTCGGTGCCTTTCTCGGCCATACGCGGGATGTCGATCAGTGGTTTGAGGGAGGGCTGCTCACCCATGCGCACATTAATCACGGCGATGCCTTTGGCGTAATCGCCCATGCGTTCCAGTTCGCTGATCACTTCCAGCAGCGAAGCCAGCACGCGCAGATCGCGCGCCATCGGCTGCTGGGTGGCGATGACGATCATGACGCGATTCTCCAGCAAGAAGCGCTTTTCATTGATCTGTATATCCCCGTCGATCACTTTGCGGGCCCATTCGATGTCACGTTTTTTCAAGGCTTCTACCGAATTCAGCAAAGCTTGTTCCACCATACTGCCCAGAATGACGATCTCATCTTTGAGTTCCTGGATTTCGCGTTCAAAGGTTGTGCGAATCATAAATTTTTCCTCGTCTTTGCTTATTTCTGTGAACCGTGAATGCTGCACATCGTCTCTGGTTCATGGTCGGTCGAATCTCGTACTATCCAAAGCGGCCCGTGACGTAATCTTCGGTGCGTTTATCTTTGGGATTGGTAAAGATGCGCTGGGTTTGGTCAAACTCGATCATGCGCCCCGAGCGATGCTCGTCGATCATCATCATGGCGGTGAAATCCGAAACGCGCGCCGCCTGCTGCATGTTGTGGGTGACAATGATGATGGTGTATTCCTTGACGATGTCGTGCATCAATTCTTCAATCTTGAGCGTAGAGATGGGATCAAGCGCCGAAGCGGGTTCATCCATCAGGACGATTTCCGGCTCGACGGCCAAGGCTCGCGCGATGCACAGCCTTTGCTGCTGCCCGCCCGAAAGCGCAATACCCGATTGATTGAGCTTATCCTTGACCTCGTTCCAGAGCGCCGCGCGGATGAGACTGCGCTCGACGATTTCATCCAGGGCTTTGCGGTTGTGAACGCCGTACAGGCGCGGCCCATAGGCCACATTATCATAAATCGACTTGGGGAATGGATTGGGACGCTGGAAAACCATCCCGACTCGGCGGCGCACATCGACCACATCCACACCCTTGGCCAGGATATTCTGACCATCGAACAGGATTTGCCCTTCGAGGCGGGCGCTGGGCGTCAGGTCATTCATGCGGTTGAAGGAGCGCAGCAGCGTTGACTTTCCGCAGCCAGACGGCCCAATGATGGCGGTGATTTTGTTGGCGTAGACCGGCAGGTTAATCTCGGTCAGCGCGCGGAATTTTCCATAATATACGGATAGATTATTTACTTCAACTTTCGTTTCCGATTGATTGGCAGCCTCGGAGAAGGCAAGGGGAGCAATATTGATTGCCATGATTAACCTCGTAATTTCCTGGCCCGGTTTTCGATCCAAACACGGGCGCTAATATTCACCAACAGGACAAAGATCATCAGCACCAGCGCCACACCCCAGGCCTGGGCCACGCGTTCGGGGTAGGGTTGGGATGCGTACTTCCAGAGCGTCAGCGGCAACGAATCGAGCGGCTGATCAAGCACCCGTTGCAGGATCTGAAAAGCACTCTGCTTGCCCCGCAGGCCGCTGGTCACAATCTGGTTGACGTTGTAGCGTTCGTTTCCCAGCGCGGTAAACAGCAGCGGGGCGGTTTCGCCCATGGCGCGCGCCAGTGCCAGCAAAAAGCCGGTCACAATGCCGCTGAAGGCGGCTGGGAACAGGACGCTCAAGGATGTTTTCCATTCCGACGCGCCAAGTCCCAGAGAACCTTCGCGCAGGGTATGCGGCACAAGTTTGAGCATTTCCTCGGTCGTGCGGATGATGGTTGGCAGCATCAGGATGGCCAGCGCCACTCCGCCTGCCAGGCCTGAGTAATGGCCCATCGGTTTCACCATCAGGGCGTAAGTAAACAGACCGATCACGATGGATGGCACACCGGAAAGCACATCAGTGCTGAAGCGCAAGGCGATTCCCAGGGGGGTGTTGGGATAGCGTGAGGCGTAAAAAGCCGCCAGCACGCCCGGCGGAACGGCAAACAGACCCGCCAGCACCGTGACAATCAACGTGCCCTGGATCGCGTGCAGCACACCGCCGCCATCCATTCCAATTGGGCGCGGCAGCTGCGTAAAAAATGCCAGGTTGAGGCTGGGCGCGCCCATGTAGATCACATAACCCACAATCCAAAATAACGGAATCAGCGCCAGGAGCGTTGCCAGCGCGGTCAGCGAGAGCATCAGCACATTGATTGACTTGCGCTGGACGGAACGCTTCTGGTAACCGGTTTTAATCAATTCTGAAAAATTGGTACTCATACCCGCGCCTCCTGTGGCGTCTTGCGCGCCACCCGCCAGACCAAAAAGCGCGCCAGCATATTGAGCAGCAGCGTCATCACAAACAGGGTAAATCCGACCTCGATCAGGGCCTGCGAGTGCAGCTTGGTAACCGCTTCGGCGAATTCATTGGCGATGATGCTGGCCATGGTGTAGCCCGGCTTGAGCAGCGAAACGCTGCTTTCAATGCTGTTGCCGATCACCATTGTCACGGCCATGGTTTCGCCCAGCGCGCGTCCCAGTCCCAGGATGATGGCGCCCAAAATGCCGGAAAGACCGTAAGGGATCAGCACCTGCCAGATCGTCTCCCATTCCGTCGATCCCAGCGCCAGCGAGGCTTCGCGTTGGGCTGGCGGGATCGCCAGCAGCACATCCCGCGAGACCGCGGCAATGGTTGGGATGATCATTACGGTTAGAATCAGGGCCGCGCCCAGGCGGGAGGCTCCGCTGAGCGGGATGGGGCCGGTAAATAACGCCCCAAGCAGCGGGATTGGTTCCAATAAAGCGGCCAATCCCGTCCCGAGCGGCGCAACAACGGTCGGTAGAAATACAAACAATCCCCACAGTCCATAAACCACGCTGGGGATGGCCGCCAGTAATTCCACCAGCCAGTTGAGCGGGGTGCGCAGCCAGGTCGGGCACAACTCCGCCAGGAAAATGGCGATTCCCAGGCTGATCGGTACAGCCAGGACGATGGCGGCCAGCGAAGTCAGCAGCGTGCCGTAGATAAAGGGCCAGGCCTGGAACTGGTCATTGACCGGGTCCCAACTGGCATCCGACGTTGGCGCCAGGAAACTCCACCCGAAAGCGTTACGCGCGTCTACAGAAGTAGTCCACAACATCCAGCCGATCGCCAGCATCAATACCAGTACCAGGATCGACACCAACACCAGCATAATTTGCCAGGGCATGTCACCGTGTTGAAAAAGCTGGCGCAAACGCTGTATCGGGCTGATCTCAGACAAAGTCTGTGTTCTTTTCATGTTTCAATTTCCTTGAAACCCGTTCCATCAGAATAAGAAACTTCCATCAAATTGCAGTCCCGTGCAGTTTGAAAGAAATTTCTTTGCCTGTGGATTGAATATCGGAAAAACTAGTGGGAGGGCCTCCCCGTGCTGCGAGAGACCCTCCCCGGGACTGGGAAGTTGGCGATTATTTGAGAACAGGCGTGCCGTTGCAGCTGACTTCAGCCAGTTTGGCGAGCACATTCGTTTTGACGGCATCCGGCAGGGTGGAATAACCCAGGGCCGAAGCGCGGGAGATGGCGGTTGCATCGGTCATGGCCCACTTGAAGAACTCGAGCACTTTCTGAGCCTTGACGCAGTCGGTCATGCTGGTGGTGTGCAGGATCAGGTAGGTGTAACCGGCAATCGGGTAAGCGCCGTCGCTCTTGCCGTCCACGATGGTGGCGGTCAGCTTGTCACTGAAGGTGCCTTCGGCCATGGCAGTCTGTACGCTGTCGTTGTTGGGCACGACGGTCTTGCCAGCCTGGTTGACCAGTGAAGCATAGGACAGATTGTTTGATTTGGCGTAAGAAAGTTCGACGTAACCAATTGAGTTGGGTGTGTTGATGACGGAAGCAGCCACACCAGCGTTACCCTTGCCACCCACATTGTTGCCCTTGGGCCACTCGATGGCGGATGCGCCACCGGCTTTCCAATCTGCGCTGAAGGAAGTCAAAGACTTGGTGAAGATTTCGGTCGTGCCAGAGCCGTCCGAACGATGCACGGAAGTAATGTCGGCATCTGGCAGGTAATCTTTCCAATCCGGGTTCAATGCCAGGATGGCGGGGTCATTCCACTTGGTGACAGTCGAGTTGTAAATCCCCACCACGGTGGCGCGATCCAGCACCAGTGCGGGCAGAACCAAAGCCTTGGCGCCAGCGGCAGGGGTTGGGATGGCCTGGGCCAGCTTGATGTTGTAGATCAGCACAACAGCACCAGCCAGGGTGGGATACATCTGCAGATCTTTGCCAGCGGTGTATTCTTCATCCTTCAACAGTGAGTCAGAACCGGCGAAATCGACGGTGCCATCGACGATGGCTTTCTTGCCGCCACCGGAACCAATCGCCTGGTAATTGATCACCACAGACGGGTCAACATACTGATAAGCGTAGGCCCAGTCGGTGTAAACGGGAGCCGGGAAGGTTGCGCCTGCGCCATTGGCCTGAACGGAACCATCGGGCAGCGCGGTGGGCGCGGACATGTCGGGAGTGGGAGTGACTTCGACAACTTTTTCCACAACCTGGGTTTGGATAACGGTCACGGTTTCAGGGGTGGCCGGGGCGCCGCACGCGGCCAGCAGCAGGCTGGCAACCACGAGTACGGCAAAAATTACAAATAGATTCTTACGCATTGTTTTCTTCTCCTAAAAGATGAATATTCGAATTGGATCAACAATGTAATTTTGCCACGCAGCCGTTAAGGACAATGGAAGGTTTGTTTAACGTTTAGTTAATAGCTTGTTTTCAGGGGATATTTACTGATACTGTTGGGTTGTACCGCACTGACTGCTTGCCCCCGAACGCTATCGCTGGATGCAAACCGCCCGATTTGACAGGCAGCTCAGGAATATCCCCCCATTTTTGGTTACAAAGCGCCGTATCTTGCAGAACATCATAAATCATCTGACAAGCACATTGACACCCCACTCCTTTGGGGTATAATATTGGCCGCTAAGGTCGACTAGCTCAATGGCAGAGCAACTGACTCTTAATCAGTGGGTTCCGGGTTCAAGTCCCGGGTCGATCACCTGTATATGTGGGGGGTAAGCTACGTGCTACCCCCCACATATTGTTATAAACCGAGAATTTCGCGGTGCAAAAACGGGTCTGGTTGTGATTTGGATGCATTTCAAATTCTCCTGATTATGGGATTAGAGTTCTTTTTCAAAAACTTCCAGCGCGGATACCGTTAAGTCAACTTTATTTTCAGGCGGCAGTTTCTCCAAAATTTCTTCGATCGTGCCAGCCACAACTTCTTGCATGGTCGGAATGACATGCGAGTAAATCTTCAGGGTAATCGTAATATCCGCATGTCCCAGCCGTTCGCTAACTACTTTGGGATGCACACCACGCAAGAGCAATAACGTGGCATGGGTGTGGCGCAAATCGTGAATACGGATATTGGGTAACTCAGCCGCCTTCAGCATATCTTTAAAGCGTCGTATCAGGTTGGTCGGTTCCATCGGTGTGCCAACTTCGGAAGGAAACACCAGGTCGTGCTCTTTCCATTTTTCTTTGGCAAATTGTTTGAAAACTGAGTTGCGTTTCTGTTGAGCCCGCAGCCTTCGGATGGTTTCTTCGCCAACGGGAATGCGCCGTTTCGATTTTTCTGTTTTCGTTGGTTGAAACTCGTAAGGGAGTTTTCCTTCTTCGCGCTTCTCGTCTGTATACTGCACCTGCTCGACCACGAGGATGCACTTTGTATCCCAATCAACATTGTTCCAACGCAGACCCAGAATTTCACCCTCGCGCATCCCGGTGGACAGCGCAAAATAGTACAAGTCAACCAGCGGATCAATGCACGCATCTGCCACCTGAATGAACTTATGAGTCTGGTCCCGTGATAAATGCTGAATCTTTTGCAATTGGTTCTGCTTGGGCTTGACCACATTCTTTGCCAAGTTTTGCGGGACCACACCCTGGGTCACCAGGTAACCAAAGAAAGCACTGGCCGTTTGCCAGATGTACAGCAACTCGCGCTGACCGACTTCTTTCGAATACGTGGTAATGATTTGCTGGATATCCAGCGGCTTCACATCGAAGACGCGCCGTTTGCCAATTTGCGGAATGATATACTTATCAGCAACGCGCTTGTAACCTAAATAAGTCTTTATGCTCTTGGAAAGCTTCTTGTAATCCAGCCAGATCCCGATGGCTTCTTCAATGGATGAAGCGAGCAAGCCCACATCGGACACGTTACGACTTTTGTTTTGCATATCCTGTATCCAGCGGGTCGATTCGGTCTTTGTCGCAAAGGATTGAGAAATGCGTTGCCCACGAATCGCGATTTGTGCCATAAAAGGCTTGGGACGCCCTTTGCGAACCGTGATCGATCCTTCGCCATGTGCACGATAGTGTTTAGCGGCCATTTGACAAAGCCTTGGGTTGCGGGTAACGGTTGATTTCTACGTACTTGTTCAGGTCGCTCTCCAGGATACCAAGCCTGCGGCCAATGCGAACACAGGGAAGTTGCCCGAGCTGGCTGAGTTTGTAAACCATGCCACTTGATATCCGCAAGCGTTTTGCGACTTCTGCGGGAGTTAGGATAGTGAAGGTTGGTGTGTCGGTGATTGTCATGATGGATACTCCGTTCGAGAATATTGTACGACTACTTGTCTGATTATTAGGATGCAATGTGTTCGCAAGTAGTAATACAATTCTACTGTATGTATTCGCAAAATGCAAGGGCGATATGCGCAAACAAACCACCCCAACAACATCAGCGGATCTTTCAACATTTATTAAAACTCTTGCCAAAGAACGCCGGGTATCTTTGCGCGAAATTTCTCGGCAAATTGATGTGACACCATCTTATTTATCGGAAGTATTGACTGGGAAAAAAAGACCAAGCCCTCAACTATTAGCAACACTTGCCAAGTTCTTTGATGTTCCAAAAGTGGATGTATACACAGCGGCAGGGTGGCTTACGCTTAGCGATGATCAACAACGGGCTCAACAATTTAATGAATTTTGTGCACAAGACCCAAATTTCTTAGAACTGTTCGAAATATTGATCAATCTTCCAGAAAGAGAACGCTTTCGAAATGTTCGTTTACTCCTGGCGCTTACGAGGGATCGAACCGAAGAACCCCCGCTGGGTTGGACAGAGACCCTTCCGGATGGAACAGTTCAAACGTATATGATGCCAGGCGCAAGGGAGCGAGATGAAAAGTACAATAAAAGTAAGAAACCTGGTTCTGGCTAGGTATCTAGCCAATATGTCACTGGTTATTAACAAACAGATTTTACTTAACCAGAGTTCGTATCCCCGGGGGGCACTGTTATATAGACTTAAGGATATACGAGTTCTCGTATCCTTTCAGGCTCAATAAGGAGCCAAAAAGAGCACCTATTTTTTTAGGTGCTCTTTTTGTTTAGGCAATTAGGTGCTTGGCAAACCCATATAACAAATGCGATTATATATACTTGACAAACCAAAAGCGCTTCGAGAAAATGCCAGTTTTGTATAGATTTTGTATATTGACTAGTCGAGTCGCCTAATGTTGCTGGCCAATTGGCAGCGGGATTGTTGAATGCGGTAACAAAGTAGTAGTGGAATCACGCTTGAAGGGCGCAGGGATACATTGGAGTGACGAACATGTTAATCCCATGTTGGCGCTCCGCAATGTTTTGTGTAGTGACCGCTGGAAGGCAGACTGGCCGAAAATCGCTGCCCAGTTACGCTTGCAAAACCTCCTAAAACAGTCTAAACAGCATCAGGCTAAACTCGAGGCAAAGGCTGTCCTTGGCGCTCTGTTTACTGAACCAAGCTGTGCCAGTAGTTGAGCATAGTTCTGCCCAAAGCGGAGGAGAACCTAAACGGCCCGAGATACCCCATATGCTGTCAGAAAACCCTTGGAGAAAATTCAAATTCGGCAAGGCGCTTTACCAGCGCCCAAGTCTTCCGAAAAACTGAACCACACCCCGTTCAAGTTTTCTAGTTGACTCAGACTCATATAAGTTGTAAAATAAATCTAAGGTATCCCAATCCCTAAATATGGCTTTAATATCATCTCCCCTCCCATATATAGGCAAGTTATTTCTGAATTAGCAGGAAAGTTTTTTCAGTTAGGATATTCCAAAAGGGCTCCAGTTATGGAAACTGAGATTTCTTACATTACATCACAGCTCCTTTGGAAACAAAGTATCATTGAGGTTAATATTGAGAAGCACAAAGTTCTAACATCAGGAAATAGAAGCCCTATCTATGTAAATTGCAGAAAACTAATTTCTAAGCCAAGCGCAATGAATTTCATAGTGTCGGCTTTTGTTTTGCTTTTAGAAGATCAAAATATTAATTATGACTATATAGCG
>CAILYI010000225.1 GCA_903838415.1 uncultured Anaerolineae bacterium | reverse complement strand
GCTTCCACCCAATTTGGGGCGGCTTGCGCCAGCCTGGGCATCCAACGTATACACGCCGCTCCCTATAGTCCAGAAGGAAAAGATCATGCTTCATACTGCACCTCTTTCGTACGATCAGGTATGTTCTCAGATGTGGGAAACCGGCGGCGTTTGGACAATTTCCGCCCTTGAATTTTGGTTGGAGCATCAGGCCCTGGCGTGTCAAACAAACAGACGCCCCTATCGTCACAAACATAGCCATGTAATAACCCGGCCTTATGCCATATTTCAACTCTGGCACCCTTGACGCCCAGAATTTCAGCCATTTCTTTCACGGTGAGCATGCCAGCCTCTCGCAGGCGCTCATAATAGCTTTTTAATTCGTACGCCCGGCGTAAATTCGCAACAATCCGCCCGGTAAAAGTTCCCCCTTTACCGGGAAGAAGGTTGTTCTGGTTCAGAATATCCGCTGCTTTCTGGTCCGTATGTCCATTCAGCAAATTGTCAACCGTTCGGATTACTTCCGGGCTCGTGGCCCAGGTTTCCCAACTCCGGCGAGACGGTGAAATAATCAACGTTTGGGTGGCACCGCCGCGAAAACGTACCTGGGTCGTGATTTCATCGTTCTTGATCAAGGTCACGTCTTCGATGAGCAGACGCACAAAGCGTTTACGCTGCTGGTCGGTTGTGTGCGGATCATTCCAGACCCGCGGAAAGTCATTGGTTAATGCCAGCACTTGGGCCTGAACTTCCTCGCTTACTACCAAATGGCCGATAGTTCGCTGGTGTTCATATTCTTGTTGGGTTTCCTGAAGCGTCCGCAGCGCTGCGTTCCATTCGGCTTCCAGCGTACTGGCAACCAGACGGTTATTTGAATCCACGCGCCGGTAGCGCTGGGCCGCCAGGTCTGCTTCATACTGAGCGCGTGCAACCTGCAAGGAGCGGAGTTTGCTGGCCTCATCTTGGCGAGCGACAATTTCTTTTTGAACAGAAAGAGCGAGTTCGAGATGGATCGGGGTCATAGTTTCTAAAAGCAATTGGGTTACAGCGGCGTCAATCCGCTGACCAGGTATGTGCTGGCAAATTGGGGCGGCGTGATCGACCATATCCCGTTGGCAAATATAGTCAGGAAACAACATTTCCTGGCGTTCATGATAACGGATCGTCATCCGGCGACCACAGATGCCGCAGATCACCAGACCCTGCAATAATGCAGGTCCTTCCCGGGGTGGGCTTTTACGACGATCAGCGCCAAGCGCCAGGGCATTATTGCGTAAGCGTTCCAGATTTGCCTGGAATTCATCCCAGGAAATGTAGCCCACATGAATATTGGGAATCAATACCAGCCATTCGTCGTTAGGGAGCATCCGGGTATGGTGACTGCCATCCGGCCAGGTGCGGGTGCGAGTGCGGCCATAGAAGAAAGCGCCTGCATAGCGCGGGTTGTGCAGGACCTGTAACATGCGAGACGAGGTTAGCGTGCCCCAGGTTAATTCCCCTTTGTGCGTACCGCCTCGTTCTCGGCTTGGAAATTGTAAGCCTTCTCGTTTAAAGTGCGTCACTACCGAAAAAGCAGAGCCGGTGCGGCGAAATGTCTCGAAAACCAGATGAATGGCTTGCTGAACCTGCTGGTCTGGATCGAGCCGGATACGTTTTTGTTCGTCGTAGACCAGGCCAATCGGTAATGGGCTGGCCAATTCGCCACGTTGAGCTTTGTTGAGTAGCCCTCCTCGCATTCGCGCTCGCAAAAAATGCAGTTCCGCTTCGCTCAGCGTCCCTTTCAGCCCTAGCAGCAACCGATCGTTGAAATTGTTGCAGTCATATAGACCGTCCTCATCCAGAATCAGCGTGTCGGTTATGCCACATAGTTCCAATAAACGCTGCCAGTCGGCCGAATTACGCGCCAGGCGAGAAACTTCCAAGCCCAGCACGACGCCAGCATGTCCCAGGCTGACTTCGGCCACCAATTGTTGAAACCCTTCGCGATCGACCGTCGATGCGCCCGACTGACCCAGGTCGCAGTCAATGATATGCACTCTCTCCAGCGGCCAGCCCAGCGCGACGGCCCGCTGCTGAAGCGCATACTGCCTTTGGGTGCTTTCTGTGTTTTGCAGCACCTGGCGTAAGGTGGACTGCCGGATGTACAGAAAGGCATCCCGTTTCTGGTGTCCTGCCGTAACTTTCAATGCCCCGGCATTCGCCATCACCCCAAAAGATGGGTTGGTACTTGAATTCTCAACCATGAGCGCTCGCCTCCCGGTCTCCTATTACCAACTCTACCAGTGCCAGAACCAGGTCATGAGGCGGCTGCCTTAGGGTGGTCTCCCCAACCTCGTTCTCGCCAGTAGCTGAGAATCTGTTCCAGTCGGCTGCAATCCAGGCGGCGAGTCCCTGCCGTTCAATGAATGCCATCTCCAAAGCCAGGGAACTGGAAGGCTCGCCAGACTCCAACGCCTGACAGCGGATGAGTTCGTATCGGAGCAGACACTCAGAGGCAGACCGGACCCGTGTGAAAGGCAGTGGGAGTGGTAATTTCTGGCAGGCTGGACTTTTTTTCTCGGACTGACCAGCGCTCGTTCGATGCTGCGCAGGTGGATGGAGATTCCGAAGCTCTCTTTCACGCGCCCCGGCAAGTCGCGTGTGCGCAGGTTTGGCTCGGCTTGCAAGGTTTCCTCGATAAAGGCCAGCACATCGGCGGATAACTTGTGAGACCGCCGGGGTCCCTTCGTCTGGGGCAGGAGGCCAAATAACCCATCCACCTGGAACCGTCTGCGTAGTAGGGAAAAACTCATACGCGAGAAGCCAAATGCGGAAGAGACAGTTCCCACCGGTTGCCCATCCCGAAGCACCCGGCGCAGCATCTCGTATTTGACCTGGAGCAAATCGCGCGGGTCGAAAAAGAGATTTGTCAGGAATAACGCATCGCGGACCCGCTCGGGATGCAAGTTGAGCGTTACGGACCGCCGCAAGTTTTCGCTTTTGGAGTTGGATTGGGCAGGTGTTGGCATTCATACCTCCAGACCGATCTGGCAGGGTGAAAAACTGAACCGATAACTTTATTATGCGGCAAACTGTCCGGTTTTTAGCAGCGGGTTCGAATTTTAGCGGCAAAATACGCTTTACATCTGCGACAAAATAAGGTTTACATCCACGGCACGTCTTGGTCATTTCGTCTCCTCCGGCTGGTCACGCCCCAGCGCCAAGAGCCGCGCCAATTCCAAGAGATCGGCCACTCGGAAAACTGATCTTCCGGCCGATATATGCACAAATGGGTCGTTTTTTGCCAGATTCGTCCATGCCAGAGACAGTGAACAGAGTTCTCCCGTCTCGTCATGGTAGTACACACGCTCCTCTCCCCAGTTACGGTGACATTTGACCAGCGGGAATACTTTGCCCTTCAACGGGTGGAAGGGATGGGTAATCTCAAAAGTTTCTGCTTCACCGTTCAATAAGGGTGTAGTTGACGGTGTCTTCCAAAGGAAAAATCGAGAGGATATTTGAAACAGTACGTCTTCAGTTCATGCCTGAGGTGGAAGTCTCCGAAATTGCCACCCTGGCAGAGCTGAACGAGTCGCTGTGGGCCTGGCTGGAGTGTGTCTACCACACCACCATCCACCGCGAAACGGAGCAATCCCCCTTGGAGCGCTACCAGCAGGGCTTGCAGACAGTGCGCGCGGCCGACCCGGAAACCTTGCGCAAGGCTTTTCTATGGCGCGAGACCCGCAAGGTGCGCAAGGATGGCTGCATTGAGCTGCAGGGCAATCGCTACGAGGTGGATGGTCATCTGGCTGGCCGCACGTTGGAGCTGCGCTTCGATCCGTTTGACCTGTCCAACCTGGAAGTATTCCTGGGTGGCATTTCCTTGGGGAAGGCAGTCGTGGTACTGCAAGGACGTGACAGACACCTCGCTGTGGAGCACCTGGTCACCCAGGCCACCCCGCCGCCGAAGCCCAAATCTTCGCTCGACTATCTGGCAATCCTGCGCCTCGAATACCAGGCTCAGCAACGCCTGGCCGCCGGGCCGTTGCAGTTCACTAAACTTTCACCCCCAAAAAAAGAGGTTTGAGATGTTCCAACAATTCTATGGCTTTTCCCGCTTACCCTTTTCCAAAGACATCTCCCCACAGGACCTCTTCCAGGCCGAAGGACAGCAAGAACTCTGTGCCCGCCTGACTTACCTGGTGAAAGAACGCGGCCTGGGCCTGGTTACCGGCGAAACCGGCTCCGGCAAGTCGACTGCCTTGCGCCGTTTTGTCGCCAGCCTGGATGCCAACCGGCACTTCGTGATCTATCTCTCGAACCCGCTGCTGGGCATGTCCGGTCTCTACCGCGAGATACTGACTGCCTTGGGGCATGAACCGCTCTTTAGCCGTCCCAAGATAGTGGCCCGCATTCGCTCGGTCTTTGAAGATCTGATCCAAAACAAACATCGCATCCCGGTGGTTATCCTGGATGAAGCGCACGCCCTCCCTGATACCGCTTTCGATCCATTCCGCTTGCTCTTCAGCACTCAGATGGACAGCCAATCCCTGGGAGCTTTGTTGCTGGTGGGCCACCCCGAACTGCGCCGGACCATGCGCCTGGCTTCCCACGAAGCTTTTTTCCAGCGTCTGACCACCACTTACCACCTGCTGCCTCTGGACTTGAGCCAGACCATTGCCTATATTCGCCACCATATCCAGTTGGCAGACTACAAGTCCGGTACGCTCTTTCCGGATGACTCCCTGGCCCGCATTTATGATTACACCAAAGGCGTTCCCCGCCAAATTAACCGCCTGTGTACCACCGCCCTGCTGGTCGGAATGGCGGATCAAAAGCAAATCCTGGAAGAAAGTGTGATCCGCAAAGCGGTTACCGAACTCGAACAAGCTTGATTTCCCCGCCCATTGAAAACAGGCTCCACATCGGAGCCTGTTTTTCTTTACCCTGCGATACAATTATTTATTCCAGCCCTACTCCACCATTTTGTCCGGCCGCTTACACTATAAAGGGAGTGTTTAGCGTAGCTGTTCTCACATGTATTTATTCAGAAAGCATCGCCTTTCTCCCAACGTGGGCGTGCGCGGTAGCCCATTCGGATTTGCTCCAGTATAGGCATAGGAGTGTGTAGTAGTCGGGTTGCAATACCAGCAATCAGCCTGGCTGACATGCCGTTGTTTTGAAGCGGCATAAGACGACGGAGTTCTTTGACATTTAGATAAGTATGGATCTCTTTATCCAATGCTACAGCCACAAAAGTGCATGTGGATTGTTGAGTAATAACCACTTCCGCATTGGCAATCATGTGATTAACATTTCCGTGCGTCAGTACAAGCGCATCAGGGAATAGGCTTTTGATTTCATGCGTGGCGCGTTGAGCATTTTCAGTAGGATGTAGCTTGAAAATCAATGGGCGACCGGCAGCGATTTCCCCGCAGCTGCGCAAGAAAACCCGGCGGTTATCGGCTCGAAAGGTTTCACGATAAGGTGTTGTGGCTACCAGGACATAATTATTGTGGGGAAAATTATTTTCACGATTCTTGTACAGGTGGTCAAAGTTAGGAATACCCGTCACGGCGATTTTTTCTGCCCGAATACCCTTGCGAATAAAATGGCGAGCATAGCCCTGAGAGGCAACACAAAAAATATCATAGGCATTTGATATGCCAGTAGCGGCGGTATTGGCGATATAACGGGGCAAAAAAGGGAAAGTTTTAACCAACCGGTAAAGCCAACCTTCCGGTTCAGTGATTCCCTCTTGCACCAGAATAGTGCGTTTCTTGCGGATGTTGTTTTGAATGATTAAATCAGAACAGGTCACTACCAGGTCGTACTCGTGTTCCTGGCTGCGCTCATCAATGCGTAGGTTTTGGCTGGTAAGATAGCTGCGAGAATCCTGCTGGTGGCGACCGCCCAGTACTGTGGAATTAAGAAATCCGTTTTTTGCAGCCAGATCTTCAATACCATCAGCGTAATAGGGAGCAAAAAAACAATTGTATTCGCTCATTTGCTGCGCAATTTGGTGCATCTGGGTGGTCTGATTAAGTGATCCGCAGATAAAAAGGATGTTATCGGTCATAGCGCCTCGTTTTTTGCATTATATCCAGGCGATGTTAACCATTGTCCAATAATGGGTTAATATTTTGTAAAGGTTTTTGTTTACAGAAGGTTTACTCAACCTTAACCAGTTAATAACCTGATTCGAGTAAACTTAAGAGGGTGATGTTTCAGCATTCTCCTCCTTTACAAAATGCACTGCGCTTTCAAGCGCAGTGCATTTTGTAAAGATATATGCTTGTTTTCCAAATGTTAACATGCTCTTCTTTTATTGTTAACAGTAATTGGTTACACTAGTATTGTTTGAAAAATTAGCGATGAGAACAATTCCCTATGACATATTACCCGCTTTACGAAAATAGCATTCCGGTCAGTATTGCAGATTTGCCAGGGCACGCTTTTTCAGTAACCCCAGGCACGCTTGCTGAAAGAGTCGTGGCAGAGTTGCAAAATCAGCCATCCCGGCCCGGTGTCATGATTATTGAAAATGGAAAATTGGTGGGGGTTGTCACGCGGTTGAAGCTTTTTGAGCGGGTCGGACATCGTTTTGATATAGAATTGTTTCTGCAAAAACCCATTAGTCAATTAAAAGACCTGATTCGTACCAACACTCAGCCTATGCCAGGCTATGCTCGCATCGATGAAGCCATTCAATATGCCCTCAGCCGAGCTGCTCCCGATATATTTGATCCTATTGTTGTGCTGCGTGATGATGGCACAATGCAATTGCTGGACATAAACATACTATTGTTGGCTCAGTCACATGCAATGGCCAGCCTGAGCAATATCGCAGGAAATTTGGAGCAAATAGACAGCCTGATTCATTCAGCCCATGACATGAATGAAATCCTTCATAATATTTTGCGGCTTTTGCGCCATGTGGTTCCATACCACCAGGCGGGAATTCTTGCGATCGACGGATTGGGTCTTGGTTTTGTTGCTCACTCTGGTTATCATCTGTATTCAAACCGGGCTGATGATTTCATGATGAGCGCAACGTACGCTCTCATTATGAAATATCGCCAGGCCATTTATCTTCCCAATGCATGTAATGTGCCCGCCTGGAGAGGCATGGAGGTTCTGGGCAAACCAATCGCCTGGTTAGGCGTGCCGCTCCTGCTGAACCACCAACCGCTTGGCCTGCTTTCAATCAGTCGCCATGTGGAAAGGGCTTTCGATAGCGATGAACGTGAAACCGCTCTGGCGTTCGCCCAACGGATTACCGAATTGCTCAAGTGCGAACAACCGGCTGCCAGTAATTTAAACGAATTACAAGAATCATTAACTGCCAGGTTTCCACGGGCAGGAGAATCAGTACTGGAGCAAATGTATCGAGAGAATAAGTCTTTAGATATTGTGATTAAATCTGCCCTGGGGGAATGGCTGAAATATGGGTAATGTCATTCTTGTACTGGTATTGGTGTTTTTAGTGGTAACGTTGTTGGCGCTTGTATCCATCGTTTTGCTCGTCACGGTGGATGAAGATGGTAAAAATATTTTTCAGAGGAAGATGGATAAGTGAGTAAACATATTTTAGTAACCAACGATGATGGTGTGACCGCCCCAGGCTTGCTGGCGCTGGTCCAGGCGATGCAAGCAATCCCAGATACAAGAGTAAGCATCCTTGCCCCGGATCGCAACTGGTCTGGCAGCGGGCATGTCAAAACCCTGGATCGTCCGCTGCGCATCAAAGAAGTGGTACTTGCCGATGGTTCAACCGCCTTTGCCAGTGATGGCGCGCCATCTGATTGTGTGGCGTTGGCGCTGCTCGGTTTTTTCGAAGAGAAAATCGATCTCGTCGTATCAGGAATCAACCCCATGGCCAACCTGGGGCACGATGTCACCTATTCCGGGACCGTCACTGCGGCCATGGAAGCGCTGATTTGGGAAACGCCCGGAATCGCTTTCTCGCTCGGTTCGCTTGAAAACCATCTGGGAGCGCTTGATTACACTTCTGCATCTGCCATTGCCTGTCGCGTGGTGGAAACATCGCTGGCTCACCGCTTTACGGTAGGGATGCTGCTTAATGTAAACATTCCTTACCTGCCAGCCGACCAGATCAAGGGGTTCCATATTACCCGCCAGGGATTACGGGTTTATCGCGACCGGTTGGATAAACGTGTTGACCCGCGCGGGCGCCCCTATTATTGGATTGGAGGCGACTCGCCCACCGGTACGCCCGAGGAAGGTACGGATGTAGGCGCGCTATCTGCAGGTTATGTTTCCATCACCCCCATCCAGCTCGATTTGACGATGTATACATCCATTCCAACCCTGGGAGATTGGGGTTGGGAAAATAAATAAAACCCTTGTTTCTCTGCCTTAAAATGGTTTACACTAAGAAGCGGAGAATTTAAGCTTGCCGAATATCGCCGCGATTGATGTTGGTTCTAACGCCATCCGCATGGTTGTCAGCCGTCTGAATGCCGACAACCGCTTGGAGACCCTGGAAAATCTGCGCCTGCCTGTACGCCTGGGGCAGGATGCTTTCACATCCGGTCAGTTCAGCGAACCGACGATGCAAATGGCGGTGGATGCTTTCCTGCGTTTCCGAAATGTGGCTGATGTTTTTGAAGTAACCCAGACCCGCGCTGTTGCCACCAGCGCCATGCGTGAAACCGCCAATAGTGATTTGCTGATGGAACGCATTGCCCGCGATACAGGCTTTAATATCGAACTCATCAGCGGCGAAGAGGAAGCCCGGCTCATTCATCTGGCGGTTACAAACGCTGTGAATCTCCAGGGAAAACGTGTTGTGTTGATCGACATTGGCGGTGGCAGTGTGGAAGTGACACTCTCCAATGGCGAAAACATCCTTTCTACGGAGAGTTACGGCATGGGCACGGTGCGTCTGCTGAAAAAACTCGAATCGGCGGACGGGAAAAAATTACCCTTCAACCGCCTGGTGCGCGAATATGCCGAATCTGCTCGACGCCACATTGACCGCGAAATCGGAGATGAGAAAGTAGATGTCTGTTTGGCCACTGGCGGTAACATCGAGGAAATGGGCAAGCTTCGCAAGCAGCTGTTCAGGCGTGATCGAGAAGATGTCATCAGTTTGGATGATCTCGAACGACTGGTGGAAAAATTGAGCGAAATAAGCGTTGATGAGCGCATCAAAAAATTTGATATGCGTCCTGACCGCGCAGATGTCATTCTGCCTGCCACGGTTGTCCTGCACATGATCGCCCGCGAAATCGGCGTCAGGGAAGTGCTCATCCCCGGGGTAGGGTTGAAGGATGGCGTGCTGATCGACATGGCACCGCTGGCAATGGGTCCCAGCCTGCCACGCTCTGACCAGGCGCTGGCTTCCGCCGAACATATGGGGCGCAAATACTCCTACGATGCCGAACATGCTGTTTTCAGCGCCCGCATGACGGCGCGCCTGTTTAACCAGTCGCTGTCCTTGCATCACCTGGCTGAAAACGATCGTCTGCTGCTCGAAATCGCCGCCATGCTGCACGATATCGGGCACTTTATCAATACGCTCGAACATGATAAACATGGATATTACCTATTGTGCTATCATACTCTGATTGGATTGACCCCGGCGCAGCAAGCAATTGTCGCCAACATTGTGCGTTATCATCGCAAGGAAACGCCCACTGCTTCCGATGAGAACTTCAAGCTACTGCCACAAAAAGATCGTATCTCTGTGACCAAGTTATGCGCCTTATTACGTCTGGCGGACGCGTTGGATACCAGCCATACTTCCCGTCTGCGCGATGTCACTCTCGAGCAAGTCAATGGAGGTGTTTGGCAAATGAAACTGCTCGGTGAAGGTGATTTTATGCTCGAAAAGTGGACCTTGGAAAAACGCAAAACGCTTTTCCAGAGTGTATTTGGCGTCAAACTGGAGATTGTGTAAAACATGTCTGCCCAGGAAATTTTACTGACTGCGCTCGACCAACGCTATGAAAAATATCGTGCCGAGCGCAAGCGCTGCAAGGTTGAATTTTCCGAGGAAGCCATTCACGACCTGCGGATTTCCACCCGCCGCCTGATGGCGCTCATTGATCTATTGCGCGTCATTACGCCTCATCCGAACCTGCAAAAGCTGCGTCGTGCCTTAAAAGACCAGCTCGATAACCTTGATGATCTGCGCGATACCCAGGTCATGCTGGTGGAAATATCCGAAACATTCGAAAGCCTGCCCGAACTTGCGCCCTTTCAAAAATCCCTGCAAAAGCGTGAAAAACGCCTGCTCAAAATCGCTGAGATTGAAGTGCGCAAGTTCAAACTCAGCGCCATTTCCAAACATATTGGAAATGGCCGCGCTGGACTGGCGGAATTTGACAATCAGGATTTACCTGCTCACTTGCTGGCAGTCGTGGATGATGCATTCCTGACCGTCTTCCAACGCAAAGAGCGGGTGGATCCAGCGCAGTCAGCCACCATTCATCGGGTTCGCGTGGCCTTTAAAAAATTTCGCTATATGCTAGAGATCATCTATCCCATTTTGCCAGGTTTTCCTGTTGTAAATTTCAAAAGGATGCACGATTATCAGACGATAATGGGTGAAATTCAGGACGTGGAAGTGTTTTTGCATACTCTGGATGATTTCAGCGCTAAACACAATATGTACGATTTCCAATCTGTGCACCGTTTCTATGAACAGCGTCATTCTGATGGGATTAACGCCTATATCGAGAATATGAACGAACTTGTCGCCTTCTGGCGCGAAACGCCGGATAAACCCCTGCCCTGGGAATCTCAAGAAAAGGATAAACCATGAACTTGTACCTGATGCGTCACGCCATTGCTGCTGAACCAGATGAAAATACCGAAGACAATCTGCGTTCCCTGACCGAAAAAGGACGCAAGAAATTGGGCAAGATTGCTCACAATCTGGAGAAACTCGAGATTGAAATTGATAACATCATCACCAGTCCTTACCTGCGCGCCCGCCAGACTGCTGACGTGGTCGCCCACGTGCTGGGTATCAAGCAAAAACGCGTTTTTGAGAGTGAATTTCTGACCCCACTTGGCTTTGCCGACAAACTGGTGGAAGAAATCAATGCCCGCGAAGCGGTGGCGAACCTACTCATCGTTGGGCACGAGCCTTTTCTTAGCCAGTTGATTGGGATGTTGATAGCGGGTGACGCCGGTCTTAATATCAATATGCAAAAAGCAGGGCTTTGCAAACTCTCTATGGATCAGCTCGCTTATGGGCGCTGCGCCACACTGGAATGGCTGTTGACTCCCGAGCAGTTGATAGCCATATAAAAAAACACCACGAGGAAATATCTTATGAAACGAGTATTATTTTTGTGCACTGGTAACTCTGCTCGCAGCCAGATCGCGGAAGCCTTCCTGCGTAAATACGGCGGTGATCAATTTGAAGCTCACAGCGCCGGGTTGGAACCAAAAGGGTTGAATCCTTTCACAGTTCAAGTTATGCTAGAATCTGGTATCGATGTTTCCGGCCAGCGCTCCAAAGGTGTTGGTGAATACCTGGGAAAAGTCCTTTTTCAGTATCTGATCACTGTTTGCGATGACGCCGACAAAAACTGTCCGACTGTCTGGCCGGGCATCAGCAAGCGCGAACATTGGTCTTTCGCGGATCCCGCCGCGGTTAAAGGTACAGACCAGGAAAAACTTGACAAGTTCCGTGAAGTACGAGACCAGATTGAAGCGCGAATCAAAGATTGGCTCAAGCTGCAGGTATAAAACCCTGACGCTTGTTCATCGATCGTCTCCCTAACACGAACCGGCAATCCAAAGGATTGCCGGTTCGTTCTTTCCCCCTAAAAGGAGCCGCCCATGGAACAAAAAGCAGGTGCGCAAATCGGTCAGCGGGCATTCATCCAGTCGTTGGTGATTTTATTTGTCTTAATGATGATCGCGGGGATCCTGACCCTGGTCGTCCCTGCCGGTCAGTACGCTCGCATCGAAGTCTTGGGCAGCAGCAGTGGTCTGACGGTCATGTCCATCCTGGCTACCAATATGGGCTTTTCTGCGGCCATCTCAAATCCATACACACTCGGTGTAGAATTCTCCCATTTATCGTGAAGACTCAGCTGAGCGCGAAAAATTCAAAAGCGTGGACGCCTCTTTTACCACTGAAGACCCAAAGCAAAACCGTGCCATGAATTTCTTCGGTCTTTTTATTATCTTTATCTTCGTCATTATGCTCTCAGGTCCCTTTGTGCCCGTGATTTCAGATTACGCCCTTCCGATTGTCGGTATTCTCTTCCTTATCGGGGGTCTGGGCGCGGGTTTTATTTCTGGCGCGGGCGGTAACAAAGTCTGGCAGGGTTTTAACCGAAGGTTGGGATGGTCTGGCACCCTCAGTCCCATTGATCCTCATGGCAGCCAGCATCCGCTACATCATTGACAGCGGCAGCATTACCGATACCATTTTGCGCGCCGCCGCCGCTCCTTTCACGTTTCTTGGCGCCTTTCCGGGCGCAGTCACCGTCTATGGGCTGGCTCTGGGTATCGAATTTTTTATTGCTTCGGGTTCGGCCAAAGCCTTCCTGATGATACCGATTGTCCTGCCGCTGGCTGATCTGATCGGGGTCACCCGCCAGACCGCCGTGCTTGCATACATATTCGATGATGGTTTCTCCCACCTGGCATACCCCACCAATCCCGTTCTGCTGATCAGCCTGGGGCTGACCCGTGGTCAGCTACCCCAAATGGCTGCGCTGGACGGCCTAACTTTGGCTGTGGGTCATACTGGCAACAATTGCCTTCTTAGGGATCGTGTCCGGGCGATTAAATTTGGACCATTTCTAATGGCGATAGGCATGGACTCTCTTTTCCCTGAAACCTATGAAGCCTCTCGCGCGCGTTTTATTCAAGATTTTGAATTGCTGCGCGCCAAATGGCCGAAATCTTGCCTCGAGACTTTTGTTCTGAAAACCGATCCGATTTTGAGCATTGACTATGGTTGGGCGGAACCGAGCAAAAAGGAAAACCTGGCCATGATCTCGCCAGGCGTACATGGCGTGGAGGGATTTTTCGGTTCAGGCATGTTAAAAAATCTTTATGGATGATTTCGCCTCGGGTCTGGATGCTGAAAACACCGGCATTCTGCTTGTCCACGCAGTCAATCCATGGGGAATGAAAAACCTCCGCCGGGTCAACGAAAACAACGTCGATATTAACCGCAATTTCCACTGGGATGAAAACTTCGACCCGCAGATCAATCCCGATTACGAGCCGTTGATGCCGCTTTTGAATCCGCCAAGCCCCCTATCAAACCAGCTTCTGAGCGATGCCGATTTTTATACACGCTTTTTTTGGAGTCTGATCCGTTTCGGTTTCAGCCGCATGCGCCAGGGTATGGCAAACGGCCAATACCGCCATCCGTGCGGTGTATACTTCGGCGGAAATGCCACCCTGGAGAGTACTCAATTTATGCGCGGTCTTTTACCAAAGGCTTTTGATGGAGTTTTTTGCTGCGTACGGTGTTTTTGAAAAGGATTGAATAATATACGGCTGTCCATTCGCGGAAATGAATTTGACTTTCGTCAATTATCCGCAAGCTGAGAATAGATGGTGGGCGACAGCCCAAGCAATTCCAGAATTCGGATTTGCAGAATACTCAACCGAGTTATATGCCGAACAGGTTCCTGGTTG
>CAILYI010000224.1 GCA_903838415.1 uncultured Anaerolineae bacterium | reverse complement strand
GCCAGCTTGCGGACTTCATCAGCCACGACGGCAAAGCCCTTGCCCTGTTCCCCGGCGCGCGCGGCTTCAATGGCGGCGTTCAGGGCCAGCAGGTTGGTCTGGCTGGCGATATCTTCAATCGTCTCAACGATCGCGCCGATTTCCTCGGAGCGCGTGCCCATCTCTTCCACCTTGGTGGCCGAGAGACCGACCTTGGCGCGGATGGCGCCCATTCCGGCGATGGTTTCTTTGACGGTCTTGGCGCCATCGCGTGAGTAGCGCGCAGCTTCAGCGGAGTCGCGGGTGACGGCCTGGGCGTTGTTGGTGACCTGATCGATGGCGCTGTTGATGCGCGAGGTGATTTGCGAGGCCCTGCTGATGGCCTTGGCCTGTTCCTGCGCGCCCTTGGCCACGCCGTCGATGACGCGGCTCATCTGTTCGACCGAGCCGGAGGTCTTGGTGACACCGGCGGTTTGTTGGGCGGTGCCGAGCGCCACTTGTTGAATGGTGGTGACGATCTGGCTGGTGGCTTCACCCGATTGTTCCGAAGCGGCAGCCAGCTGAGCCGCGGCGGAGGAGACGGCGTTGGCGCTGTCGGCGACCTGGCCAACGGCGTTGCGCAGACTTTCCACCATTTTGGCAAAAGAAGTTCCCAACTCGTCCTTCTCGGAGCGTATTTTGACATTGACGGTCAGGTCGCCTGCGGCAATTTTTTGCGCGATGGCTGCCATTTCTTTCAGATAATCTTCGGTTCCCCCCAGCCCCTTCCCCGCAGTCCCAAATTCATCATCACGTTTCATGATGGTGTCTTTGACGCTCTGCGGAATATCCCGGTTTAAATTTCCCAGCTGCAGGTTTTGAAGCGCGCCAGACATAACGGCCAGCGGCTGGATGGCAATCTTGCCGATCAGGAACCAGATCGTCAGCAATCCCAGGAAGATAAATACCACTGCGAGCAGGATCATCTGCTGCATATCCTGATTGGCTTTGGCCGTAATGACTGCGTAGGGAATTGTCACCCGCGCAGACCAGGGTGTCTCTGTATTCCCAAATTGGACGGGAGTATAAACAACCAGGGAATTGCCATCGACTGTGATGTGATCTTTCCCGGCCTGGACGATCGCTGTAATATACTCGAAATCCTTCACTTCCTCGCTGATGGGCTTTCCGACCAGCTCAGGTTTTCCGGTTGAGCCTGCGATAATGCCCTGATAGCTGATTAATTCCAACTTGCCGGAATTGTCATAGATGTTGACCCCGTCTGCCAATTTTTGCAGAAAGTCCAGAGTTAAATCCACGCCGCTGATGCCGTAGAATTTGCCATCCACCACAATCGGCACAACCAGCGAAGTCAGCAGGACATCTTTTCCATCAATCGGGTAAATGTAAGGGTCGAGAATGCTTTCTTTGAGTGTCTTTTTGGGCAGCAGGTAATAATCCCCGATTCCCGGGGTTTCATAATCTGCCAGGGCCACCATTTCAATGGCGCCACCGGCGTTGCCACGGTTCCAATAGGGAATAAACCGGCCCGTCTGGTCATGACCCGGCTGGTTGACATAGCTGGCATCTTTGCCATCAAAGGCATTGGGTTCCCAGACCGTATAAGTTCCCAGGAATTGCGGGTTTTCCTTGAGAACCGTGTTTAACATCCCGTTGACCTGCTCGCGGCTGAGCTGAATGGGCTGATCTTTGGACTTGATGGCGCCAAAGGCTGTGCTGGTTGTGCGGGCCGCGTTCAGGGCCACCTCGACCTGAGCTTCGACATTGCTGGCTTCAATTTTTGCCAGCCCGCTGGCGATTTGCTCGGCATTTTCGATGTCGCTGGTTCGAGAAATATAGGCTGCGTAGCCAATTGTGACGCCGCCGACAAACAGCAAACATAACCCCATCCAAAGGACGAGTTGGGTCTGGAAGGATTTGGTCAGAAAATTGCTTTTTTTAGCCATGATGTTATTGAGTCCTTCATTTTGGGAGATTACGGGCAACTGTTATGCCGTATTTACAGCGGGTATCCGGTTGTTGGCGGGCTGTTGCTCCTGGCCTGCGGGGGACGCGGAAATTGCAATGCCTGATTTGAACTTAATGAATAGCCGCCGGGTCAGCGCAATGGGCAGCAACTTACCGGCGGCATGATGGATGGAGCGCTGTCCTGTCGGTTTTGATGCGTTTTTATGCGACCTGGGCGTGCAGGGCTTCCAGGGATTGCTGTTCTTCAAGATCGAGCACCTTGCCCAATTCCAACAAGATAATCAGACGGTTTTCCAGCCGGACAATGCCTTTCAGAAAGACCGAGTTTACCGAGTTGACCATCGGCGGCAGCGGTTCGATTGAGTCGTCTGAAACACGCAGCACTTCCGAGACGCCGTCCACCACCACACCCACCTTGATGTTTCCCATCGTGACAATGATGATGCGGGTTTGGCGGGTATCTTCTTTTGTGTCCAGGGCAAAGCGGGCGCGCAGATCGATCACAGGCAGTACGCTGCCCCGCAGATTGGTCACGCCCTTTACGTAAACGGGCGTCTGCGGAAGTTGTGTAATCGCCTGCATCTTGATGATGCTTTCCACCACGGCAATGTTGATGCCGTAAAATTCATTTGCCAGTTCAAAAACCACTAATTGATGTTCCATTTTTTATTCTCCATGCGAATCTGGTTCGAAAACTTGCCGTTTCGTTTTTGGTTGCTGTAACTGAGCCTGTGCTGCAAGTTCCGTGTTGCGCTCAACCGGTAAATTTGTGCGGGACTTTACAGGTGGCCTCCCCTATCAACCGGAAAGGCCACCTGTTGAAATTTACTTGAACTTTTTGGAGGTAACCGGCTGCGAGAATTTCACAGCGGCCTGGACGGGTGCGCTGGTTGCCTGCTTGGTTCCGAGGTCCAGCTTGAATTGAGCGACCACCTGCTGCAGGCCCTGGGCCAGATCCATCATCGAGGCGGCCGAAGCGGAGACTTCTTCCACCTGCGCGGAGACTTCCTCGGTGGAAGCGGAAACTTCCTCAACTGCGGCGCTGTTCTGCTCGCTGACGCTGGCGATGTTTTCAATGGCTTGCGTCAGTTCTGACGAGTTGGCGGCCATCTCTTCGGTGGCGGCGGTATTCTCTTCGATCACGGCCGAGACGGTGTCAACCGCTTCGACCAGCTCGGCGGCAGCCGCGCTGACCTTGGCAGCGGCGGTCCCGGCATCTTCAGCCTGTTTGTAGACTGATTCGGCGGCGGTCAGGATGTTGTCGAGCACCACTCCGGCCGAATTGGCGCGGACTACTCCGGCTTCCACTTCGCTGGCGGATTCTTTCATGGCGCTGACGGCTTCGCTGACGGTTTTCTGGATACCCTTGATCAGTGCGGCAATTTCCTTGGTGGCCAGGCTGGAGCGTTCTGCCAGTTTGCGGACTTCATCAGCCACGACGGCAAAGCCCTTGCCCTGTTCCCCGGCGCGCGCGGCTTCAATGGCGGCGTTCAGGGCCAGCAGGTTGGTCTGGCTGGCGATATCTTCGATGGTCTCAACGATCGCGCCGATTTCTTCGGAGCGTGTGCCCATCTCTTCCACCTTGGTGGCGGAGAGACCGACCTTGGCGCGAATGGCATCCATGCCGGTGATGGTCTCTTTGACCGTCTTGGCGCCATCGCGTGAGTAGCGCGCGGCTTCAGCCGAATCGCGGGTGACGGCCTGGGCGTTGCTGGTGACCTGCTCGATGGCAATGTTGATGCGCGAGGTGACCTGTGATGCCTTGCTGATGGCCTTGGCTTGTTCCTGCGCGCCCTTGGCTACCCCTTCGATGGCGCGGCTCATCTGTTCAACCGAGCCGGATGTCTTGGTGACACCGGCGGTTTGTTGAGCGGTGCCGAGTGCCACTTGCTGGATGGTGGTGGCGATCTGGCTGGTGGCTTCGCCA
Source organism: uncultured Anaerolineae bacterium (assembly GCA_903838415.1). Taxonomy (GTDB): domain Bacteria; phylum Chloroflexota; class Anaerolineae; order Anaerolineales; family Villigracilaceae; genus UBA5195. The sequence continues at coordinate 25,534 of CAILYI010000224.1, read as the reverse complement.
GATTGTTCCGAGGCGGTGGCTAACTGCGTCGCGGCGACGGAAACCGCATTGGCGCTATCAGCGACCTGTCCGACGGCGCTGCGCAGACCTTCCACCATTTTGGAGAAGGAATTCCCCAATTCATCCTTGGGAGAGTTCGGCTTGACCGTGATGGTCAGGTCGTTGTTGGCGATCGTGGTCGCGGCATCGCCCATGCCCTGCATATAGTTGATCAGCCCGTCAAAGGCCTGGCCGATCAAGCCGATTTCATCCTTGCGTTTACGCAGCTTGTCTTTTTCGGCTTCGCTCATGTCACGCGCCAGATCACCGACAGACAGAGCCAACGCCAATTTCGTGGCGATCCCCAGCGGGTTGGCGATGCTGTTTGAAATCACGATGCCAAACCCAACGGCCAGCAGCACTGCAATCACCACAATTGTGATCATGATCGTGGAGGCCTGGCTGGCCAGGGCGGTATTTGCGTTGGATGTGGCTCCAGCCTGCTGCTCTTTCATCGTTTTCATCGCGACGATATTGGCCTCGACCGCTTTGGCGGAGGCAAATGCATCGCCGCGCATTAAAGCCAGCGCTTCAGCATCCTTGCCCGCTTGCGCCAGGGCCACGATCTGATCGCGGTAATCGGCAAATGTCACGTAGGACGTGGAATACTCATCAAAGAGCGTTTTCATCTCTGCGGAAATAATCAGTTTTTCATATTCAGCCGAATACGTATTGACATCTTTAGAAAGTTGGCTGATCGTGTCAACATAGCCCTGGGCTTCTTCTGGCGTCTTTGCCAGTAACAGGTCGCGCAGGTTGACACGGGTTCGTTGAAATGCGTTCGCAATATCGGCCATCTGACCGATCGGCACGGTTTGGTTCTTGTACAGCTTGGTATCCGCCGCGTCGATTTGGCGCAGGTAGTAAATCCCCACTCCTCCGACGACCGCTGTAATCAGGGCGATAATCAGAAAACTGCCGATCAATTTTATGCTGGTTTTCATATTGTTTAAAACACTCATGTAACACTCTCCTTTTTCTTCGGTTGATGATCGTAAGCTTGTACACTACTATATTCAAATAAATAGCATCATTTGGTAACGGGAAGTCGGCCAATCAACGGCTTGGAAGTCAAGCCGCCCAATCTACTACCTATTGTAAGAAGAAGCAAAAAATCACATAATAAAAATAAAGAGAAGAACGCATTAATATTGCGTGAATTTTTTCACCTATTCTTGTGGCAGGACAAGCCGTCGACTCGCCCGAATACCGGTTTATTTGTGGGAACCGCCGGTTTACAGGTGGGAACTTCCGGTTTACAGGTGGGGCGAGCCTGCTTGCTCCGTCCACCCAGGAGCTTATAAAACATCCCGAACCCCAAATATCTTGAAATTGCCTGGCAGACGGCGCGAATTCACTCGTTTTTTATGGGGATTATTGGATGAACAGCTATACTTGAAGAAAATTATTGGGGCCCGCTTACTTTTAGGAGTGAAGATGACTTTAATGACTTGGAACGATAGCTTTTCTGTGCAAAATATTGAAATGGATCAGCAGCACAAGCAACTTTTTGAACTGCTCAACAATCTGCATGCTGCCATGTCGCAAGGAAAGGGCCGCGAAACACTATCAGATGTGTTTGACGGTCTGGTAAAATACACTCATCTTCACTTTGCTGCCGAAGAAGCCCTCCTTAAGAAGCACAACTACCCGGGCTTGAGCGAAGAGGAACGCGAGCATAAAGAGCTGGTGGCGCAGGTCAGCGATCTGCAAAAACAATTCCAAGCCGGAGATTTCGGCGCCAGCATGAAAACACGCGATTTTCTGAAACACTGGCTGATTGAACACATTCAAGGAAGCGACCGAAAATATGGTGTTTTCTTGAGTCAAAAAGGTATTCACTGATCTAGCCTTGCTTTGCCCACCCGTTGAGGTATTCGTGAATTTTTTCGAATTTGAACCACCTGAATTGCAACAAAGACAGCCCGAGCAAAAAGAAGCGTCAATTGATTCGCGTCTCCCTTTGTCTGCGCCTGCTCCGGAGATAAACACCGAAGAGCAGCGGCCTTCCATCAGCCAGGGAACCAGCGAAGTCGTTGAACCGGAATCCTTTTCGCAGTTCTCCAACGATTTAGCCTATTCCTGCCTGCTAATTCCCCGTTTCAGCGATCATTATTTGACGGGTGACATCACCGAATTCCTGGCAGAGTGGATGAGACAAGTCTGCATCTCCTATGGTTGGCGGCTGGATGCGATCGTTATTCGCCCCGGCTACCTGCATTGGATCATGACCGTGCCGCCCACAGCCAACCCGGCCCAGTTCATCCGGCTTACCCGCCAGCAGACCTCGCAGAAAATCTTCAACGATTTTCCGCGCTACAAGCAAAAAAACCTTTCTGGCGATTTTTGGGCGCCTGGCTATTTCGTCATTTCTGGGAACCAACTGCTGACTGTCGAAACGATCAGCAATTTCATCCAGCAAGTCCGGCGGCAGCAGGGAAGTTACTAAAAGAAAAACTTGAAGTTGCCGGATGACAGAACCCCGCGCTTGGGAATTTTCCCAGGAGCGGGGTTCTGCCGTTAAAGAAAGCTGATTGAAACAACCGTCCCGAAGGTTGAGAAAAAAGCCAAAAAGCCCGTCAAAAACCTTCGGGACGTTTCTCTTGATACCGTCTCGCCGAAAATCTCCCTGCTAAAGATTCCACAAATTGGGTCGATAACGTATGTAGCTCTCAATGAGCCACGGAGGCAGGTATGAGTAACGTTGCAGCTTCGAATCTATCCAATTTAATGGTTGCCCGGCGTCTGATGGAGCTTGAAAAAAACGCCGAACTTCGCCGAAACGGGAAACATGTCGAAGACAAATCCGCCCTGGAGTATTGGAAAGAAGATCAGGCCTTCATTAGTGACCCTGCCCAGGTCGCCAATCAACAAAACCCGGCGCCGCAGCCGCCGATTGAAAACGTCAGCCTGAAACTGCCTGAATTGCAGCAAGCGGTTGCCGCTGGCGGAAACGCTCCCCAGGCGGATGGCGCCCAGCAAGGCTTTACGGTGGTCTCCAGTGCGAGCGTTGAAGTGAAACTGGAAATGCGCTACAAGTCGAATGCGCCGCTGGAAGGTCTGGTGGTTCACGATCAGAATTATGCTGAATCCGACCGATACCTTTTCAAGTTTGCCGATGGCGCCACTTTCACGATTCTCGATAAATGGTCCAATAAAAGCACCACCGTTTGGGGTGATCCGCACGTGGATGTCGATGATGTGGCTGGCGAAAACAATGGCGATTTCAAAGATTTAAAAACCAGCGAGGACTTTACGACCTTTATGTTGAGCGATGGCACCCGCCTGACCTTCACGGCCAAAGATGCCGGAATTATCGAGCGGGTGGATATCTTTAAAGGAAACCAGCATGTAACAGGAATGGGACAGGCTGCCGAGGGGTTTTCCGCGGAAAATGCGCTCTTCAACCCCAATGTGTTGGAAGATGGTCACAGCGCTGCCAGCGCAACCAAGCTCGGTGACGTGGTTTACTCCGGCGGCGATGGAAATGACTGGTTTGATGCCAGTAACCAGTTGGTGTGGGGAAAAACAACCGGCTCGGTCATCACGCAGCGCCCTCCGGCCACCCTGGAGTTTTACTATAAACAAACCATGACTCAATCCATTTCCATCCAAACGCTCACCCGGGATGCGTGACAAGATCCCAACCAGGGGAATTCTCCAGTAAAGAATTTGATTTAAAGTGAAAGCGGGGGATATACGAGTTCAAGCTGCCGGGCGGGTAAAGCCCGGGCAGTATTTTTCCGTTGCATGAAATGGTTTTTTTAGCCAATCTTTATATTCCTTTCACGGTCAATTTACATGCATAAACAGGGCGCTATGCTAAAGTTGTGCATAGTAAATCTGCCAGTGTTAGAGTGAAATAGCGCAAAAAAAGGAAGCTGACCGTGATTTTTATTACCCGTAGCAACGGCACAATCATTTACATCAATCCCGAGTTGATTCAAACCATCGAATCGACCCCAGACACCATCATTACGCTGACCAGCAATAAAAAACTGATCGTTAAAGACACTCCCCAGGAAATTGCAGAGCGTTTTATCGAATATCGGCGAAAAACTTTGGCCCCGTATATCTCCAATAATTCTGGCAAATAACTCAAATTCATTTTCTTTACCTTTACTAATGAACCAAATGCTGAAAGCGGAAGGGTAATCATCAGGAGAATTCATGGATATTGCAACCATCGCAGGTCTTATTTTGGCACTTACGACACTTGTTGTCGTGTTGATTATGGATGGTGGCTCACCGGCCGAGTTATTCGCTGCGCCTTCGGCGATCATCTTGATTATTGGTGGGTCAATGGGCGCAACGATCATCACCTCCCCGTTGAAAACAGTGTTGAAACTGCCGCAATTCATCATGCAAGCCTTTACCACCAGAAATTTCGACGCCAAAGAAACCATCGAACTGCTGACCAAGCTGGCAGATAAAGCCCGCCGCGAAGGTCTGCTGGCGCTGGAAGAAGACAGCAAGAAGATTCCCGACGCGTTCTTGAAAAAAGGCATCATGATGGTGGTCGACGGCGTGGATCCCGAGCAGGTGGCAGCCATCATGGAAACCACGGTCGAACAAATGCGCGCCCGTCACAAGCAGGGCATTGGTTTCTTCACCGCCGCCGGTGGCTTTGCGCCGACCTTCGGCATTATCGGTACTGTTATGGGCCTGATCAACGTGTTGAAACAACTGGACAACCCCAGCGCGTTGGGCGAGGCGATTGCGGCGGCATTCCTGGCAACCCTGTGGGGGCTGTTGACTGCCAACCTGATTTATCTGCCCATTGGTGGAAAGCTGAAATCGAAGAGCGAAGAAGAAGCGCGCAACCGCTACATGCAGTTGGAAGGCATCCTTTCCATTCAGGCTGGTGAGAACCCACGCATTGTGCGCGACAAATTAAGCGCTTTCCTGCCTCCGTCAGAAATCGTCAGTGAAGAAGATGCTGGGAAAGCCCCTGTGAAGAAAGTTGCAGCCGGAAAGGCTGAGAAAGCACAAGCATAAGCATGGCACACCGCGCTGAAGAACATGAAGAAGGGCATGACGAACGTTGGCTGGTCAGCTACGCAGATTTTATTACCTTGCTGATGGTGCTCTTCGTCATCCTTTACTCCATGGGGCAGGTCAATGTTGAAAAATACAAACGACTGGCAACCAGCATGCGCAGCGCCTTTACGCTTGGCGGGGCAGCTCAAGTCGTTGACAGTCAAATCAACCAGGCTGGAGGCAATAAGGAAGATGGTTCCTCCAAGCCGATTGTTGTCCCGGGCATTCCCGAAGGGCCGACTCAATCAGAAGAAGTCGCCGGACAATTGACCAGCATGCTTTCCTCGCAAAATCTCGGCAGTGAGGTCAGCGTACAAACCAATGTGGAAGGTGTGTTGATTTCGCTCAGCGAACGCCTGATCTTCAAAGAAGGCCAGGTGGATCTGCCCCCGGAATCCAAGCAAGTGCTCGATACGATTGTCGCGATGCTGCAGCCAATCAAAAATAAGGTCAGGCTGGTTGGACATACCAACAACACACCCTCGTCCAACCCGAACTACCCGACCAACTGGGAACTGTCCCTGGCGCGCGCCACTTCGGTTGCCAAATATTTAATCAGTTCCGGGATCGCGCCAGAGCGTTTTATTATTTCTGGTCAGGGTGAATACGCCCCGGTTTTTCCAAACGATACCGCTCAGCACAAGGAATTGAATTCGCGGGTAGAAATTATCATCATTTATCAGCTGGAAAGCAGCGTAATCAACGTCAACGCCCCGGCGGTTCTGCCTTAGGTGGTACTTCATTAAATTTGGGTCCATCCCGACCTTTGGAGTTGCAGTCGTATGTTTAATAAAATCCTAAAAGTTCTCAATGTGATCACGCAGGTCATCCTGCTGATTGCCGCAATCATATCGATGCTGACAGCTTATGTTGTCTTCGCTCCAGATGATTTGCCCAAACCCTTTCGCCTGGTTTACGATACGACTAACGCAGTCCCGGTTGCGGCATTCGGAGCTGTCGTTGCCATTACGCCGACACCCACCCCGGAGCCGAAGCATTATCTGCCGGGCGAAGGCATCATGATCGATTTATCCACCAAGATCATCAACCTTGTTGATCCCGGTGGAAGAAAATACATTCGGCTGACCATTGTGGTTGAGTTTGCTCCCGACAACCCGGAATACGATACGCTGCCAGAAGAGGAAAAAACGGCCTATCTGACGGAGTTTGAAGCCAAGCTCAATGCGCGGCTGCCCATTATGGACGATACCGTCATCACGCTGCTATCCACCAAAACCTACGAAGATCTGTACACGGCAGATGGGAAAGAAAAACTGCGCCAGGAAATTATGGACATCCTTTCCCAAAAGTTGCCCGATCTGAAAATCTTGTCCATCTATTTCACAGAATTTGTGGTTCAGTAAACTATGTTAGCCCAATCCGAAATCGATGCTTTGCTATCTGGCGCCATTGAGATGGACCAGAAAAATGGCGGCGAAAGAGTCAACCTCGCCGACATGATGGGGCAGCCAAGCGGCGATCGCCCGAAAACCGATAGCGACGGGAACAAGACCATTCAGACCTATAACTTCTGGTCACCCGCCAGGTTTTCGAAAGAACAGATGCGCGCGGTGGAACTGGTCCATGAAGACCTGAGCGAACGTTTGACCACCTCGCTCCCCACCTTTTTGCGGACCAACGTCCGCCCGCATCTGGCGCACATGGAGCAGGGTCGCTTCCATGATTTCATTAAAGACTTTCCGCCCAACACACTTTTTCATCTAATTTCACTGGCGCCTTTGCCCGGTCACATGGTGCTGACTATGAGCCTCAATGTCAGTTACTTAATTTTGGAGCAGCGCCTGGGCGGCAAGATTGAGGGCCGTTTCACCGAACGACCATTGACCGAAATCGATCAATCGCTCCTGCGCGGGCTGGTGGAACACATGCTCGGCGATATGAAAGGCGCCTGGAGCAAAGTCGTCTCTCTCGAACCGTCCCTCGAAGATAGCACCATCAATCAGCATTGGGTTCAGATGATGATGGGCAATGAACGCGTTTTGCTGTTGACGATCGAGATCAACATCCAGGGCGTCACCGGCACGATGAGCATCTTCATCCCTTTCAACACGCTCAAGCCGATTACCAATGTTCTCAATCCGCACATCTGGATTGCCGGACGCAAGGAACACCAGCAGGATCCGGTGGCGCGCCAGATGGCAATCCGGACCATGATGAAGGCGGTTATCCCGGTCAAGGTGATTTTGGGCAATGCCGACCTCACGCTGAAGGACCTGCTCAACTTGTCGATTGGCGATGTGATTGAACTGGATAAAAACATTGACAGTCCGATGGTGGTGCAGGTCGCAAATAAAAAACAATTTTATGCCCGTGTTGGAAGGTCCCGTAAACGTTTGGGAATTCAAATTTCCGGGGTATACCGCGAACACGACGACATCCAGCCCATTTATTAGAAGAGGAATTTTCAAATGGAAGATTACGAGAACATCGACGATGAAATGCCCATCAGCAACAGGCCTGAAGTTGTAGCTGAAAAATCTAACGGGAAGCCAAAAACCTCCAACCCAGGCAACATCGATTTATTGATGGATGTCTCTTTGCGTGTCACGGTTGAGCTGGGACGCACTCACATGCAGCTTGCCCAAATCCTGGAACTCCAGCATGGCTCAGTGGTGGAGCTGGACCGTCTCGCCGGAGATCCGGTCGATGTTTTTGTCAATGACTGCATGGTGGCGCGCGGCGAAGTAGTGGTGGTGGATGATAAATTTGGGGTTCGCATCACCGAAATGATTTCTTCAAAGGCCGAGAAAGTGGCAGCCTGATGCTTAATCTGACAGCGATGGTTAAAAAGTGGCTTGAAACCAGCACTGCGCGACAAAAACTAACCGTCGCGCTGATGGCTTTTGGCCTGCTGTCGACAGGCGCGCTGCTGCTGATAAGTGGTTCTTCACAAACGGCCAGCGATCCCCTCGGTTCGAACACCTTTTATTTTGTGAGCGCCTTTGTTAAATTGCTCCTGGTCTTGCTGCTGATCGTGGCCTGTTCGGTGATCTTCCGCCGCTGGCTGCAGCATGGCCCAACCGGAAAATCGATCCGCCAGTTGCGCGTGATCGAAACGGTGAGATTATCTCCAAAGCAAGCCATTCACCTGGTGGTGATTGGCAACCAGCAACTCTTAATCGGCGCAACGGATCAGAATGTTTCCTTGATTGCCCCGGTCGAAACAAGCCTGGATGTCACACCTGTGGAAGAAGCTCAACCCCAGCCGGGTTTGGATTTTAGTTCCCTGCTGCAATCTTTTACTTCCCACCAGCCCACGGATGCGTCAAAAGGAAAGGTATAAAGACCAACCATGGCTGAAAGAGAATTTCCCAGAATTGGTTCAAAAACTCCTGCAGGGAAGACCGGTCGACCGGCCAGGCCCTTTGCAAAAACAGTTCTTTGCATCGTCATTGCTTTTATTTTGATTATTCTCCTAAGCGGTTGTGCGACTGCGCCGGGGGTGACGGCTCCTGGGGTTTCCCTGACGGTCGATTCACAGACGCCGGGACCTAAGCAGGTTACCACCGGCGTGCAATTGCTGGTGCTGATGACGGTGCTCTCGCTGGCTCCGGCAGTCTTGATCCTGGCGACCTCATTTACCCGGATTGTGATTGTGCTGTCGATGCTGCGCAGCGCGATTGGCACGCCCACTCTGCCCCCCAACCAGATCATCATTGGCCTTTCTCTGCTGCTGACGTTTTTCATCATGGCCCCGGTTTACAAACAGGTGGATGAAACCGCGATCCAGCCTTACTTGAATGAAAAAATTGATCAGGATACCGCGTTAAAACTGGGACAAAAGCCCATCCGCGATTTCATGTTCAAGCAAACCCGTGAAAAAGACATCCAGCTCTTTCTCGAGCTTGGCAACGAGCCTCAACCCGCCACCATTGACGATATCCCCACCGTGAGTTTATTCCCGGCATTTGTCATCAGTGAACTGCGGACGGCCTTTACCATGGGATTTGTGATTTATATTCCTTTCCTGGTGATTGACCTGGTGGTTGCCAGCATCTTACTCTCCCTGGGTATGATGATGCTGCCGCCGTCGCTTGTCTCGCTGCCCTTCAAACTGCTGCTCTTCGTGATGGTTGATGGTTGGTATTTGATTGTTCGCAGCCTGGTTCTGAGTTTCACTGGCGGTTCTTGAGGTAAATGATGACTGAAGCTTATGTGCTTACCCTTGGTCAAAACGCAATTACGCTGGCTCTTTTGCTGGCTGGACCGATTTTATTAATCACGCTCATGGTTGGCAGCCTGATCAGCCTGATTCAGGCCGCAACCCAGATTAATGAAGCGACGTTGAGTTTCATCCCGAAACTGATCAGCGTGATCGTTGTCCTGGTCGTGTTGAGTTCCTGGATGCTTCAACAAGCGCTGACTTTTACATTCAACTTGTTTACGAGCTTACCCAACCTGGTTCATTAAAGCGAAATTCATAGGGCCGCGCCATGTTACCCAAAAGAGTTGACGAGATCGTCCAATCGGTTACCCGTTTCAGGCCCATGCCTTCAAATGTCACCCGTATTTTGAGGGAAATCGAAAAACCGAACATCACCATCGGCTTGCTGGTCAGCCTGATCAGCCTCGATCAGGCTTTGGCCGCGCTGGTCTTGCAAATGTCGAATTCAGCCTCGCTGGGTTATGCCCGGACGTGTTCAACGCTTTATGAAGCGATCATGCACATCGGGTTGGATCGACTCAAAACCATCCTGTTGACATCTTCCGCAACCGATATTTTGAAATGCAGCCTGATTGGTTACAGGCTGGGAGCTGGCGAATTGTGGCATCATTCCCTGGTGACAGCCGTGGCCGCGGAATGGCTGGCGCAGGCCTTGCGTTATCCCAACCCGGAGGAAGCCTATGTCTCCGGGCTGCTTCATGATATGGGGAAACTGCTTCTCGACCAGTTCGTCCTGGAGGATTACAAAATGGTGGTTGATTCTGTCCAGCAGAATCAACTGCAGCTCTGGGAGGTGGAAGAAAAGTTGATCGGTATCGATCACGCCAGTGTGGGCGGGTTGATTGCCGAGCGCTGGAATTATCCGGTCGTGCTGGTGGATGCAATTCGTTTCCATCATAGGCCTGCCCTGGCTGGGACCAACCAAAAGTTGCCCGCCATCGTCAATCTGGCAGATTCGTTTGCCGATGATTATCAATTGACAGCTTCCGAACTCTTTAATACCAAGATACACCCTGAATCATTGAACATTCTTAAGCTGGATGCCGAGGGCGTTGAAAAGTTAAAAGTTGGCATGAAAGCTTCGGGACGCTTCCCAGATTTTTCAAAAAATGGATCGGTGATATGAAACGCGAAATGCTGTCGATTCTTGTGCTTGAACCCAATGCCCTGCAGTGTGATCTCATCAAACTGGCGCTGATCCGGAATCGCATGAATCCGATTATCTGTACTCAACCCTCCGATCTTCGCCAACTGTTGGTTCAGCACTTGCCGGATGTGCTCTTGATTGATACTTATTTGCCAGGACAAAATGGCTTGGATTTAATCGGCCAATTGAATTCAGAAATTCTTTTGCAAAGAACGAAAGTGATCTTTATCTCATCCATGGGATTCCCGGAAATTGTTCAGAAAGCGGCTCAAATGGGCGCCAGTGGTTTCCTGGTGAAGCCATTGAATCCGGACTTATTGGTAAACCGTATCCAGGGCTGCTTCAACCGTTCTGCAGAATTATCCATGTGACATATCCTTACCCCAAATTTCATTGAAGGTGTGCAATGTCCATTACAGCTTCCATCAAACTCGGCTTTTTCCGATCCGTAAAGGGCCAAATTTTTGCTTTCTTTCTGGCGCTTTCCTTAATTCCGCTGGCAGTGACCGGCGGAATTGTTTTTTATCAGAGTCAGCAAGTAATCCGCGCTGATATCGAAAAAGAATTCAATACCATGGGTGATTTGCAGACCATGGAGATCACCAACTGGCTGGCGGAGCGGCAAAAAGATACCCTGACCCTGGCTGGGATTGCCCGCATCCAAACCATGGATGCTGAAAAAGCCTGTCCGGCAGTGCTGCAATATTTTGAGCAGTGGAAAACGTATCAGGATATTTTTATTGCCCGGCCCGACGGATCGCTCCTGTGTGATGTGATCGGCGACACGGATAGTGTTGCGGATCAGGCTTACTTTCAGGAAGCCGCCAAAGGGAATTTTGTCAGCTCGGATGCCCTCGCCTCGAAAGTTACCGGCGCTCCCTTCCTGGTCAGTGCCACGCCGATCCTTGTCAGCGGAAAAATCGTTGGGGTAATCGGGCTGACTGTTCCAACCGACTATTTGAGCAATTTGCTCAAAACCTATCAGACCGGTCGCACCCGCGAAGCTTACCTGCTGGGTCGGGATGGGGCTTTTATTACCGAATCCCGTTTTACCGATCAATTGATTGAAACCGGCGTCATCAAAGACCGCTCAGCGCTAGAGTTGAAAATCATCACTTTTGGGTCTGACAAAGGGTTGAAGGGCAAAGCCGGGATTTCTGAGTATGTTGGATATAACGGGAATATTGTATTGGGCGTCTATCGACCCATCCCCACCCTGGGTAGCGGCGCAGTCTTGATGTTGGAACAGGATCTGACCGAAGTTCAGCAGGCTTCCACCAACTTGCGAAACAGTATCTTGTTGGTGGCACTGGTCAGCGCGGTGTTTGTGGTCGGGTTGGCCATCCTGTTTGGAAGAACGCTCACCAATCCTCTGGTGCTCATTTCTGAAATGATAAATACCCTGGCGTTGGGCAACCTGGAACAGGAAGCTGCCAGGGACGAAATTATCAAGCTCAATCAGCGGCGGGATGAGTATGGGCTGATTAGCCTGGCGCTGGATAATTTGAAAAAGTACCTGGTTTTTGTGGCCGAAACTGCCGGACAAATTACCCGCGGAGATTTGACCGCGACGGTGGAGCTGCGTTCTGAAAAAGATGAAATTGGCGAATCGCTGCGCCAGATGATTGTGGGGCTGCGACAACTGATCGGCGGCGTCAAAGAGAACGCTGCCCGACTTGAAATCGCCGCGAACAGCCTCGAAACGACCTCGGTTCAGGCCGGGACGGCTGCCGGTCAGATTGCCACGACGATTCAACAGGTAGCGCTCGGAATTAATCAGCAAACCGAGGCGGTTAGCAAGACGGCTACTTCGGCCAATCAGATGGCTCACACCATCAGCAACGTGGCGCGGGGCGCCCAGGAACAATCCGTCGCGGTGGAGAAAGCCTCCAACATTACGACGCGCATCAGCACGGCCATTCAGCACGTGGCGGCCAGCGCCCAGAGCAGCACCGAGGGAGCTTCGCAAGCTGCCGGAACTGCGCGCAGTGGCGCCAAAACAGTTGAAGAAACCATCCAGAACATGCAATCGATCAGGATCAAAGTGGGCATCTCCGCTGAGAAAGTGCAGCAAATGGGCCAGCGCTCTGATCAGATTGGCGCGATTGTCGAAACCATCGCGGACATTGCCTCGCAAACCAACCTGCTGGCTCTCAACGCCGCCATCGAAGCCGCGCGCGCCGGGGAGCAGGGCAAGGGTTTTGCTGTGGTGGCCGACGAAGTCCGCAAGTTGGCTGAACGCTCAAGTAACGCCACCAAGGAAATCGGCGGATTGATCAAGGGCATCCAAAACATTGTCAAGGATGCGGTATCTGCCATGAACGATGGCGCCAAGGAAGTTGAAAATGGCGTCATCCGCGCCAATCAATCGGGCGAGGCGCTCAGGAGCATCCTAACCGCGGTGGAAGTTGTCAGTCACCAGGTGGATGAAATTGCCAGCGCTGCCCGGCAAATCAACACTTCTTCCAACGAGTTGGTGGCGGCCATGGATTCGGTTTCGAACGTGGTCCAGGAAAACAATCACGCCACCAAAGAAATGTCGAATAATTCAAACATCGTGGCGCAGGCGGTCGAATCGATTGCCAGTGTCAGCGAAGAAAACAGCGCGGCGGTGGAAGAAGTCAGCGCCAGCACGGAAGAGATGAGCGCGCAGGCGGAAGATGTCAGCGCCTCCGCTCAAGCGCTCACCCGTCTGGCTCGGGCGCTTCAGGAAACGGTAACTCAATTCAAGCTGGAAAAATAGGGTCGCATCGATCGGATTCAAAAAGTGACCTGAAAGTTCTTTCGACTTTCAGGTCACTTTTTTAGGCGCTGGGGAAGATTTTACGCCATCTTTAGGTTTGCTTCACATGCACTTTACAGACTTAAAAAGCTGAAACTAGTATCATCACTAGTAGGATGCGAGACTAGTTATGACCATTTCTGTTGCGCAGGCGCAGCTTTTTTTTCTGGCCTTTACCCGAATCATGGCGATCATTATTCATGTGCCAGTGTTCGGCGGTCAAAACATCCCCATGCAGGTGCGGATCGGTCTGGGCTTTCTACTGGCGCTGGTGCTCATTCCTTGGCAGCCAATTCCAGCAGATGCGGTTACGGTTGGGGCGGTAGGCTACAGTTTGGCCATCGGCAAGGAAATCATCATTGGCACCTTAATCGGATTTGCGGCGGACCTGGCTTTTGGAACCATTCAGATGGCCGGATCAGCCATGGCGACGGGCAGCGGTTTTGAATCGGGACGTATCTTCAACCCAGCTTTGGGCGAATCCGGTTCAGCATTTGACCAGCTTTTTGTGATGACCGCCACGATGGTTTTCCTGGTGATTGATGGTCACCACCTCGTCCTGATCGCCATTCAAAAAACTTTTGAAGCTCTGCCGCTGAATAGCAGCTTACCGTTTAATGGCATGGACGCCGTTATGAAAACGGCCCCGGTATTTATCGCATCCGGCATCCACCTGGCCTTACCGGTCATGGCGGCGCTGATTATGACGGATCTCACTTTGGGGTTGTTGGCGCGCGTCGCTCCACAGGTGCAGGTCTACTTTCTAGGATTACCCGTCAAAGTGGTCGTGGCATTACTCTCCATGGGTATGCTGTTTGCGGTTGTCATCCCTTTTCTGTCAACTTTGTATCAATCGGTGCCAGAAAACATGCTTTTATTTATCAAGAGATAAGGCGAAATGTCGGATAAAACTGAAGCCCCTACCAGTCAACGCCTGGAAGAAGCCCGTAAAGAGGGGCAGGTGGTGCTCAGCCATGAATTAAATACGGCGGTGATTATTTTAATCAGCGCCTTCCTGTTGCGCGGGCCGGGCGCTCAAATGGTGGTGGCTTTTCAGAGCATGATGACGAGTGTAGTGGTAGAACTTCCGGGCACAGAATTATCGATCGAATGGCTCAGAGAAAAGCTGAGCATTTATACAATACAGATATTGCCTTCCTTTGGGCTGATCCTGGTTGGTGTGTTGATGACTGGTGTGGTCATCACTTTGGCGCAGACCCAATTCTTATGGGCTGGCAAGAAGATCGGCTTTGATTTCAAGCGCGTGAATCCACTGGAAGGCTTCAAACGGATTTTCTCGGCGCGTGGCCTGTTCGAACTGCTCAGAACGCTGCTAAAGTTGGGCTGGGTCTCCTGGTTTGCCTACAGCTTCCTGCGGTCCAATTTTTTTGAGATGCTTTTATACACTCAATATGATTTGACTACCGCGGTGAGCCGGTTTGCCGGGCTGGCAATTTCGCTGACGATCCGGATTGGGAGCATGTATCTGGTGCTTGCGGTTGCTGATTATGCCTACCAGCGTTGGGATATGTACAAGAATCTGCGCATGAGCAAAGAGGAAATCAAAGAAGAAAACAAGCGTTCCGAAGGCAATCCCCAGCTAAAGAGCCATATTCGCAGTATGCAGCGTCAGATGGCTCGTGGACGCATGATGGGAAATGTAGCCAAGGCTACTGTTGTGGTGACCAACCCGACCCACCTTGCGATCGCGATCGAATACCAGGAAGGGATGCGCGCGCCGCGGGTACTGGCAAAGGGTCCTTATCGCGTAGCCCAAAGAATTGTCAAAATCGCCAAAGAGAACCATATTCCTGTTGTCCAGAATATTCCTCTGGCGCGTGCCATTTATAAGACGATTGAAATCGGTCAGGAAATATCGCCGGATCTTTATCTGGCAATGGCGGAAGTCCTGGCATATGTTTACAAACTGCGCGGGAAATCCCCTATCAGTTCCAGACCAACTAACACTCAAATGAACTTAATTGGAAACCACGAATGACCACTACAACCACAACTTCAGGGAAAAGCCCCATTCTTGTTGCCATGCAAAGCTTGCTGCGCTCAAATGATATCGTCATGGCGCTCAGCCTGGTATTACTGGTCGGCATGTTACTTATTCCGCTGCCGCCCTTCCTGGTTGACCTGGCGGTTGCGCTCAGCATTGCGGCTTCCATCGGGATTGTTCTGCTGACGATGTTTATCAAGCAGCCGATGGAATTTTCCGTGTTTCCGACGGTCCTGCTGCTGGTGACGCTGCTGCGCCTGGGAATCAACGTTTCCGTCAGCCGCTTGATCCTGCTCAACGGGGAAGCCGGGCAAATCATTTCCACTTTCGGCAACCTGATTGTTGGTGGAAATTATGTGGTCGGCGTGGTTATCTTTCTCATCCTGATGATTATCCAGTTCGTGGTTATCAACAGTGGTGCCGGTCGTGTGGCTGAAGTTGCCGCGCGCTTCACCCTGGATGCCATGCCTGGTAAACAAATGGCGATCGACGCCGATCTCAACGCCGGTTTGATTGATGAAACCCAGGCCCGTCAGCGGCGCAAATCCATCGAAACGGAAGCGGATTTTTACGGCGCGATGGACGGTGCCAGTAAATTTGTCCGTGGTGATGCCATTGCGGCGATCATCATCATGCTGGTCAATATTATCGGTGGTTTCGTGATCGGTGTGCTGCAACGCGGCATGCCGCTGGTCACCGCACTGCAGACTTACGTCCTGCTGACCATCGGCGCGGGGCTGGCGATCCAGATCCCATCCCTGCTGGTTTCGGCGGCTGCGGGCTTGATTGTGACCCGCTCGACATCCGAATCATCTTTGGGAACTGAAGTGTCGGGTCAGATCTCGAACTTCAATGTTCTGGCGGTTGGTGCCGGGATCGTGGCGCTGATGATGCTGGTGCCCGGATTACCCACGCTGCCTTTTGGGCTTGTCAGCCTTGGGCTTGGTGTGGGCGCCTTTTTCGTGAACAAGGAACAGGCCGCCAGCACTGCCCTGCAGGAAGCTGCCAGTTTGCCCGCGCCTTCGTCCGAACTGGAAACGCCCGAACAGATGCTTGAAATGGTGGTCGTTGACCCAATTGAGTTGGAAATTGGCTACAGCCTGATCCCGATTATTGATGAAGATAGCCAGGATAACCTGCTGCGCCGCATCACCACCATCCGCCGCCAGTTGATGAACGAAATGGGATTAATTCTCCCGGTTGTGCGCATCCGCGACAACCTGCGCCTGCCTCCGCAATCCTACCGGATTAAGATTCGCGGCCAGGAAGTTGCCTCCAGCGACATCTTGTTGGATCGGGTGCTGGCGATCCCCGGTTCGGATATCGAAGAACCGCTCCAGGGAATTCAAACCTCTGAGCCAGCTTTTGGCCTGCCCGCCCTCTGGATTAGCGATGCCGAACAAAACCAGGCGGAATTGAAAGGTTACACCGTTGTGACCCCGCTATCCGTTTTATGCACCCATTTTACCGAGGTGGTTAGGGGTTACGCTTCTGAATTGCTGAGTCGCCAGTTGGTGCAGGAGATGTTGAATCAGCTGCGACAGAGAGTCCCGGCTTCGGTGGACGGCGTGGTGCCCGAATTGCTCAACCTGGGAGAAATCCAGAGTGTGCTGCGTAACCTGCTGCGCGAGCGCATCCCCATCCGTGATTTGAGCGGCATCCTGGAAGTTTTGGCGAACAACGCCACCATGACCCGCGACCCGCACATTTTGGCAGAAGCTGTCCGGCAGAGTATGGCCAATACTATTTCGTCTCAATATAAGGACGAAAATAGCACGCTCAACGTTTTTACGCTCGCGCCCCAGTTGGAAGCTACCCTGAGATCGGCATTGGTAAATTCTGAAGGCAGCCCCGGATTTCAAATCGACGCGATGATGGCGCAGCGCATTTTGGTCAAGACCGGCGAACAGATGGAAGCCCTGGCGCAATTGGGACATTTCCCCATCCTGCTTTGTCCGCGCGAACTGCGCCTGGCTTTCCGCCGCCTGGTGGAACAATCACTCCCCAACCTGATCGTGATGGCATTCTCCGAAGTTGGGCAGGGCACAAAAGTAAAAGCGCACGGCATGGTTAAATCGGAATAGAGGTTAGTATGGTTACAAAAACATTCAAAGCCGACTCGATGTTACAAACCTTGCAATTGGTCCAGGCCGAACTGGGGGCCGATGCCATTGTGGTATCCATGCGCGAAGTTCCGCTGGGACCATCTTGGAATCCCTGGAATAAAACGACAGTTGAAATCGTTGCGGCCAGTTCAGACTCGCAACTTGCACTCCAGGCAGCCGCTGCACCGGCCCCGATCTTGCGTCCATCGGAAAACAAGACAGGTGTCGAATTCGTTGAAGAAATTCCCCAAATTGAATGGGTGACCAAGCCGGAAAAGCCGGTTGTGGAAAAGCTGACGCCTCCTTCCACCGCAGTGAATGCCGATCCGAAACCAGCCGCGCCCAAACCGGTTGCAAAACCGCAGGCCGACGATAAATACCTGCCGCCATCCCTGAAAAAGATTCAGCAACAGTTAATCAGCCAGGACGTCGACAATACCCTGATTGAAGGCTTGTTGAATGTAGCCCTGGAAACACTTAGCCCCGGTACATTATCTGACAATGATGCCAGCAAGAAATCCATCACTCAACTGCTTGGGGCTGAACTGCGTATACAGCAAGGCGCCGGGACTTATGTTTCGAGCAACGTTATTTGCCTGATTGGCGCCAGCGGCAGCGGCAAAACCAGCACCGTCGCTAAATTGGCGCTCTTTTTTAGCCAAAAATTGCAAAAAACGGTTACCTGGGTGTGTGCCGACACAATCCGCATTGGCGCCATTGCTGAATCACGCGCTTTTACCGATGCCCTGGGAATCAAGCTGAAGCTTGTGTACACCCCCGAAGATCTGAAAGAGATTTTCCAGAACCGGGAAGAATCGGATTTATTCCTGGTGGATACGCCCGGCTACAACCCCTGCAACGAAAGCCAGATCACCGAATTGGGCGCACTGCTCGCGGAACTCCCCAAGCGCTGCACTTACCTGGTCGCTCCGGCCACCACCAAAGAGACAGACTTGTACCAATTATCCGCTGCGCTGGGAATTTTCAACCTGGACGGCCTGATTATCACCAAGCTGGATGAAACTCACACCTTTGGCAGCGTCTACAACTTTGCTCGAAAAAACCAGCTCCCGCTCAGTTTCTTCACCACCGGCAAGGAAGCGGCGCGCAATTTGGAAGTTTCTGATCCGGCCCGCCTGGTTGCTGCTCTATTTGGAAAAGAATGGAATAAATGAAAACTGAGAATGGTATAGCGGCAGAGAGCAAGGAAACTCCAAAACCGGATTCCAAATCTGCCCGGTCAGCCAGTAATAAAATTCGGTGGGACGATCTTCCCCTGCCAGTTCTGGTTGAATTTACCTTCACGATGTCCGTTATTATCCTGATTATTTTGTTTCTCACGATTGTCGGCCTTTCCTGGCTTACCAATACCAAGTTGCTCGATATTGCCATCCGCGCAGGCGTCAGCACCTTGGGAATGGGCGGACTGCTGATGCTGATTACGCGGCAGATTTCCTCGGGCGTGCTGGATGCCAATCTTAAAAGCGATGAAAAGCCAGAGCAGAATCAATCCGATGAACTTGAAGGTCTTGAATCCCGCAGCACTACAGAGGTGCGGTAAACCATGGTCATGCAAATTGAAACAGTGGATATTTTGGACGAATTTATCGCGAATCGTTCGCCAGAAATGCGAGAAAAACTCGTTCTGCAATCCGTACCTCTGGTTCACTACCTGTTGGCGCGGATGGGAATTACCCAGGAACTGGGCACCGATTACGAAGATATGGCCCACCAGGGCCTGATCGGTTTGATCGAGGCCGTCGACCATTATGATCCAAAGTTTAATACGCGTTTCAGCACTTATGCCAGTTTGCGCATTCGCGGCAAAATTTTGGATTACATGCGCTCATCCGATTGGATGCCGCGCGCGGCGCGTAAACGCACGCGCATGATCCAGAAAAGCATTACAACCCTGTGGGCTCAAAACTTCCATGAACCCACCGAAGATGAAATTGCCTCTCACCTTGGTTTCAAGCTCGAAGATGTTCAACAAGGTTTGGCCGATTCGAACCGAATTTTGGTTTCTTTGGACATGATGGTGGAAGTCAACGAAGATGGTGATGGCTCCCTGCATGAGCGCTTAAGGGATGATAAACAGCTTGACCCTTCCAGCATCATGGAAGAAGGAAATTTAATTGAAGAGATGGGCAGCGCCATTAAAAATCTTTCTGAGCGAGAACAACTGGTCTTATCTTTATATTACACCGACGAATTGACATTCAAAGAAATCGGCAAAGTGCTGAGCATCACAGAATCAAGGGTATGCCAGTTGCACGCACGGGCAATCATCTCTCTGAAAGCGATGATGGAAAATGAGTAATATCCCTAGAGTTTCCCTCGAAGACTCGTTGTACGTAATCCAGCTGGCGCGCGAGACCGCCCTGGCGCAGAATCGCCAGGCTCAGGCCAAGCGCTTGATGCCGGTGGTGGAAGAAATGCGCAGCCTGGTTACCAATGCGCCGCAATCTTCAACCATCCCGCCATCAACGGGAGTGATGGGCCAGTCAGATTTCAAAGCGCTGTTGAATGTCACCCAATCGCGCGTTAACCAACCCCAGACGGTTGATTCAACCGCCTCGGTGATGGATCGCAATCGCCTGATCGGGGCGATGGCTGAAGCCAAAATGTCTGACGTGGATATCGCCCGCCAGTTCAGCATGACCCGCGAAGAAGTCCAGCTGGTGTTGAATGTTCAACAGAACAATAAAAGCTTTGGAGGTAAATTAAGATGATTAAAGGTCTCTATTCAGCCGTCTCTGCGATGGTGATGAACGCTGCCCGTCAGCAAGTTCTCAGCCATAATATTGCCAACATGGAAACACCCGGTTTCAAGCAAATCCTGACCACCGCGGAAGATTTCATGCAGAATCAGGCTGCCTATTCCTCCGGGCAGACCTCCACCGGTTCGGTGGATTACCTCGGCCAATTAGGTCTGGGATCCCAGATTGGTTCCGAATTTATCGATTTTACCGAAGGGGCTTTCCAAAATACCGGCAACACGCTCGATTTTGCCTTGCAGGGCAAAGGCATGTTCTTTCACGTGAAAACTCCTGATGGCGACCGCTATACCCGCGACGGACGTTTTCTGCGGGACGCTGATAATAGTCTGGTGACTGTGGACGGGTTCAAGGTGCTTGATTCCACCGGTCAGCCCATCAAGCTTGCGGATGGGGCGGTTTCAGTGGCCTCGGATGGCACGCTCAGCCTAAATGGCAAGACCGCCGCCAAATTGGGCATCGGCGTCTTTGATAAGCCGGAAACCGACCTGCAGCACACTGAAGGAAATCTATTTACTGGTCCCACCGCCTCGACTGGCAAAGATGTCCCGCGGGTTGTACAGGGCTTCCTGGAAGCCTCCAACGCCAATCCATCGCAGCTGATGACTCAACTCGTGGAAGTGGCCCGTTCGTATGAAGCAGCCCAAAAAATGGTCCAAAACCATGATGAGCTGTTGGGAAAAACGATCGCTTCTCTCGGTCGACTTGGTTAGGATAAGGAGCCAGCATGACTTCATCCCTCTTTCACACCCTGAACATTTCCCGCCAGGATATCCTGAGCCGGTTATCGGATTTGGACGTGACCAGCAACAACCTGGCCAATATTAATACCGCCGGGTTCAAGACCAGCCGATCCAATTTTCAAGAAATGCTCAACGAAAAACTAAACGAAGGTACTCAACTGCTCAATACCCAGCTCATGCCCGCCCAGGGCGTCCTGAAGGATTCCACCAATCCGCTCGATTGGGCGATTCAGGGCGATGGCTTTTTCAGCGTAACCCTGCCGGATGGGAAAATTGGGTACACCCGCGACGGACAGTTCAGCCTGGATGCGGATGGCAAACTCGTCACTGCCAGCGGCTATCCGTTGGTTTGGGATGGGACGATCGCCGTTGGGATGACCGATATCAGCATCAGCGCGGATGGAAAAGTAACCGCGAAGGATGACAAAGGCGCGAGCGCGGCGGTTGGCACCGTCAAGTTGAGTCGTTTCCCCAATTCCACCGGCCTGGCTGGGAGAGGCGAAAACATCTGGTTGGAAACTGACTCGTCTGGCGCGGTTCAAGCTGGCGCAGCCGGAGCAGAAAACTATGGGACGATCACCGCGAAGATGGTTGAACAGTCCAATGTGGATATATCCCAGGAAATGACTCACATGATGAGCCTGCAGCGTTCCTTCAGTATGTCCGTTAAAGCCTTTCAACAGACCGATATGATGATTTCCCAGGCCATTAACCTGCGCAAGGCATAATGTTTTCACAATTCTGGTCGATAATACTATTGTGAATCCATTTTCCCTGCAGGAGGAACCATCCAATGAAAATCGAAAATAGCGGTTTAGTCCCACTTTCTTCCAAGCCGACAGAAGCAACGAATCGGATTGATAAGAAGGAAGAACCCAAGGTACTGAGTACTGTCCGCTCCGGACAGGATAAAGTCGAAATGTCTGATAATGCGCGCTTACTGTCCAAAGCCCGGGCCACCCTGGGCACCGTGGAAGAAGCCAATCCCGAACGCCTCGAAATGCTTCAAAAACAAATCGAGAGCGGCGATTACAAAATTCAAGTGAATGACCTCGCCAAGAAATTGGTGGCGCGGTTCTATCCCAAATAACCTCGTACCAAGGATTTCGCCATGGAAAATGATAAATTCACTGTATGTCGATTGGAATTGGAACAAGTGCTGGTGCAGCAGTTCAAGATATTACAGGAGATGCTCGAGCTATCCAAGAGAGAGCGCGCCTGCTTATTGAAAGACCCCGATAAGATTATTCAAATTGTGGAAGACAAAGAAGCTCTGCTTGATAAAATGAGCTTGATGGAAGACAAATGCCGCGAATCTGTTCAGGCGCTTTCTCTTTCGCTGGAACTGCGGTTGGAAACGACTTCCATTCAGGCCCTGTTGCCTTATATCAAACCCGAACATGCCAAGCGCATCAAGAACTTATCCGAAGGAATTTCCAGCCTGGCCAGCCAGGCTCGTGAGCTAAACCGCGCCAACCAGGCGCTGGCCTTATCCAAACTGGAATGGCTGAATGCCACCCAGTCCTTTTTAATCAGCATTTTCCAACCAGAATCCGGGTACCGTTCGCCCAAAGGCGGACCCATGCACCCGGAAGCAGCCACAGGGTTGGGCGTTGAGTTCCGCATCTAAGGAGATCTCCAATGCCGACCATCTCAGGTGGTATCTCTGTCGCACTCCAGGCCGTCCTGACTCAATCTCAGGTGATGGAGATTACCCAACACAATGTTGCCAATGCCAGCACGCCCGGTTATCGCCGCCAGTCTGCCATCCTGACCTCGACCGCACCAGCATCGTTTAATGGCGCAGAATATGGCATGAGTGCGGGGCAAAAGGGCGGCGGTGTCAGCGTTGATCGTATCCAACGCTTCAACCTTGAGTTCTTTGATGGTCGCTATCGGTCAGTTTCTGCGGAAACCAGCAATTGGGAGTCCCAAAGCAGCATTCTCTCGCAATTGGAGCCAACCCTGGCGGAAACGACCGCGGATGGCTTGCTCCCCAAGCTGGATCAATTTTTTTCAAGCTGGCAGGCGCTGTCTGACGACCCGACCAATGTCAGTCAGCGGGCCATTGTTCTGGATGATGCCAGTTCCCTGGCGAATGCTTTCACGCGCCGCACCTCGCAAATCTCGCAGATGCGCGGCGACCAGAATTTATCGGTCATCAGCCAGGTGGACCAGATCAATTCACTGGCAGATCAGGTCGCCCAATTAAATGGACAGATTTCGCATGTTTTATCGGTAGGGCAGCAGCCCAATGATTTGATGGATAAGCGTGATTTGGCGCTCGATCAGCTTTCCCAATTAACTGGATCGGTGTCGTTCAATCAAAAAAATGGCGAAGTGATGGTCTCGATCGGTGGGAATGTGCTGGTGGTGGGCCACGAAACCATCAAACTGCACACTCAGGATAATGACACGGATAGCAGTGTCGTGGATGTTTACATCGGGGATAACGTTAAACTTTCTCCGCCCAGTGGAACATTGAAGGGCACGCTCGAAGTGCGCGATCAAATTCTGGTCGATCAACAGAACGGGCTGAATACCCTGGCGGCCGGTCTGATTACACAGGTCAATGCCCTTCACAAACCAGGTTTCGGCCTGAACAATGCCACCAACCTCGATTTCTTTTCAGGGACAGATGCCCTGACGATCGCAGTGAACCCCTTGCTCAATGCGAATAGCATCGCCACATCCAGTGGCACTGGTCTGCCAGGGAACAACGATGTCGCTCTGGCAATTTCCGCGCTGAAAACGACCAAAGGGATGAGCACGGGCACTGCCACTTTGAATGAATTTTACGGTATCCAGATTTCCGATCTGGCCTTGAAAACCAAACGTGCTGCAGATAATTCCTACCAATATGGATTGGTGGAAAAAGCGTTGAGTGATCAGCGCGAATCGGTTGCGGGTGTTTCTTTGGATGAAGAAGCCGCAACCATGGCAAAAACTCAAAAGGCTTACCAGGCTGCCGCCCGTGTGCTGACAGCTTATGATGAAATGCTTGATACGGTGATTAACCGCATGGGGCTGGTTGGCCGATAGTCTGACAAGGAGCTTAAAATGCGGATTACAAATCGTATGATGACGGATAATGCCATCCAGAGTATGGCAGAGAACCTGGAAAAAATGAACAAGCTGCAGGACAAACTTTCATCCATGAAACAATTCCAGACCGCCTCCGAAGACCCCGTTCGCTCCTCGGCCAGTTTGAGCTTGCGCTCGAATCTGCGCACACTGGAATCGTACATGACGACCGCCGATAGTACCATCAATTGGATGACCGCCAGCGATTCATCTTTCCAACAGCTTGAGGATCTTGCCACGCGCGCGAATACCCTAGTTTTACGCGGTCTCAACGACTCGCTTTCGGGCAGCGAACGCGCCAGCACTTTGGGCGCCGAAATGCAAACCTTGCTCACAGAGGCCGTCGATGTTGCCAATACCAACGTGAATGGTCAGTATATTTTTTCAGGATACCTGGTAAACACCAAAGCCTTCACTTTGACGCCTGGCGTTGCGATAAACGACACGAATGGCAACCCCTATACGCCGCAAACCGTTGCCTACACTGGCGATACAGGCAATATGCAGCGTAACCTGGGCCCCGATCAATCCGTCACGCTCAATGTGCGCGGCGATCAGGCGATCAGCGGTTTCTTGCAGAATTTGAAACTGGCCAGCGATGCCCTGATGTCGAATAATATTCATGATTCCACCGATCCGGCCGCGGATAATTCGCTCACTTTGCAGACAGCACTTAGTGGGTTACAATCATCTTTGAGCGTCTTGGATCAATATCGTACATCCAATGGTGCGCGCATGCGTCAAGTGGAGTCGGCGTCAAATTTTTTGGAGACGGTCAACAGCGAGACAAAAAGCTTGCTTTCGAAAAAAGAAGATACCAACATGGCAGAAGGAATTGCCTTGCTGACCAATCAGAAAACCACCTATGAAGCGGTTTTACAGGTCAGTCAGCGAGCAATTTCAGCCTTGAGCCTTTTCGATTACTTGCAGTAACGCTACTCTCCAGCAAACACGCCACTAGACGCCCATGAACCCCATCAAAGCCCTGGATTGTGGAGTGTGTCGATATGTTGGTACTAACCCGCAAAGTGGATGAGAGCATCACAATTGGTGATTCGATTGTAATAACTGTGCTTGCAATCGAAGGGGAACGCGTTAAGATTGGCATCAATGCTCCGCGCGACCTGGTAATTCTGCGGCAGGAAGTGTTTCAGGCGGTCCAGGATCAGGTGAAAATTCAGGAACATCTTTCAAAAGATACCGAAGCGCACCCCCTCGAACAATTGCGGAAACTCCTGGCTGAAGAAAGTGAAAAAGAATCGGAAGAACCCACAAAGCGCGAGGACGCTGGTTAATTCTTCCGCAGAACGGCGTTTTGCCGAATTTGGTCCAAGTCGCTTCATAAGGAAGTGGTAAAGCAGAAAGCTATGTAAAAGTATTTCTTTCCAATTGAAGGAAATACTTTTGTTTTTAACATCCTTGAAGGGCATTGCAGCCTCAAGGAAACGCTGAGTAACATCGTAGAAGGGCAGTGCAGCGCTTAAAAAGCATGGAGTAGCGGCTTGGAAGGGCAGCGTAACACTCAAAAAGCATGAAGTAACGGCTTGGAAGGGCAGCGTAACACTCAAAAAGCATGAAGTAACGGCTTGGAAGGGCAGCGTAACACTCAAAAAGCATGGAGTAACG
>CAILYI010000223.1 GCA_903838415.1 uncultured Anaerolineae bacterium | reverse complement strand
TTCAAACACCCAGGATTGGAATGAACAGTCCCTGTCCATGAAGCCCAGCACATTGAGCCGCTTGCTTTTCGAGCAAGGCACTTCAAGCGTTTCCCCGACAGGCTGCCACGCATAGGGGACGCAAGGCTCCAGCGTGAAGCCCGACTGGTCAAAATAGTACAGGTCTATCTGCTGTTGCCCCGCCTGTGCGATCAGCGTGGCCAGTTGCTGCCGGGACTGCTCGAACAATTCGGGGTCGCGCTTGGACCTCAGCGATCTCCGAACCCGCTTCCAGCAGTACTTTGCCTGCTTGCAGATTCGCTTGAGCGTTGAGCAACTCAGCTTGATGCCCAGTTCCTCAGCCAATTGCGCCAGCACTTTTTTCAACGACCGTGGGGATTGCTTGACCCGTTCCACCGCCCCGTGCCTTTGCCCCTCTGACAATTTGCACGGGCGGCCGCTCCGGGGGTCGTCAAACAAGGCGCACACCCCTCCTTCCTCCCAAGAATGCAGCCAGGTCGCGGCGGTTTGCCGGCAAATGTCGAAAGTCGCCGACAACTCGTTAAGGCTAAATCCCGCATCGCTCAACAAAACGGCGTGAGCCCGCATCCGGGGCGCATGGCGGGGATGATTTTTGTACATTGCTTCCAACGTCAGCTTCTCTTCGCCAGAAAGGTCTTTTACATGAAACATGTCGAATGATGAAAAGGTTTAAAGTTTGGACATGTTAGCCGATTTTTCTGTTAAAAGAATTTTGGTCAGCTACTTATGACTTAGCGGGTCCTATTTACGTTGGCCGCTCCTCGATAAACATTCGCAAACGCCTATTGGCGCACTTTGAAGGCCGAGGCAATAAAAACATTGCAATGGCGCGACGCATTGGTGCGGCATCTTCGTTGTCATTTACTTTCTGCTTGTTGCCCCTCGCTGACCAAGCCCACGCAGAGGCTGTACTCATTACACAACTTGGTGCAAATAAGTTTGCCAACCTGAGACGGGAGACTTCTCACGAAGATTGGGAACCTGACCATGCCGCACAGTTGTTATCAGACGCGAAGAAGACCTTCCCTGAATAAATGAAAGGGAAGAAATATACGACTACAAAACAAAGAGGGCTTGTCGGGGGCACAGCACCGAAAGGAATAAATTGTACGACTTTACCATTCACATCACGGCATTCCATAAATAATTCAACGCATTGCGAATATTGGAAGTCTTTCAGAGATGCTTAATTGGCATGACGCGATAGACGACGGTGGCAACAAGATACCAGAGCAAGCCGATTTTGATTCGTCTCAAAAATTATTGGCTATGGTTTTTGCGACATTGATTTCAAGACCGGATTTGAGACATTTTAAGCCTTGAAACGAGCTAGTTTTCAAAGGGTTGTGCCATGTCTCATAAACGGCTGTTTTTACCCAACGCCCCGAAAAGGTCATTTAGCTCAAGCGTCCATTTAGTGGGCTTGTCCGAAACGGGACGGTTCCGGTCACGTCCTGTTTTGGTGTACGAAACTAGGCTAAATTGATTTCGGACACCGGAAATCATTCGTTCCACTTTCGGACGGTGTTACCAAATGATTTTTATGGTTCTGGTATCTACAATGTCATATTGCCGTAATTATTTTTAAAAAACAACGCCATGAAATTTATTGATGCGCTAATTTTACCTTTTCGAGGGGTTGGGTAAAAACAGCCAAGTTCGGCAACTCGCGGGTTAGGCGGGTGGGCAAAGAGACAAGGCCGGGGACTCATGGATTCTGCTCTTTTTATTCATTCGGCGCAATACGCGGAGTACCGCTATTGCGCCTTACTGCGTTGGCTTCGTCATCCAACATCCAACGTAGGGCAAGGTTTGTCTTTATATAAATTTATTGATCGTTCAATTTCGTTAGAATTATAAAAACAATGTATTTTCGGTATGCTTCCAATTGTAATGTTAGCATTATCATAAAATATCAATGAAGATGATTCTATTTTTACATGCCCTATATCTTCCCATTTTAGTTCTATATTACCTCGCCACTGTTTATATTTCACTCCATCTTTATCAATTATGAGTTTACACTTGAAGCTATCAAAACAATCTCGTACTTGTGATGGGTAATATATTAGTGCTCTCAATATATAAAAGAATGAAAGAATCACAAAAGCGGCATCAGTTCCTCCTCTCTGTAATTTCTCAATAGCAAATGAGGGATAATAAAATATCATAAATAG
>CAILYI010000222.1 GCA_903838415.1 uncultured Anaerolineae bacterium | reverse complement strand
GTCGCGGCAACATTCCCAGCTATGCCAACGGGTTTTTGGGATCGCGAACCCAAAAGAACTCCTGGTCGGCTTCGTCGGCAACTGGCAGGTAAATCATTTCCGAAAGATGCCCAGATTTCAGGGCGACTTCGAGAAAAGAAGTCAGTAACGGGCCATTTGCCCAAAGGAAACCTGGCGCGAAGCCAAAAAACGGCTCAACCTGCGGCAACATAAGCTTTTTGGCGCAAAAGATGGTTCATTTTATAAGGTTCAAACCCGTCCGCAATACATTTTGCCGGATTGGTCTATCACCTGTTAGCGGAAAGTAAAGATTTAATGACTTGAGTTTAGAGATGGATGAAACAGCGCACAAGTGCGCTGAAGTCAATTGAACCTTAAAAAACGAGAAGCAGAACCAATATTAACAGGTTTTGGGCTGTTTTTGCAGTTTTTTGGTCTTGAAAACGATATCAAAACGTTTTCTTGGGGTTGGGCAATAGCCTTTTTGCCTACCGTGACCTTTTCCTGCTGGTCTGGTGTTGGCAGCGGGTGTACCAGATTGTAATAAAAATATTTGCGCTGAGCGTTGCACCTGAGCCGGGGTCAGCGCTTGATCATGGTCTTCTTTTTTGCGCGGATGCCAGGCGGGACGGTTGGGTATGACTTTATCACGAATGAGTAACAACTGCCAATAAGCCCACATCCATCGCTCCAGATTTTTCAGGTTGGCTGAGCGGTTGCTGTTGAGCCCTAGATGTTGTTTGAGAAATCGAAACAGGTGCTCAATCGCAAATCGCCACAGGTACATGCGGCATAAATCTTGCGGACTTATCTATCTCTACTGGGCCAGTCCAGAAAAGCCAGATTGGGCGCTTGTAGCGTGGTGTGCCATCCTCTTTCAAGAACTCTACGCAAACCACCGAGCCAGTCACTTTTGCCAGCCGCTTGAAGTGCAACTTATTCCAGACCCGCACCCGGACGTTCTGTTTGCCGAGTAAAAACTCCTCGTTGGCGTCCACTTCCCGAGGGATGGCAGTTAGTTGGAAATCTACGCCGTGTTTTAGCGGTGCACCCAGGCTGCCTTCGGGTTTGGGCTGGGGTTCCTGACTGAGTTTCTGGTTGTTTTGCAGCCGCACCAGAGCGTAAGTGTTCTCCAAACCAGCAAAAGCACCCAGAAAATGCTTGTCTCGATAGCGGCTGTCGGCGGTAACAACCTTCGGACGTTTATTTCGCACCGCTAAATCCTTGACCTGTTGCGCAGCAAGTTTGGTATCGGTGGTGGCTGTGCTGATGCGTTCCACATCTTCTGGCGCAGCCCAGGAGGTGCCGCTTTGCACCAACCGAACCAGCCAGGAGTATTTGTGACCATAACGTACCGCCTCTTTCTGCTGGGCTTTGAGTGCACAGATCCGCCAGCGTTTCGGCTGCCATGCGCTCATTAGGCGTAGCATCGATAACGTGAATTTCATATCCGGCAATGGTTTCCCAGCTTTCATCCTGGCTGTTGCTGAATACATTTTTCAGGTCATCGCCCAAATCGCCGTGCACCAGTGCGTCATACACACTGCTGAATTTTCGCAGGAACACGGGTGATTCGCTCAAGGAAACTGGTGAGTTAACATGCCCGGATATCGTCAGCGCATCGACCAAATCCATAATCGCGGATGGTCGGTAAGTCACTTTTTGGTATACTGCTTCTCGGAACTCGCTGAATGATTTTTTGGTCACGCAAAAACTTTATCAGCAAGTTCCGCTTTTTGTTAAGGTCCAGTACCAAATTCGAACTCTAAACTCAAGTTAATGATTTGATTTGGGAAATATCTTTTTCAAAAAATTCTTGCATCGCTATTTACCGCTGATCTTTAAACTGTTTTTTACCCGGAAGAATATACTTCTACGGATATCGGGCGGCATGGCAATAATCAGAGTGACAATTATTGTTAGGCTTCCTACCTCGGCTGTGTTGAGAAATAATTGCGCCCAGTTGGATGGTTTGAGCCAGGTCTGTGCCCAAGCAGCCATCCAAAAACAAGCTGCCATGACTGCTAACGGTTGCATAAGTTCGAAGATCAGGGCTGAACCAAGCTTTCCCATCTTTTGATGAATGAGAAACCACGAGATAACCAAAAGGGACAAATTACCCGCTAATAGAGCGAATGCCATGCCAATAGTGCCATATATCGGCAGCAAAGAGGAACCACACCCAACGACGACAATCCCCGCGGCAAAGAAAGCCCAGGTTTTTTGCTTCAAAAATAACATAGCATCAGTAATTAACAAATCTATTCGGGATAGGTACATTGTTACCATGACAGTCACGATGGCAATTGTCAGTCCTGAACCGCCATAATAGGCAGAACTTGCCCAAATTGATAAAAATGAGCCATTGAGTGCAATTATCCCGGTCCCCAAAACTGTCATAAAAAACAATAAAATAAAGTACATCTCTTTTCGAACCTGTGCAACGCGCTCCCAATTCTTTTGTCCACAGAGTCCCATTATGCCTGCATTGCCCGCACTCACAATCTGATAGATGGGCTCGCCGAACATTCGCATAGCGACTCCTGTTGTCATATAAATGCCAGACGCTGCCGGATTAATTATAATTCCTACCAAGATTGTGTCAGTTGAATAAATAAGCAGCCCTCCCAAACCGGAAAAAAATAACCAAAGGCTGGTTTTGAAGAAAGTAATTAATTCGTCTCGGTATGGTTTCTTTGCGTTTAGCCAGGGAATTGCTCGCCGGGCCACGGCAAATCGTCCCAAGCTGACAAGAATAATGTTGAAAGTTGTGGCCAAGGCGAGTCCTACCAGCCCCCATCCAAAATAGACAGCGAGTCCGCTTAATAAACTACCGGTTATGACCGTAAAAGTATTAATACCGGCGCCCATGAAATCAAGGTTTTGGGCACGTAAAATGTGCATTGGGATTGATAGGATGCGATCGATTATTGAGTTTGCTAGCAAGACGATCAGAGTAATGCGCACAGCGGCTAGATAAGGTGAGTTCACGTTGATAATTTGGGGGGCATACCAAATCAGAATTGCTCCGAGTAGAATTGTCAAAGGTAGGCTGAAAGTCCAGATAACGAATAATGACCCTATAAGCCGTTGCTTCGCTGCCACATCATCGTCATGTTGCTTAAGCCCAAGCATAAAACGCATCGCAGCTGGAGCACGCAGATCAGTGGTTGAAAAATATCCAATCGCTTGTTGAATCATTCCCCATGCGCCAAACAATTCTGTTCCTAATCCTCGCATGATAACCGGGGTTACAAAAAAACCAGTTAAAAATTCGGCAATTTGGACAACTAGGTTTCCTGCAAATGTCAGCAGAGCTCGCTGTGTTAAGGTCAATTTATTATTCATGAATTGGTGCAGACTCCTGCAGGTGAAATTATACTCTTGAGAGATGAAACTCGACAATAAAAGGCATCTAGGCTTGATAATTCAGTAGATGCCTTTTGTAGAACGGAATTGATAAACATTTTAGCAGTTCTAATTTTTTATTACCTATATTGTTGCATATTGAGTGCGACGATATATTTCTTACAGGCGCTATTTTAATAAGGTCAATTTCAAATTAGAACCAGGATAATTGATAACTTCTCCGACAATTTCCGGGCAAACTGTTTGGTTTGCATAAGAAACTACGGCACGAATCTTATTTGATTTAACAGTATCCAGCGACATCCAGAGACATGGTTCGGTCGATTCTTGCTGGATCTCTACTAATTGTGAATTGATAGACTTGGTTTCATCCGGGAAGTAATATAAAACCAAGGCGCCGTCTATGATTGAAATAAATTTTCCATTGGGGCCTAGGTTTTCGTCGAGTGTATTTGCGATTTTGTGCATTGGTCTGTAAATGTTATTAATCCAACCAAGATTTTCTCCCCAAGTTATCGAAACAAGCGAACGTGGATAGTTATCATACGTGTATGTTTTAATGTGAGCATAATATGTCCATATAAACATGCACATGAAGACAACAGCCCAGAGAATAATGCCAATTTTTCCCTTTAATTTTAGAATTAGCTGGTCAATGGTCGCAATGCCGAATGGGGCAAGCCAGCAAAAATATGCAAGAAAATGCTGACCTGTATTGCCCATCAAATAAAAAGACCATATTGCGCCATACCCACCTAGTATGATAAAAATTCTTGAATATTTTCTTATTTGATAATAAATTCCTGTTAATAAAACCATCCATGATGTAAATGGGAACACATACCAATTTAGTATTCGTAAATTTACCCCAAGTGATTCGATATTTAGATGAGAAACACCCGCTCTACCAAGGTTTTGCCGTAATTGACCGTAAGGACCGACACCATAAAAATACATGTCGTAAGCTGGAATCCCTAAAAATACGGCGTTATAGGCTAAATAAAAACCCACTACTGGAAGAGTGTAAAAAACGTAATTTCGAAATGCAATTTTATTCGGATTGGCTTTTAGCAATTTGTAAAGAAAAACTAAATGGTAAAAAGCGATCACTGGTAATGTAGAAGTGAAAAACATATATCCAATTGCTAGGTAAACTCCGCCCCATAAATACTTCATTCTTGCCCGGCGGGTTTCCAGATGCCATTCGAAATCATCTATTAGGATATTTATTAGTAGTAATACTGATAAGGTTTCCCCGGCAGCACCAAAACCCAATCCCTGAAAATCGAATATCCCGCTTATGGCCAGAAATAAGCCCGTCAGTATTCCTGTTCTCAGCCCTGACAATCGCCAACCTATTTTCGTGGCTACCATACAGTTAACAGCCCAAAGTAGGATATTCGGCATTCGTAATGCGGCTTCGTTGTATCCCATGAAATATATAAAAGGCGTAACCATTAAGATTGGGATAGGCGGATGATCATGAGATAACAAAGACGCGCAAAAATTTCTAAAATCGCCTCTGCGCATATAATCCAGCACAGATCTTGCCAAACGGATGAATAATGCTTCATCTTCACCCAGAAAAAATGCGTTCAAAATATTTGCTGCAATTAAAAATGAAATAATCCCGATAAAAAGGATTATCAAGTTGATTTTTTGATTTTCGGGTAGCTCACGAAATTTTTTGACCACGAGAGTTTCCTTTTGCGCGACGCCCATTGTGCGCATCATTTTATCAGAGATTTTCTCAAATCTTTTGTGCTGATAATACAGATTCAATGCCCCTGACCATGTGGTTACGACGAAGAATTGGTTGAAAAAGCTTTCTGGAAGGCACTTATTCAATGCCAAACACGTGGCGGTTTAATGTGCCGCACGGGACGAGGCTCACAAGTACGCGAGCCGCAAATCCGCGATATACTTTTGGCCAACCAGATCGAGGCTCAGCATGAGCCGGACGGCTAATTGTTGGGACAACGCAGTGGTGGAAAGCTTCTGGAGCACGCTGAAAAATGAGAGGCCCATCATCAGAAGAAATACAAAATCCGGGAAGACGCAAGAACTCACCTTGAATACTAGAGGTCTTTTATAATACGATCAGATTACATTCGACGATGAGATATTTGCCCCCGGTTGAATTTGATGAAAGGCATCGAAATCTTGTTTAACTTAAGCCCGAAAAACGGGCGAAGATCACAAAGTACTTCACCCAATGAATAAGGCAAACCATGGTAAATAATTTAACCAGGATTAGCAACGGTTTGAAAGGAAGATTGATATACCAGCTCCTAACCCTGATCGGGGGTTCGGCTTTTATATACGTTTTCTATATTGGATATTTTCGACTTCCACCCCACTTGAATACAATACTTGTCTTTTTCGTTCTATTGATGGGGGCTGCCGCGATATTCAATTCCACTCAACTGCTATCCAAAACAGTTGCCCTGGTGTTTACCATAGGGCTGTTTTTCCTGCCGTTAAGCTGGGTTTGGCGCGGACTGACTTTCGATCATAGCATTTTCTTGGGACTTTTTCCGTTCAATGATGCCATAATTTTCCTTAAGGATGCCAATCGCCTGTTGTACGGCTTGAGTTTTTCATCTTTTTCAACAAGGCGCCCTATGTTTACCGGATTGTTAGCCTTTTTTTTAGCCATAACCGGCAATAATTTACAGATCGCACTGGGGATTTTCTGCCTTATTACTGCTGTTTCAGCCTATATGCTGGCTATCGAAATCAGGAAACATATCGGGCCGATTGCGGCGGGTATGGTGCTTGTCATCACATTTTATTGCTATGAAGGTCACGGATTTGTAGGTCGGGTTTTGACTGAGAATCTTGGGTTGCCTCTTGGGACTCTGGCCCTGGCCATTCTTTTAAAAGGGATAAGAACTCGATCTTTCACTTCTATCGTTATTGGAGCGTTTTCGCTCTCAGCAGCTCTGAATGCTCGGGCCGGGGCTTTTTTTGCTCTACCCGCCTTGGTGCTTTGGGCCGCTTTTTTCTACGCTAGAAAGCCGAAGAATTCGTGGAAAATTGTCGTCGCGATAATCGGAGCCATAACGCTGGCATTTCTCGCCAATTATTTTCTGGCTAAAATCATTGGTAGCAAGGACGGACAACTGTTTTCAAATTTTGGTACTACTCTTTACGGACTTGCTGCAGGTTACAAAGGCTGGTGGTCAGCGCCATCAGGAGCAGACCCTTACAAAATTGCCTTTGAGTTAATCAAAAATAATCCTCTAAACCTGATTATCGGTATTTTAAGATCGTTTCAAGATTACCTGATACCGCAAACCATGTTCCAGTATATGTATTTCGGGAATGACCAAAAATTAATAAGCTATATACTCTATGCACTCACCATTGTTGGATTGTATAGGCTGTGGATGAACCGACAAACCCCATTTGCTTCCTTTTTATTGATTATTTTTACTGGTTGTTTCCTATCTGTGTCTTTTCTGCCGCCGATTGACGAGGGGATACGTGCCATCACTGCAACGATTCCAATCAACGCGCTGGTCATTGGTTATGCTTTTTCGTTGAAGCTGGATAATGAATCTGAAGAACCTACCGGTATTAACTGGCGAATTCCTGAGATATTTGCCCTTGTTTTGATCGGAGCTGCCTTTGTCGGTCCAATTACCCTCAAAATGACTGGGCGCGCACCTACCACGATTCCCGAAATCCCTTGCTCCGCCGGATACGAACCCCTTACGTTACAAGTTTCAGGGGGCAATTATGTAAACATATTGGAGAATGCAACAAAATTTGGCTTTATTCCAAACATTCGAAAAAAAGAACTTGTTACCATTTATAAAAGTTTCAATACCGAAGGACTACCCGTATTATTTGATTTAAATTTCGGCGATGATTATTTCTTGGGTTTATACGATGCTATCAGGGCATTGTATCCCGGCGACTCAATAATAATGGGTCTACGTATGCAGGATTTTAAAACGGTGAATGGGCCTGATAAGTTGGTGTTTCTTATCACAAAAACCAATAGCATTCAAAATATTGGTGGAGTAAACAAGTTTTGCGTCAAGTTTGCAGACGAAGAACGCCTAAAGGGAAATAGCTTTTATTACGAAATTTCCATGGAAAGTGAATAATAGCCAGCATATTTGGGTGTGCCTGAACTGAAAATTGCTCCAAATAGGCGATTTGCTTCGATGATCTAGTTCGTGATGGGTAATGGTGCGATTTTGCTATCAACGCTAAACCTGGCTGATTTCGCTCACAACCCTCTTTTGCCAAAGCGCGTATTTCATGTTAAACTCAACAGTTGCTCATCTGAAGGAGGATCGCATGAATAACCGTCCTGGATGTCTTTCTGGCTTGCTTAAGCTTTTTTTGATCGATAGTGTTTTTGATTGGGCGCAGCGGAAGTTTGGTTTTGGGCGCGGCGGTTGCTGCGGGTGCGGTTGTGGCGTGGTTTTGTTTATTGTCTTTGTGGGGCTGGTTTGTTCTGTGTTGACCGGTACCAATTGGGGCAATTTCGGTTTTTAATGCGCCGCCGCTCAATATTTTTCGCTTTGTTGCTTGCGTTTTGCGCTTTGTGGAGGTTGGTTCCACAACCGGTGTCTGCGCAGGAGGTCACAGCCACTCCCACGCCAGTAGGGACGGAGCTATCTGGAACCGTGATGCCGGTTTCAGTGGGGTTTTCTTCCTTGCAGGATGGCGCTGTACTATCTGGAGTGGTTGATATCTCCGGGACGACGCTATCAGCGTGGGATTTATCCTTTTCATACGCTGATGACCTGACTGGCACGTGGTTTGCCCTGTCTCAATCCGCTGATCCTGTTTCTGAGGGCTTGCTGATTTCCTGGGATACGACTGTCATTTCTGACGGTTTCTATGTTTTGCGCCTGCGCTTTCTCGCTGCGGATGGAACGCAGGAATATAAGTTGCATGTTCGAGTTCAGAATAGTGCTTTGCTTGAACCTGCAACTGCTGAGCTTACTCCAACAGCCACGAAAACTCAATTTTTCCCACAGGAAGCTCCGGCTGTGGCTACTTCTACGGTAGCTCCTTCGCCCACCGTGTCCCCGCCTTTTCCAACGAATCCAGCCGAGCTTGATACACAGGATATCCTGATTTATTTGGGGAAAGGTGTGTTGGCGGTGGTAATCGTTTTTGTTTTCGCCGGTTTTATTTTCTCCTTGCGCCATAAGAATTCGTGATGGGTTTCCAAACTAAATGACTGAAAATTTCCCGTATCTTATCGTTGGCTTGGGCAACCCGGGCCGAGAGTATACCCAGACTCGTCATAACATTGGCTTTATGCTGGTTGATCGTCTGACTGCGCGTCTGACTGCGCGTGGAATGAAGGTACAGTCGAAGGCGATTGTGATTACTGCCCAGCATGAAGGTCAGAAGTTGATTCTTGCCAAGCCGCAGACCTTTATGAATCTCTCCGGGCAATCGGTGCAGGGACTTGTCAGTTTTTATAAGCTGCCGCTTGATCATGTTTTGATTGCGCACGATGATCTGGATTTGCAGTTTTGTACTATCCGCATGCGCCCTGGTGGGGGCGCGGGTGGCCAAAAGGGCATTAAATCGACGATCGATCAGTTGGGTACGCCCGAATTTGCGCGCTTGCGCCTGGGGATTGACCGTCCGCCGGGCCGTATGGATGCTGCTGCCTATGTTTTGCAGGAATTCTCCCAAAAAGAACTTCTCGCTGTCTCTGAAACGCTTGATCGCGCCGCTGATGCCGCTTTGACTTGGATGGCGGAAGGTTTGAATGCAGCGATGAATAAGTTCAACGGCATTATGGAGAAATAAGGGATGGGGAATTGGGAGGTTGGTAGATTGGGAAATTGGTAGATTGGGAAAGTTAACCAAATTACCGCTCTACCGCTTTACCAACATACCAATCTACATATACCCCTCTTTTCAACTCATGGACTCGATTCTTTCCTTCTTTCGCTCAACGCTTGAATACCAGTCTCTCCTGAAGCAGGTTCAGGAGGATAAACAACTCTCCGGCCTTGGCTTGCCACGCGCGGCGCGTTTGCCGTTGTTGGCGGCGTTGCAGGGCGATTTGACCCGTCCGATTTTATTGCTGACTGACCGGGCTGATCATGCCCTGGCGTTGTATGATGAATTGGGTTTTTGGCTGCCTTCTACTTCGCGCTATCTGTTCTCAGAGCCGAATCCGCTGTTTTACGAGGACGCGGCCTGGGGGAATACCACCCGTCGTGAGCGTCTGCAGGCTTTGACGGCGCTTGCCGCCTATCATCTTCCATTTGCTGAGAAACCTGCCACGCCGCCGGTGATCGTGGCCTCGGCGCGGGCAGTGATGACGCGCACGCTGCCGCGCCGCGATTTTCTCAAAGGTAGCAAGCGGCTGTCAGTTGGGCAGGAAATTCAGCCAGATGTGCTCATCCGTTTGTGGATTGCGATTGGCTACCAGATAGCGGATATTGTCGTCGAGCCGGGACAGTTCTCACGGCGAGGCGGGATTCTCGATATCTGGGTGATGTCAGACCGACTTCCTGCCCGGCTGGATTTTTTTGGCGATGAAATTGAAACCATCCGTCGTTTTGATCCGGTTTCGCAGAGAACGGTGGCGCAGTTGGAAGGGGTTTTGGTGACTCCGGCGCGGGAATTTTTAGTTCAGGAAAATGCAAAAAAGGGAAATTTGGATACTGGGTTGCAAGATACCGAGTTTACCGAATTTCACATTCCGCTTTTGCACGAATTCCCGGCTTCCATTCTTGATTATTTACCTCCACGCGGAATGGTGTTGGTGGATGATGTTTCCCTGTCAGAGGCGATGGTGACCGAGGTGGAGGAGCAAGCCGTCAAGTTTCGGCAGGAATCCATTAACGAGGGCACGCTTTCGGGAGATTTCCCTGTTCCATATCTGACCTGGTCCGAGGTGTTGGATTCTGTTCAGAGTCATCCGTGGCTGGAATTGGGGCGTTCAACTTTGGATGAACGCGGCAGTGGAGAAGCTGACACCACTTTTGCTGACATTTTTGGGCATGACCAGAGATTTGGGGGGCGATTAAAACCGTTCGTTGAGTACCTTTCCGGTTTAATCGGGCAGGGCGACCGGGTCGTGATCGTCAGCCGTCAGCGTGAGAGGCTGGAAGAGTTGTGGCGGGAACACTTAGCCGGGGAGTTTGGAGCGGAGCGCATCCAGTTTATCGAAGCATCTCTGTCCGAGGGTTGGGTACTCCGCCTGCAAGGGAATGATTCCCCAATCCCCAATTTACCAGATCCCAATCTACTAATCCATTTAATCACCGACTCTGAAATCTTCGGTTGGGAACGTCCCACGCCGCGCAGCACGCGCCATATACAGGCTGCAGAGGCGCCTGAATCGGCCTTTGCTGACTTGCGCGCCGGGGATTACGTTGTCCATGTGGATTATGGGATTGGGCGCTTTTTAGGGCTGGTGCGGCGCGTGTTGGATCACCATGACCGGGAATTCCTGGTGGTTGAGTATGATGGCGGCGATCAGGTCTATGTGCCGGTGTTTCAGGCTGACCGGCTGACACGTTACGTCGGCACCGAAGGCGGACAGCCGAATGTGACTCGGCTTGGGACGCAGGAATGGACGAATGCCAAGTCCAGTGTCAAGGAAGCGGTCAAGAAGGTCGCCGAGGATTTGCTGGAGTTGTACGCCAGCCGTCAGACCATCAGCGGGTACGCGTTTCAGCCTGATTCGCAGTGGCAAAAAGAATTGGAAGACAGTTTCCCGTATACGGAAACGCCTGACCAGACGCTGGCGATCGCCGCCATCAAGCGTGATATGGAAAAGGCGCGTCCGATGGATCGTCTCTTGTGCGGCGACGTGGGTTACGGCAAGACTGAGGTGGCTTTGCGTGCGGCTTTTAAGGCCGTGCAGGACGGAAAACAGGTGGCGGTGCTGGTACCGACCACCGTTTTGGCGCAGCAGCACTACGAGACTTTTCAGCAGCGCCTGGCGGCATTCCCCGTGACGGTTGAGATGCTTTCTCGCTTCCGCACGCCGCGCGAACAGACCGAAATTATCCGCAAGCTGCTGCTGGGGCAGGTGGATATCATTATTGGCACGCACCGCTTGATGTCGCAGGATGTGGAGTTTAAAGACCTGGGGCTGGTCATTATCGATGAGGAACAGCGCTTTGGCGTAACCCACAAGGAACACCTGAAAAAACTGCGCACCGAAGTGGATGTGCTCACGCTGACGGCTACGCCCATTCCGCGCACGCTTTACATGGCGCTGACGGGCGTTCGCGATATTTCCAACCTGAATACGCCGCCCGAGGAACGCCTGCCCATTATCACGCACGTTGGGCCGTATTCGCCCAAACTGGTGCGACAGGCCGTTTTACGCGAGTTGGAGCGCGGCGGACAGATTTTCTTTGTCCATAATCGTGTCCAGACCATTCATGCCATGAAAATGCACCTGCAAAAGCTTGTGCCTGAGGCGCGCATCGGCATTGGGCATGGTCAATTGGACGAAAAAGAGCTGGCTTCGATCATGCATCAATTTACCGAAGGGCAAATTGACATCCTGCTTTCGACCACCATTATCGAAAGTGGACTCGACATTCCAAACGCCAACACGCTCATCATCGACCGCGCCGACACCTTTGGTCTGGCGCAGCTCTACCAATTGCGCGGACGCGTGGGGCGCGCGGCCTCGCGCGCTTACGCTTACTTTTTCAGGCATCGCAAGAAAGCGCCGACAGTCGAAGGCCAGGAACGGCTGGAAGTCATCGCCGAGAATACGCAGCTCGGCGCGGGCTATTCGATCGCCATGCGTGACCTGGAAATCCGCGGCGCTGGTGAACTGCTGGGAATGCGTCAAAGCGGGCATATTTCATCGGTTGGATTCCATCTCTACACGCGGATGCTGGCTACCGAGGTCAAGAAACTACGCCGCGCAATGTTGGCAGTCGCTGAAGGAAAAGTGGATGGAGAAACCCTACCCCTGATCTTGGTTCCATCTGGTGGGCCTTTCTCCAGCTTTGAAGAAGAACTTAAAGAACCTGTCACTGTCGATTTGCCGCTCGCGATCGGCATCCCAGCTTCTTACATTCCAAATCAAGACCTGCGGCTGCGACTGTATCGCCGTATCGCCAGTTTGCGCGAGGAAAGCGAGCTAGAACCGTTAATGACCGAATTCAGCGACCGTTTTGGGCCGCTTCCCGAAATGTTTCAAAACCTTTTCTACCAGATGCGCGTCAAACTCCGCGCGGACGCAGCTGGACTGTCTTCGGTCAGCACCGAGTCGGGGCAGATCATTTTGCGCTATCCGGCCTTAACCGAAAACATGTCCCAACGCATGCTCTCAGATTTGGGTTCAAGCATCCGCGGTGGCAAAAATGCCTACTGGTGCAACTTCCTGAAAGACGAGAATTGGCAGGAGCGCCTGATGGATGTCCTGGACAGGCTCAACAAACGGGTAATCGATATCGTCGTGGAAGGTAAATTTTTATCGGGATAAGGATTTCATTTCTGTGGCAAGTCGAATACATGGAATTGGCTTATTATGGTCGTATTGAGTTTTTAGATTGATAAGATAAACTCTCTTCTTAATAACTTTTGCAAGAAATTATTTGGTGCTAATGCAAAACAACATGACTAAAATCACTCGTTTGACTATGTCCGATATTCAAAAGCTTATTCCTTGGATATTTTGGGCTCTAAGTGCGCTCCCGCTGATCGCCCTGATGATTTTGGGAACTAGTACTCGTTATTTAGCTGATGATTATAGTACAGCGTCTATACTTGTTAATCAGGGGTTTTGGAAGGCCCAATCTTTTTGGTATCATGCATGGTCAGGCCGCTATTCGTTTACTTTCTTGGTCTCGTTGATAGAAATGGTTGGAGTTCGCATAGTTCCTTGGCTACCAATGATGGGCTTGTTTACTTGGGCAACATCTCTTTTTTGGACAATTAAATGTCTATTTGCGGTGCTTGAGATAAAAATGGGAAAAATATGGATCGCAATTGTTGTGA
The DNA here is from genome assembly GCA_903838415.1 of uncultured Anaerolineae bacterium. Classification (GTDB taxonomy): domain Bacteria; phylum Chloroflexota; class Anaerolineae; order Anaerolineales; family Villigracilaceae; genus UBA5195. The sequence continues at coordinate 24,990 of CAILYI010000222.1, read as the reverse complement.
ATATTTTAATTTTTGGGACGATCAGGAGCTTTAGCGAATATGCTCAGGTCATTTTCTGGCAGACAGGAATTCTCACTTATCAAGTCAGCATCATATTCATCACATCAATGATCGGAATTTTTTTGACCCGTTTTTATCTTTTACCCTGCTATAAATTGCGAACTTGGGAAATAGTCCTGTGGTTTCTTGCGTTTTTTATTGGAGGTGGCTTTTCTGAGACTTGGGTTGTTATCCAAATTTCCTTGTTAGGATTAAGCCTTTTCTTCTTTTCTTTTACGGAAAAATCATCAAACCGCAATGATATTCTGTATGTTTTGTTTATTGGCTTTATGGCTTCCTGTGTCTCCCTGCTGGTAATTGTAAAGGCACCTGGTAACATGAATCGTGACAATGTGCTGGCTGAGTTATCTTTTGATTTATTGCGTTATTCCGTTATTCGTGCGTTAATGGATGTCCCAGTATTCTTAATGGAATGGTTTTTGGGACATACTATCCTTGTCACTATGCTAATTTTAACTGGGCTTTCGGCAGGGCTCATTATAGAATCGTCTTTGGTTGGAACGATTGACCAAATCCGGTTGGGAATTTATTTGCTTATCAGTGCTTATGTGTTGATGTTGGCCGGGTTTGTCCCTCAATTTGCGGTGATGGGTATTCGCCCAGCTGAAAGGGTAATTTTTATGCCTATGTTCTTATTTCTCTGTGCATTCGAATTATTCGTGATATTTACTGGTTCACGCTTGAAAAAATTTTTACCTATCAAAGTCTGGAACGTCATTCAAATAATTTTGATGTCGGTTTTGTTTATATCAATATTTTGGATATCTGAGAGAAGTGCATCTTCGCTATTCCAAATTATCCCCAGTATGCAGCTTTATGCCCGGCTTTGGGATTCGCGTGATGCTTTCCTGCGCCAGGCTAGTCTACGGGGAGAAAAAGTAACTGTGGCGGCGAGTTTGCGCCGCAACCCGGCATTGCATGATATTCAATCCACTTTTTGGATTGAAGGTGATCTTCAAGATATTCCCGATCATTGGATTAATCAAATGGCTGCGAGTTACTACAAGTTGCCATCAATAGCGCTCCATTAGGGAAACATGATGTTCGTGTTTATTACGAATTCTTGGAACCGTAGCCAACAAATGAAAAGGCAAAGAGCCTTATTTGTTAATGGCTGCTTTGTGGTTGTACTGAAAATACGAGTGATGAGATGAAAAACTGGTTATTTGTAATTTTTCTTGTTGCCCTTGTTGCGACGATTTCCTGCCGTTTTGGGCTTCCCATCGCTTCTCCAACGCCGGATATTTCCGCAATTGTCAGCGCCACACTGACAGCTGTTGGCGCCTCCGCGCCGGCACCGGTCGCCGCGACAGCCTTGCCAATTTCATCTGAGCCCGGGAGCATTATCGGGAGTTTGAATTACCCGTCATCCCGCATTCCGCCTCTTTTTGTGGTTGCGATCGATACCAACAATCCATCCTCGTATTATTTTGTCAATACCGTTCTCGACCAGTCCACTTTTCAGCTCAACAACGTTCCGGCGGGCACTTATCATGTGATTGCTTATGCTCTGGGTGGTGAAGGTTCTTCCATCGGCGGCGGATACACCCCGGCAGTCGCCTGTGGTTTGAGCGTGGATTGTACTGACCATACCTTGCTCGATGTTGTTGTGGTTGCGGGGCAAGTCACAGCAGGGATTGATCTCAAGGATTGGTATGCTGGTACTGGCGTTTTTCCTACTCCGCCACCGATGCCGAATCCGTGAGAAGGATGAAGTCGTTGGCTTAATTGCAGGTCAAATATTCCTGGAATTTTTGTATAGCAGTGTCTCGTTCCTGCGACGGTGTTGTTTGATTTTGAAGCCGTGCCCATGTATCACAAAGAACCTGATCCATTCCTTTGGATATTTTATTGGATGTCCTGGTTAATTCGAAGGCTTGATTCCAATTTCCGGTCTGGGCGTAGGCGTCGATAAAGGGCAGGTATTCTAGTCCGTTGGTGGGGCGAAATCCTTTTTTGTCAGCTTCCTGCCAGAGAGCGATGGTCTTGTCCCAATCTTTGAATTGGTGAGCCAGCGATCCGCGCTGATAGTAAGTGCACCAATCGTCGGGTTGGTTGGGGAAAATGGTCTGCAAAAAAGGTGGCGGGGAGTCGCTTTGCTCGATTAAACGGAGGTTGGTCAGGGGGCTGATATCCTTCAAAATGCCCGGAACGATCGGTATGTCGGCGTTTTCCGGGGTGATGACCCACAGACATTGTCCCAGTTGGGGCTCGTAGTTAATAATCAGACTGTCAGTACTTTTCCCGATAAAGTGGGTGGAATGTTTTGTGTCTTCCATTGGTAGACCGCTTAGAAGGCCTTCGATTCGCCCGCCGAAGTTGCTGACAATCAAGAATAACCAAGCTTTTGCTTCAGATGTGGTTGTTTGGCCTGGGGTGGCATAAATTGTGTTAATTGCAAACGAGGTGGGATAGTCACCCATCAGCCCAAGGAATTCTTCTTCGGCTAAAAAGGTGGTATGTGGTGCAATTGAAGGGGCTCGTAAAACCAATTGTCGGTAAAAATTGGCTTCCGCATCCCAGGCCCATCTGAAATTGTTGGTTGAGCGAATTTGCCAACCAATCCCCAGACTGAGTAGTAAGGCGATCACCAGCCACCGTTTTTTGGGCGCATCGATCAGGGCTTCTATAAAAACAGTTGTAATTAGTGCGACTCCAGGCATGGAGCCGATTACAAACCGTCCATTCCAGGGCTCAAGTTTTTGGTATACAAAATATCCTGCGGCATAAACTGGAAGCATCCCAAAAATCAAGGCGACTAGCCCCACAATAAATGCCCATCGCAACCAGGAAGGTTCATCTTTCCCTGGTTCGCTCTCAGACTTATCGAGGCGGGAAAGGTAGAAATACAGTGTGACTGTGCTGGCGATTATCAAAACGATCACTTGGAGATTAAATGCATTGGTAAGAAAAAACATCCCTGGGTTTAAGGTTTGGAACCATGTACTAAACATGATAAGGGTTATATCTGGAATCGAGTTGAAGATCAGGCGTTTTAATCCACCCAATGGGTCAGCCAGAATTGCATCGAACATGCGCGGGGCGCTGCGTGCTAAAACTGGAGAACGGTACAGAAATCCGCGCCAGAAGAAAGCAAGTCCAAAAATTATTAAATAGGGGGCATAGATTTGCAGTGTTTTCGTGATGCGATGGCGATAAGTATCATTTTGCGAGGCAGGTAAGGCCAGCCAAATTAAAACTGGTCTTACCAGTTCCATACCCCAAGTATATTCGCTGGAAAAGGTGTGCAAGATTTTGAGCAGTATAGCCAATGCTGTAAAGAGCCAAAAACGTTTAGGCTGTTTGATGGCTTCAATGGTCAGCAGGAATGACGCGGCCAATAGAAAATGACTGATCCAAACTTCAAAATAAACAATGGCATTGGATTGAAGTGTGAACAGAGGATAGATCACGTAAATTGCAGCAGCAGTGAATGTTGCGCGTTGTTGAGTTGGCCAAGTGCGGTGAAGCACTAGCCAGAATGTGACAACAGCCAGCCAGCGCCAAAAAAGTGAGTATATTTGCCAATAAAGGGGGGTAAACCCCAGTAGTTTGAAGCTGGCGATATAGAGCGGCGTTGCTAATGGGTGCCCATCGTAGTTGAGAAGCTCTGTCAGCCCCGCCGCGCCGCGCGTATAAGCATAGTAAAGAAAATGCCAATCGTCTTGATAGAACCCAAGTCGAGTAATCAACAATCCAAAAGCTAATACGCAGATCGCCAGAAGCGCGAAAGGAATACTCCATTCGGAAAATCGAACCTTGCCTAATGAATTTGAACCTTTTTTCATCACTACCCTTTTGGATTTTTATAAATTGGATAATCTGTTTTTCTGGACGAACCGAAATTATAACCCAGCCCGGCGACTTTCCATTCGACTCTGCGCGCTATGGCCGAATTTTGCTCTGGTGAATGGCCATGCTCTGGAGTAAAATAGAACTGTTGTTCGTTCACCTATCCTTTCACCCCAAATAAACTATGGAATTTAAACTGCAGGCTCCCTTTATCCCTACCGGCGATCAGCCGGAAGCCATCCGTCAACTGGTGGATGGTGTTCGGCGCGGCATGAAACATCAGGTGCTGCTTGGCGCTACCGGTACCGGCAAGACATTCACAATTGCCTCGATCATCCAGGAATTGCAGAAACCGGCGTTGATTATGGCGCACAATAAAACGCTGGCGGCGCAGCTCTATGCTGAGTTCAGGGAATTTTTCCCTGAGAACGCGGTGGAGTATTTTGTCTCGTACTATGACTATTACCAGCCGGAAGCCTACGTGCCTCGCAATGATCTGTATATCGAAAAAGAAACCGAAATCAACGAGCAGATCGAGCGTATGCGGCTCGCGGCGACCACCTCGCTCATTTCACGCAAAGATGTCATCATTGTTTCTTCGGTTTCGTGCATTTACGGCTTGGGTAATCCGGAGGAATTCGGCAAGGGTACGGTGACCTTGCGCAAGGGCGAAATCTATCGTCGAAACGCGCTGATTCGGCAGTTGGTGGAGAGTCAGTATCAGCGCAATGACATGGAACTGCGCCCGGGTTTGTTCCGGGTGCGCGGCGATACGCTTGAAATCATCCCGGCTTATCAGGAAAAACGCGGTTTTAAGATTGCTTTCTTTGGCGATGAAGTCGAACGCATCATGGAATTCAGCCCCATGACCGGTGAAATCTTTTCAGAGCCGGAAGAAATCTCTATTTTCCCGGCCAAGCACTATCTCGCGCCGGATGACAAGCTCAAGGAAGCGATCGCCGATATCGAAGGGGAACTGGCTGACAGGATAAAACTGTTCAGCGAGCAGGGCAAGCTGATCGAAGCGCAGCGGATTGAACAGCGCGCGCGTTATGACCTGGAAATGCTCAAGGAAGTGGGTTACTGCTCCGGTATCGAGAATTATTCCCGTCACCTTGACCGGCGCGCCGCTGGAACCGCGCCCTGGACCCTGATCGACTTCCTGCCATCCGATTATCTGCTCGTCATCGACGAGAGTCACATGAGCGTGCCGCAAATCCGCGGCATGTATAACGGCGATCGCTCGCGCAAAGAAACACTGGTCGAATATGGTTTCCGTCTGCCGAGCGCGCTTGATAACCGACCACTCAAATTCACCGAGTTTGAGCAGATTATGGGCAACACTATTTACACGTCTGCCACGCCGGGACCGTATGAATTGGAACACGCCGAACAAGTCGCCGAACAGATCATCCGTCCGACGGGATTGGTCGACCCGCAAGTGGAAGTGCGTCCGAGCCAGGGGCAGGTGGATGATCTGGTAGGGGAAATCAGGCTGCGGGTGGAAAAGGGCGAGCGAGTTCTCGTCACCACGCTCACCAAACGCATGTCAGAAGATTTGGCGGATTATCTCAAGGAATTGGGCATCAAAGTCCACTACCTGCATTCAGAAGTGGAAACGCTGGAGCGAATCGCCATTCTGCGTGATTTACGCCTGGGCGTGCATGACGTGATTGTTGGCATCAACCTGCTGCGCGAAGGGCTTGATCTGCCGGAAGTTTCACTCGTCGCAATTTTGGATGCCGATAAGGAAGGTTTCCTGCGGTCGGGCACGGCGCTCATTCAGACGATTGGGCGCGCGGCGCGCAACTCCAACGGGAAAGTTATCATGTATGCTGACAGGATGACCGATTCGATGAATTTTGCGATTGGAGAGACGAACCGGCGGCGCGCCAAGCAGGTCAAATTTAATACCGAACACGGGATTGTGCCGGTCAGCATCCACAAAGCCATCCGCGATATTGCCGAGCAACTCACCGTGGAAGGACGCGAAAAATCCATGGCGGTCGGTGATGAAAAAGGTAGCTATCGTACCGGCAAGCAGGCGGATGTGGCGAATCGGCGCGAGTTGGAGAAAGTGGTGGCCGAGTTGGAGAAGCAGATGAAGGAAGCGGCCAAGGATTTGCAATTTGAGAAGGCTGCCGCCATCCGCGATGAAATGTACGAGCTGAAAGCGCTCATGGCTGACGATGAGAAACTCAAACCCTGGGAGCGTATCAAGCTCTTAACCGGGCAGGCCGAAAAATGACAGAAAATCAACCATCCGCAGTCACCTGACTGCGGATGGTTTTTAATTCCTTTTCACAAACTTTGTCTTTTCTTTATCGTTTCTTTACAATCGAGCGGTATCCTATAACTACTAAACCGGAAACAATTCAATCCGGTCACAAGGAGAAAATCAAATGAAAAAGACTTTAACAGTAGTAGCAGTTGTGTTGGTGGCTCTGGTAATTTTTGGCGCTGGCGTTGTTTTTTCACAGTATCAGTTGGCTTCTGCCGCTGGATATGGACCCGGCATGATGGGCGACCGCGGTGGTATGATGGGTGGTCGTGGCGGCAATGGAGTTATGCACAATTATGTTGAGCAGGCTCTGGCTGACAAACTGGGCATGACCGAAGCGCAGGTTGAAGAACAGTTTTCCGCTGGCAAAAGCATGTACCAGATTGCTCTTGATAAAGGCACGGCCGAAGCGGATGTCGCTGCCCTTTTGACCGAAGTCCACAAGACTGCTTTCACCAAGGCTGTGGCGGATGGCGTCATGACCCAGGCTCAGGCCGATCTCATGCTGAAGAATATGACTGACCGTGGTTTTGACCCGGCTAACTGCCCGATGGGTGGCCAGGGCGCTGCGGATGGCACCGGTTTTCGTGGTGGCATGATGGGCGGACGCCAGGGACGTGGGATCCAACAGGTTCCATAGCCCATGGTACCCGGTTCTGCACGGGTATCGCGAAGATACACTTTATGAAGAATCAAAAGGTCGGGGCGCAACGCCCCGACCTTTGCATTTAATTCGCCCTTTATTCTTTCAGCGGTACCAACAACAAGGGAATATGTGTCTTTTTGAGCACATTGGGCGCTACACTGCGCGCCCAAAAGGCGTTCATCCCGGCTTTGCGGTGTGTGCCGAGCAAAATGAGATCTGCTTTGACCCGCGCTGCCGTGCTGACAATGACTTCCGCCGGGTCGCCGCGCGCAATTTCAGCGTTGACGTTGTAGGAAGCCGCCAGGAACTCGTCCAGATGGGTTTGCAGATGCTCTTTGGCGGTTTCTTCCTGGATGTCGAGAAAAGCCGTCGCAGTGGCGGGTAACATGCTGCTGATGGCGGCCTTTTCACCAGATAGTGTGTTGAAAGTGGGGATGACCGTCAGCAGGTAGAGTTCCGCATCGAAGGCCGTAGCCAATTCCTGAGCGTAGTGCAGACTCTCGTCGTGGATGGATTCGCTGTCGAGCGGCACCAGGATGCGGCGCAATGGAAAAGGGCGGGATTCCGCTGATTGGGGCTGAATCAGGAGCAGGGGAGTTTTTCCTCCCGCAAGCACCTGCTGGGCGATCGAACCAAAAATAAGGTTGCGGAATCCGCCTGAACCGTGGGAACACATCACAATTAAATCTGGAGTGAATTCTTCGCTGGCGTGCTGGATGATGCTGGCGGCGACATCCTTGACTTCTGCGGTGTGGACGTGGGTTTCCACCTTTAGGTTTTTCGCGGAGGCCATGGTTGCGATATTCTTCAGGTAAACGCTGGCTTCATCCGCTTTGGTGATGTGATGGTCGCTGTGGATTTCGCGCGGGGCGTCTTTTTCGATAATGTGCAGCAAGGTGAGCGGTGCGCCCAGCGTTTCGGCCAGCGAAGTGGCCGGAGCGACGGCCGTTTCGGCCAATTTCGAGCCATCCAATGGAACCAGGATATTTTTAAACATGACTAACTCCCAAAGGCGAGTTGGTAGAGCAGGAAAAAGTTAAGGCCAATAATCAACGCCGCGGCCATGCCTGCAAAGAAGGTTGTGATTGGCTTATTTACCAGTGTTCCCATAATATCACGCCGCCGCGTAAACGTAATCAGCGGAATGATGGCGAATGGCAGCCCGAAGCTGAGCACAACCTGGCTGATGACCAGTGTGCGCGTGGGGTCGAGCCCGCTGGCGATGACCACCAATGGCGGCAAGACGGTGAGCAGGCGCCGAATCCAGGGGGCGATATGTTTGCGTAAAAAGCCCTGCATGATGACCTGCCCGGCCATCGTGCCAACGGATGAAGAGGACAGTCCGCTGGCCAGCAGCGAAATGCCAAAAATATATTGCGAGGCGCGCCCCAGGAGCGGTTCGAGGGTGCGGTGCGCTTCCTCAATACTGCCCACATTGGTCATCCCGGTTTGGTGAAAGGTGGCAGCGGCCATGATTAGCATCGCCATATTGATCAGGCTGGCCGCGCCCATCGCCACCACCACGTCAATGACCTCATAGCGGAATAATTTTTGCTGCATTTTGGGGTTCTTGACCACGATGCGGTCCTGCATCAGCGCCGAATGCAGATAAATGGCGTGCGGCATAACCGTCGCGCCTAAAATGCCGGTCGCCACGATGACGCTTTCCACGCCAGAAAAATGCGGAACAACGGCGTGATACATCACGTCGCCCCAGTTGGGCTTGACCAGGAAAATCTCGATCAAATAACTCAGCCCGACGACTCCCACAAATGCAGTAATCACAGCTTCCAGCGGGCGGAAACCGTAGCGCTCCAGGCCCAAAATCAGGAAAGTGATAATGGCGGTCAAAATCCCTGCCCACAGCAGCGGCACGCCAAACAACAGGTTGAAGCCCAACGCCGCGCCCAGGAACTCGGCCAGGTCGGTGGCAATCGCCACCAATTCGGCGACCACCCACATGCCTAACACCACCGGGCGCGGGTAATTATCGCGGCAATGTTCCGCCAGGTTGCGTCCGCTGGCGATGCCCAGCTTGGCCGAAAGCGATTGCAACAGCATCGCCATCAGGTTTGAGGCCACAATCACCCACAACAATTCCAGGCCGAATTTCGCGCCGCCCTGAATATTCGTGGCAAAGTTGCCAGGATCCATATATGCCACGCTGGCAATAAACGCCGGGCCCATGAACGGCATCAGACGCGCCAGCCAGCCTTTTTTACTCGTGCCCGAAAGCACTTCCTTGGCCGATTTGACCGTTCCCGAATCGCCAATTTGGATTTCTGATTCGTTTAATTTCGATTTGGTCACAAAGGCACCTCCTTAAATAAGTTCAACAAAAATGCGACTGGAAATTACCACACCGATAACGATTGCTGCTCCGCTCTTTCCAACCCGCAAACTGATATTTTGATCAAATGGCGACCAAGCCACCGATTCGACTTCCGCTCCCAGGACAAGCCCGAGGCTTTCGAGATGCCGCAACAGCGCCAGGTCATCCGCCCGCACCCGCACGATGACCGCTTTCTGCGGCGGTCTCAGCGCTGAAAGCGGGATGGCCGAGTCAGTCGGCATAACCAATTCGGCGGTCGGGATCAACTCTCCATGCGGATCACGCTCCGGGTTGCCGAGAGCACGGGCAATCCGCTTTTCAAACTCCTCACTGATGACATGCTCCAGTTTGCAGGCTTCCTCATGAACGTTATCCCAGGAATACCCGAGCATGGTTACCAGGTAGGCCTCCAGCAGCCGATGGTGACGAATCACCTCCAGCGCGGCGAGCATGCCTTCTGGGGTCAGTTTCACGCCTTGATGCTTGCGATAATCCACCAGCGCTGGTTCAGCCGTTGCCAGCCGCTGAATCATTCCAGTCACAGAAGCCGGCGCAATTCCAAGCAAGGCCGCCAATTCGGTGGTGGAAGCCGCTTCGCCGGATTCGGTCAGGGTGTAAATGTGTTTTAAGTAGTCTTGAATGTTTTGGGTGAGGGCCTGATTTGTCATGTCTTTTCTTTGACTAAAATAAAAATTAGGATAACCTAAATTATTTTAGCAAAAAACGAAAAGCGAGTCAAGCACTTGACTCGCTTTTCGTGCAGCCATTTGTTTAGCGGCAGTTTTTGTTGTCGTCGCAAACCGGATCCGGCAGCGGACAGGCCAGCGGCGCGCCGGAAGGCAAGCGTTGGAGTACGCTGTTGTCATCCAAAAGAATGACTGCCCAGGCCTGCACATATCCGTCACTGGCACATCCCAACACCATGACATCTGCCGTGTTTGCGATCGGCGCCGGGTCAGTGCGCGCCAGGATGACCACCTTTTCGCCCTGTTGCCCGATGGTGGTGAACAGCGTGCGCGGATAGGGCAGGCTGTGATAGAAGTCGTAAATGCTGATATCCAGGCCTTCATCCTTGTTGAATTGGCGCGGATACAGGCTGCGGCCTCTCAGAATGATGGCATCTTTGGTTGAAAGGAATTCCTGCAGGCTTTGCGCAGAAAGTCCCAGGTTTTGCCCGGCTCTGGCGTTGAAATCATCCGCTAGTTCTGCGACAGTTGCTTTTGGAAAACGGACCGGATTAATCGCCTGAGCGAGTGGAATGAGGGCGCCCAGCGCCGTTGAAACCAATAGAACTGACAGCGCGCGCACCAAAAAAGGTCGGCTTTTCCCTGAAGGTTCAGACTGGCTGTCAGCGGGTTCGTTGACTTTTCCAAAGAATGACATTGCCAGTTGGGCTGTCGTCATCAGGCCGAGCAGGTAATAAACAACGACTACCCAGTCGACGGGCACCAGGTAACGTCCGCCGGAAGTGCGTGCCAGGGCGTTGACCGCAAAATAAGCCAGCATGACGATCAGCGGGATCAGTCCGCTTACGCGGGCGCGCTTCCAGGCGGTGCCAATTCCCAGTGCCACAAACAGCAGGTTTAACGGAATCAGGATGCGGGCCCAGGGCGTCAGGCTGCCATCCCAGTAGGGTTTCCAGAAATTGTCCGTCTTTTTCACCACGATGCGTGGATCCAGGTAGAAGGGCGTGGCCGGTAAAACCTGTATGGCTGTGACCAGGTTATTCAGAAAATTATCCGCCGCGAAGGCCGTGATGGATTTTTCAGGTGCGGGGTTCGGGCGGATTCGTGCCAGGTGTATGTTTCCCGACGAAACGGTGGAAACTGGCCCTGACAGGTTGCCCTGCGGCTGAATCAGCTGCGGATAACGCTGCTGGATGGTAACCTTAATCCGGACAAGGTATAAGTCAAAAATGGAGGTGTTTTGTCCGCCAAATTGCACCCACGGGATGATGGCTAAAAAAGCAGCTGTGACCACGAGTCCGCTCACGCCAAGCCACAGGCGCGCTTTTTGACGATAGATCAGCCCGGCCAGCGCGATGATGACCGGGAACAGCACCAGCGGGTGCGGGCGGAGCAGTGTCGAAAGGGCGATGATTGCGCCCGCCAGCCCGGCCAGCGGCCAATTTTTGGAGGGATTCTGCGTCCATTTCACCAACAGATAAGTGGTCAGCACCAATAAGACGGCGGTCGGGAACTCGGTCAGCATCTGTTTTTGATGCGCCGTTTCGATGATGTCGCCGACATTGATGTGATTGACGCCTCGCAAGGCCAGTAGCACGCCCAGTCCCAACCCGGCGGCGCGGCTGTGGATGCGTTTTCCGATCAGGTATAAAAGTGCGGGGAGAACGGCGAACAGCGCTGCCTGCAAGCGCATCAGGCGGGCGTAATCCTGTCCGGCCAGGTTGTGCAGATAAGCCAGAAACGCGGAGTAAAGCACCCGGTCAAAAAAACTATGATTATTGATGCCCTGCCCAATCAGCGCGTACTGGCTCATCAGGTCGTAATTTCGGGCATCGTAATCCGGGTACATTTCGAAGTTGGGCGCTACCGGCTCCGTGACAAGAAAATCAGCCCTGACAGGTTCGTGTGACCACAGAAAAGCTGAACCTGCCCAGATCAACACGAAGAGCAGGATGTCAAGCCACTTCCATTTGACCCATTTTGAAAGCAGCGCCGAAAGTCCCAGGCCGATGATCAGCGCCACCAGAACTTGAAACGCCAAAACAGGCGCGCCCGCGCCGTACCAAAAATCTTCTTCTTCCGGTTTCATCCCCATCACGCGCAAGGAAGCCATCCAGGTCAGCGCGGCCAGGATGGCCAGCGCCAGCCCGGCAACGACGAAAGCCGCGCGCTGCGATCGGACAGTTTCTTTCCATTGCCGGGAGTTGATGCCAAATCTTGCCGCCAGGAAAAGGATCAGCATGCCGCCGCTCGCGCAAGTCAGCCAGACCAGGAAGGGAAAAGCCCCCAAAGCGTAATAATAGAATTTGCCAAAATTTTCAAGTGGCGTCCAGAGCAAAACCCAGCCGGACAGAAATATCAGCGCGGTTGCACCCAGCAAAAAAGTCAGCGTCTTTTGTTGGATGTGATCATTCCACCAATCCACCAGCCGTGAATTGGTTTGCGTTTGCCGGGCGAGGAAGGCAAATCCGGCACTCAGGAGCAGCGCACCGCCCAGCAGGGCGAGCCGCAAAAAACTGAGTTTGCCGCCCGTTGCCACGCCCGCCAGCCCGGCGACGAGCATCCCGGCGGCGCACAGGAACAACGCCTCGGCAGCCGTATTTCGGGTGGGTTTCCAGATAGAATCCATCAGCCTTTATTCCGCTGCGGCGGCTTTGGGTTGTCCGGGCAGACCGAACCAGGAGCGAATCCGCGCGTTGGGTTGGATAAAGAAGTGGTTAATCAGGAGCGGCCCGCCCACTCCGGCGGCGTAGGCGATCCAATAGGAAAGCTTCTGATTGTTGAACAGGAACATCATCTTTTCGCCCCAAGTTTCCTGGATCGGCACATGGAATATCAGGATAATCAGCGAGGCCTGGCCGACATAACGGAACATCGCCGAAAGGCTTGGAATCCGCTCAAGCTGCTTGGAAATCGCCAGGATGAAGCCAATCCCCAAAAGCGCCTCCAGCGTATTAATCGGCAGAGATTCAAAAGACCGGGTGTTAAAGTCAATGCTTTGCGGCAGCCAAATGACCATTGCCAGCAAGCCAGCGCCAGTTCCGATCAGAGTCAGCGGATTCCCAAACACCTCACCCGGAATCAGCTTGTTGACTTCGCAGCCTAAAATGAAGAAAAAGCCGCTTACCAGCACCAGGTCAATGCTCAAAGGCAGGCCATACAGCGTCACCTGCCGCCCCAACAGGCTGATCGTGAACGGCCAGAAAATCCCGATCAAGAGCACGCCCACGATCTGCATCGCAATCAGCAGCACCCATTTCGTCCAGGGCAGGCCGCTTCGTTTTACCAGCCAGTAAAACACAAACGCAAAAATATTCAGCGCGAATAAATGCGGCAGGAACCACAACTGCACCCAATCGATGTAATGTCCGTTCGCGTACAGCGCCTTGAGCACCCGGCTGGTCGCCATATCCACATTGACCTTGGTGAAAGACAGCGTCATGAAGTAAATCAGCAGGATGGCCGTAATGTATGGTTTCAGCAAGGTTTCAAAGCGGCGCCGCAGCAGCGAAAGAAAAGGCTGTCCGTCCTTGAAAAACATCCCTGAAACAAAGAAAAATAACGGCATGTGGAACGCGTAAATGAACTTGTAGAAAAACGGCGACACCAGCCCGAAATCATTATGCGCCATGACCACCAGCAGGATACCAATGCCTTTGGCGATATCAATATATTCAATGCGTTTGGACATAATTGCAGCCTCGTTCTTGGGGAGTAGTGGCATTAATCTTACCACGCCAGATGCCTCGCTGATTTACCGGGCGCCGGGCGTTTCTCTCGCTGATGGGCCTTACCGCCACGCTTTAGCGATCGTAGCGTACATCCGGGAACTCAGACTGCGGGCCGTCAAACAACGTGGATGGGATTCCCCTAAACTGTTGGTCAAAAAACGCCAGCACGTAAGTATTAATAATCTTCTGGACGCGTTCGCCGTTGATTGGGCCTTTCAGCCCCAACTGCGGCGCCAGCGGACTGAGGGCGGGCAGGTCGCTGAAATCATAGTGATCCGCGCCCAAAATGGTGACAACATGGTTTGACGGGTCGACGTGACTGTAATAACGGTTGAACAATTCCGTGTTGCGCTGAAATGGCCAGAGTTCGCTGAACATATAGAAAAACGGCTGCTTTGTTCCGCTATCGAGCACCTCCAGGCTGATTGGGCGCGTGAAAGCATCCAGCGTCAAGCCGACCTTACAGCGTGCGTCCGTGCCGCAAAACTGGATGGTTGCTCCGCCTCCGGTGGAATGTCCAAACACGCCAACTTTCTCCAGGTCCATGAGATGAGTGAACTGACCATTTGGGTCATTCTCATTCAGATTTTTTAGAAAATCTAGCGCGTAACCAATATCTCCCGCCCATTGATTGACCAAAATGCGGGCGGCAGCTTCATATTCAGCGTCAGGTTTGCCTTTGGGCAGGGCCGCCGGGTTGTTTGGCACGATCGTCCCATCCGGGAAAACCGTCAGGCGTGAGCCGTAGGGGTGTTCGAGGGCTACGACAACGTATCCGTGACTGGCAAGTTCCTGCATTAGGAAGGTGCTTTGTTGGCGGAATCCGTTCCAGCCGTGCGAAAAGACCAGGACCGGATAAGGGCCGTCGCTGCGATTTGACGGGATATTCTCGTAAGCGGAGGACTTCGCCAGCGTGAGATGGTTCAAGAAAAAATGCGGCAGTTTGATGTAATCGGCGATGGCTGGGGCAACGATTTCAGCGTTTGGCATCCACGGCGCGGGCTGCAGGTTTGCCCCTGGCCGCACGGCTGGATACCAGAGCTCGATCATGTACTTGCGCGGCTCATCCTTGCCGGAGTATAGTTCTTTCCTGGACTCATCCGTCAGCACAAAAGTAACTGTTCCAACCGCATGCGGGCCGCTGGGAGCCGCGACTTGCGGAACCGGTAACAGCGCCGGGACAGCTGTCGAAACGGCCAGCAGGAGCAGGGTCAGGATGAGTGGGATGAGCGACCAGCCGACAGCGCGGGAAGCGACTGGTTGTCCGGCGTGCAGAAAAAGGGGCAAGCTTATCAAAAATAAAATGATGGTAAAGACATAAAGTGGATACATCTGCCAGCGCGCACCCTCAACGAATAAATGAACAAGCGTGAGCGCCAATGCCAGGGCTGGCAGGGCATTGATGAAGCGGGGACGCGTTCCGCCAAGCGGCCAAACGGCGAAAATCGCGAGCAGGATGGGAATTAGAATTTCGAGCGGGCGCATTATTGTAAACTCCGGTATTGGTTGGGGATAAAGGTTTTGGGTTGCTTAGATTGTTTTTGGGTGACTACAGGTTGTATTTTGCCGCCCATGGATTGATGTGGTGAGGATTGTCTGCTTTATGAGAAGGGCGCAGCGGAGCTGCGCCCTTGAAACCTCACTTTGTAAAAGAATCGCTGACGTGATCCAGTGCCTTGATTTGTTCAGGTGTCAGCCGCCAGCCTGCGGAACCGGCATTTAATTGGGCCTGGGCTACATTTTTAGCACCAGGAATGGGCAGCGTGCCCTTGCAAATGCACCAATTTATTGCCACCTGGGCGGCGACTTTTCCGCCCCAATCCTGGCCGATCTCGGTCATCAGCCTGAGTAGCGGCTGCATTTCTTTCAAAACGTTGGCATATTTCGCACCGCGCATGCCGGGGGGCGGATTTTCCGGGGTGTATTTTCCCGTTAGTAGGCCCATTGCCAGCGGCGAGTAGGCAATCAGGCGAATCCCTAACTCCTGGCAGCGTGCCAGTAAACCGTTTTTCTCAACGGTCCGATTCAAAAGATGATATTCGACTTGATTCGAAGCCAGCGGGATTTCATACTTGGATAGAACGGTATAGGCGCGTTGCATCTGGTTCTTGTCGTAGTTGGAAACGCCCACTGCGCGAGTCAGACCCAACCGGTGCGCCGCGGCCAATCCTTCCACATAGGTTTCGACCGGCACGATCGGGCTCGGAAAGTGAATCTGATATAAATCCACGCGATCAATTTCCAGCCGTTCCAAGCTGGCGCGCAAGGCGCGGGTGACGCTGGAGGCTGTCCAGCGCCAGGGCAGGGGAAAGAACTTCGTCGCCACGATGACCGGGGTTTCGGTCCGCTTTAGAAACTGCCCGAGCAGACGTTCTGAGCGTCCGTTGCCGTAAATTTCCGCAGTATCGACAAAATAAACACCATTTTCAAGTGAGATCTTGAATCCCAACTCAATATCTGCGTCGGTAAAACCTTTTCCGTAATTCCAAACCATTCGATCGCCCCATGACCACGCTCCCAGGCCGAGTTCAACATCATGCAAAAACTGGATAGATTCAGGCTTGTCAGCAGTCATTCGCGTTCTCCTTGGTAGAGAAAATATTTTATCATACTCATTCATGACAATCGTCACTTGTAGTTGGATATACTGCGCAGTATATTGTATACTAATTAGTATATGATTGATTATAGCGAACATCCAAACGCAGAAAAAATCCTTCAAGATGGCTGGGTGCTTTTCCAGCAAAAGGGCTATCTGGGCGTTTCTGTGGATGAAATCTGCCAAAGTTGTGGAGTAACAAAACCCACTTTGTATTATTACTTCAAAAATAAGGAAAATCTGTTCGTGGAGGTGCTTTTGCGTCGCCTGAAAGGTTTTCGTGAAGTAATTGAACAGGGCGGTTTACTGGATGAAAAGCTGGAACACATCGCCGCCGTGATGTTTGACAGTTTCAAGAAAGATTACTCGTACCTGGTGCGTGACCTGGAGCATATCAAAGACCCAGAAAACGTTCGACGTGTGCGAGGGGCGTTTTCTGCCGAACTGTTTGTTCCCATGACCGCGCTGATGCAGGCTGCCGTGGACGATGGGCAGCTCAAAGGCGAGGCGCGATTCCTGGCCCACCTTTTTATGGGGATTGTTGAAAGCTATATTGCTCGCGCTGTTGATTACGACCTCGAAAACGAGGTTTTGGCAAAAAAACTGGTGGCTTTCTTTCTAAAAGGCGCCGAATAACCGATACGGAGGGCATATGTCAGACGAAATGCGCATGTACATCGAAGTTGGTTTCAATATTACTTACCTGATCGTCGTCTGGGCGATGACCATTCTCATGTCAATGCGGATGGGTGAAGTTTCAAAAGAAAATCAAAAAATCGCCAACCTGTTTCGCTGGGCGTTTTTCCTTTTGGCGCTGGGCGATAGCGGGCATGTTGGTTTCCGCGTGGCGGCTTATGCCATGGGCGGTTTGGAGAAAAACGGACTGCTGCTGGGCATTGGCGCGCTGGCGACAGCCATCACCGTCACATTTTTCTATGTGGTCATGCTCTATATTTGGAAGGAGCGCTACAACGGCAAGTTTGGTCTGTTTGAATACACATTGCTGGCCAGCGTTCCAGTGCGATTGGCGGTGATGGCTTTTCCGCAGAATGATTGGGGCAATACCGTTACGCCGGTATTTTGGGGGTTGTTCCGCAACCTGTTCCTGGTAATTTTGGGCGTGGGCGTGCTTTATCTCTATCTGCGCGATGCGATCGAAGCCAAAGATCGTCTGTTTCGCTGGATGGCATATTGCGTCTTTTTCTCCTATTTATTCTATACGCCGGTCATCCTGTTTGCGCGCAACATTCCCGTGATTGGGATGTTGATGATTCCAAAAACCATCATGTATGTGGCGATTCAATTCCTGGCTTATAAGGGACTCTGGCCGCAGAAAAAAGCGCTCGAGGCCGTCTCCGCTTCTCCAGCGGATTAAACGGAAAAATTGTCAGTTAGTCAAAATCCCCGTTGTGGTGACAGGCCGCAGCGGGGATTTTGTCGCTCTTAACGATATCCGGTTTGAAAATTAAGCCGCAAAAGGAAAAATTCCGTGTAAAATCAAACCTTCTGATAGATTATTGGAATTGAGTGATCTCCAGCGATCTCACCATGTGGTGGGAGGCTGGCGCTCCCTGAGTTCCGGGAGGTTCCCTTGGCAATTAACGAACCCTTGACTGAACGGGCCGGATCCGAAACCCCGGCGCATTTGGCCGAGCGTCTGCATTTGCCGTTTGGCGATGATTTGCGTCTTTTGACGCGTGCGTTGACTCATCGCTCTTACGTCAATGAGCATATCGATGTGGCCGCTGACAATGAGCGCCTCGAGTTTTTGGGCGACGCCGTGCTGGATTTTGTGGTTGGGTCGTGGGTTTACAACCATTATCCCGAAATGGCGGAAGGCGAATTGACGCGGATGCGTTCGGCGCTGGTTCGAACCGAGACGCTGGCCGAATTTTCCCGTCAATTGAAATTGGGTCAGGCTATGCGGCTTGGGCGCGGCGAACTGCAGGGCGGAGGTCGTGATCGGGATATTCTGCTGTGCGCCACGTTTGAAGCCCTGGTGGGCGCCATTTATCAAAGCAAGGGATTGGAATTGGCCAGGGAATTTATCCTGCCGTTGTTGGATCCAATGGCTGATATCATTTTGGCGCAAATGCATACCATCGATCCAAAGTCGCGCCTGCAGGAGTTTACCCAGGCGCAGGGTTGGGGAATTCCAAAATATGTCACTTCGCAGGCTGAAGGTCCCGAGCATGCCAGGATTTTTGAGATTGAAGTCCATGTCAGCGGGAAATGTTTTGGGAAGGGCAGCGGAACCTCCAAGCACCTGGCCCAACAGGTGGCTGCGAAAAACGCGCTTGAAAATATAGAGATGCTGGATATCGAATAATTGGGTTTTTAACCAAAAAAATACAGATTGAAAATTGGTTAGTAAGGGCACTTTCCTGGAACAAGGAGCGAGCAATAAATAACAACCATGTCTCGGTGGTCTTGATTATCGCCAATACGATGCAAAAGTTGAAAGGGGAATGAAATAATGACGACTACTGAAACAAAACGCTCCGTTGGGGTTATTGGTATTTTAATTGGTATTTTGGGCTATTTTTTTCTTTTGGGTTTGCAGATTATTATGCAT
Organism: uncultured Anaerolineae bacterium; assembly: GCA_903838415.1. Lineage (GTDB taxonomy): Bacteria > Chloroflexota > Anaerolineae > Anaerolineales > Villigracilaceae > UBA5195. The sequence continues at coordinate 6,288 of CAILYI010000222.1, read as the reverse complement.
CCCTACACCACTAATGGTTTGTACTTTCAAAAATGGTCATCAGAAATTCTGATGCAAACAGTTTCTTTGGCAGATCTGCAAGCATCACCCTTTGCTGCGCTATGGAATATTCACATCCAGCCTCCGATGTTCGATGTGATTCGGGCAATATTGGTTCAATTATGGGCCGCCTCAAATCTATTTGAACTAGTTAGGCATGTCGATCAATTGATTTATCAACTTTGGATGGTTTTGTATGGAACTTTGGGATTGCTGATTTTTTCTTGGCTCTCCAAACTAATGGAAACAAAAATTGCAGTGGTTTTAACATTTGCTTTTCTATTACACCCAGCGACCATTTCATTTGCCACTTTATTGGATAGTACTTTTTTATCGACTGTGCTAATTACTTGGCTTTTTTACTTATTGTGGAAAATAAAAAATGGTTATTCCACCTCCACTATATCGCTTTCCTTGGTTTTCTTAGCTGTCTTTTTTACCCGTTCTATTTTTCAATTGCCTGCTATTTTTCTATTTGCGGTTTCTCTACTTTTTTTCAAAGTTTCAAAACGTGATATATTTTTGTTTCTTTTAATTGCTGGAGGCTTATCTGGCTTGTACTTGGCTAAACAATTTGTGCAATTTGATTTACTGACAACTTCTTCTTTCTCTGGATTAAACCTGACACGTTCAGTTGGACAATACCCAGTGGATTATTGGACTTACGATCTCCCAGCGCTTGGTAAGGAAAGAAAACAGCAGTTGCCAACTGTCTTGACGCGAAAATATAAAATCACCGGAACGCCAAATTTTAATGCTATTGGCTACTTACAATTGAACCGTTCCTTGACAGAAGAGTACACTCAGTTTGTATCCGTTGCATCGGCTTCAATGTTGGCGGCATCGTATCTTGAAAATTTTACGTTATATTTTCTGCCATCCAGTCAATATACAGAAAATGTCATAGTCAAACGTCTTTTTTGGCGCCCTTATTATGATGCGGTTTTTTCGGCTCCAGTTTTTCCGATCCTTCTCTTTGCTTCTGGGGTATTGTGGTTACTACGCAGTATTCGCCGCAAGGATTATGGTGCTATTGGTCTACTTTTGCCAGGTATTTATATTTTCTTTGTTTGTATATTCTTCGAAAAAGGTGAAAATATGCGTTTTAAGTATTTCCTCGAGCCGATTTATTTTATTTCTATTGCTTTCTATTCATCCAGATTGGTTCAAAGAATTTGGTGTAAGATAGCTCCAAAAGAGATGCCCAGTTTGGCTTAATTTTTTTCTCGAATCTGCAAATAAATTATTCATGATACCCAAACCTGATGCCATTACGACTTAAATCACTTGAACTTCACGGATACAAAACATTTGCTTCGCGCACGCTGTTCGAATTTGCCGAAGGAATTACTGCCATTGTTGGTCCAAATGGATCTGGGAAATCGAATTTTGCCGATTCCTTGCGATGGGTGTTGGGGGAACAATCCCATCACTTGCTGCGCGCCAAAAAGACCGAGGATATGATTTTCTCTGGCTCCGAGCATCGTCCTCGTTCCGGCATGGCCTCGGTGACGATTACCTTTGACAATACGATTGGCTGGCTGCCGGTTGACTTTTCCGAAGTTGCCGTCACGCGCCGCGCTTATCGCGATGGACATAACGAATACCTGCTCAACGGACAATCTGTCCGCTTGAAGGATATCAACGAGCTGTTGGCGCAATCAGGTCTTTCGGAGCGGACTTATACCATCCTTGGTCAGGGCATGGTGGATGCCTCGCTGGCGCTCAAAGCTGACGAGCGGCGCCGGTTGTTCGAGGAAGCTGCCGGGATTGGTCTGTATCGCTCGCGGCGTGAAGAATCGCTGCGTCGTTTGGAAAATACCCAGCGCAACCTCGAGCGCGTGCTCGATATCCTGGCAGAACTGGAGCCGCGTTTGCGTGGGCTCGAACGCCAGGCGCGCCGCGCGCAGGAATTCCTGCAGATTCAGGCAGATTTGAAACTGGTTCTACGTGAGTGGTACGGCTATCATTGGCACCGCTCACAAAAGGAACTGGCTGAAGTGCAGGAAATCGCCCGGCGCCAGGAAGTCAAGCTGGGAGAGTCGCGTAATCAGTACCATGATCTGACCGCCGGTTTCAGCACAACCCGCACGCGTCTGTTTGATTTACGGTCCCGTTTAAATGAGTGGCATCGCCAATCGACCACTTTGCATAATCAGCGCGAAACCATTGTGCGTGAAATGGCTGTGCTTGATGAGCGCCGCCGGTCTTTGACGGAGAGTCGTCAAAATGCCACTGTTGAGTTGGAACGCCTGGCAGATGAAGAACGCGTAGCGCGTGAACGTGTCGATGAAGCGCGGATCGAGCTTGAGCGCATCCAGACGGAAGCAGTAGAAGCCCGGGTGCAGGAAAAAGATGCGAAATCGGCGCTGATGGCGCGCCAGTTGGAGCGCGCCACGGTTGAGCAGAGGCTCAATTCGGCCCGCCAGAACCTGAACACGCTTAACTCGCGCCGCGCCCAGCAGCAGGCGCATTTGAATGAACTCAAGAATCGCATCGATTCGCAGCGCGAAAAACTCAAGGCCGCCGACTTGGTCATTGCGACGGCGGAAGAAACTTTTAAGCAAACCGAGAAAAAACATCTCGCCGCCCAAAAGGCCAGGGAACAGGCGGAAACCGCTTTCCAACAGGCAGAAGCTGATTTGGCGACGTCACGTCAAAGACTGAGCGAACTCGAAACGCTCCGGCGCCAACGTCAGGATGAGCGCAACGCCCGAGCCGGGGAGCAGACCAAACTTCAGGCGCAACTCGATGTGCTGGATCAGGCTGAAAAGTCCCTGGCGGGTTACGCTGACGGCGCGCGCTTCCTGTTGGAGGCCGCCCGGCAGTCGAAATTTTCCGGCGTGAAGGGTGTGCTTTCCGCCGCGCTGGATGTCCCGGCACAGTATGAGACGGCGATTGCCGCTGCGCTGGGCGATGCTTTCGACGTGGTGGTGGTTGAATCCGGCCAGAGTGTGGATCAGGCACTCGAATTGCTGGAGCAAGCCACCGGGCGGGCGGTTGTTCTGCCACTCGACGCGGAAAATGCCAACCGGCAGATAAAACTTCCGCAGGATGAGTCCGTCATCGGGCTGGCATCTAAATTAATTAAGACTAGGGATGAGTTTGTCCCAGCTTTGGAAGCCTTATTGGGCGGTACGGTGCTGGTGCGTGATCGAGCCGCCGCCCGCAGCTTGCGGATTCAGCTCCCCGCCGCGCGGTTGGTCACGTTAAAAGGAGAAGTTTTCCGCCCGGATGGCGTGATCGCTGCCGGGCGCGAGGCGCGCGCTTCGGCGTTGAGCCGCCCGCGCGAAAAGCGTGAGCTGTCCGAACGTCTGGAAACCGTTGTCGGCGTGTTGAATAATTTGATCGAGACGGTCAGTGGGCTTTCGAGTGAAGTTGCGTCCACACAAAAGGAAATTGCTGTGCGCGATGAGACTGTGCGACAGGCGCGCAAGGCTTTGAACGAAGCGACGAGCATCGGTCAGCAGGCTTCGCTCGCAGCTGAATCGGCGCGCCGCCAGCGCGATTTTCAGTCTGGCCAGAAGGAAACGCTGACGAAGGAAGTGGCGGGCTCAGAGCGTGATCGCACCGAAACGACGCTGCTGCTGGAGGATGTCGAGGAAAAACTGGCCGGGGCGCAGGAAAGTATGCGCAAGTTGAATGGTGAATTGGCCGGACTGGCGCTCGATGAATTGACCTCGCAAGTGACTTATTGGGGCGCGCGCGTTTCTGTTTCTGAGCGTACCGTGAATGATGCCCGTGCCCGTCAAAATGACCGCCAGCAGGTGCTCGACCGGCTGCTGAGTCAGCGTTCCACCGCCAATCAGCGCGAGGGTGAGATTGGTGCAGCGTTTACATCGCTGGAGAGTGAAAAAAATAGCCTGCATCTGCAAGAAACAAATCTGCATGAACAGATCGAAGCTCTCAGAATGGTGATTGAACCAGCCGAGCAGGAATTGGCCGAGGCTGAAAAACAGGAAGCCACTTTACAGGAACAGGAAGCCGCGGCGCAGCGTTCGCTGTCTAACGTGGAGCGCTTCAATTCCGCGGCGCAGCTTGACCTGAGCCGCAAACAGGAAGCATTGGAAAATCTGAAACGGCGCATCGAGGAAGACTTCGGTCTCGTCCAGTTCGAATACGAGGCCACGATGACCGGCTCGGTGCCTTTGCCTTTGGGCGATATGGTTGAGACTCTGCCACTGGTGCTGACTCTCGCACCTGATCTGGAGGACTCACTTTCCCAGAAACGCGCTCAATTGCGGCGCATGGGCGCAGTCAACATGGAAGCTCAGCAGGAGTACGAATCGGTCAAGGAGCGTTTCGAATTCATGAACGCTCAGGTCGATGATCTCAAAAAGGCTGAATCCGACTTGCGCGAAGTGATTGCGGAATTGGACGAATTGACCAGAAAAGAGTTTTTCAAGACTTTTGAAGCGGTGGCCATTGAATTTAAATCCATTTTCACGCGTCTATTTGGCGGAGGTTCGGCCCGCCTGACGTTGACCGATCCGGATAACCTGACCGAAACCGGCATCGACATCGAAGCCAAGCTGCCAGGACGGCGCGAGCAGGGCTTGTCGCTGCTTTCGGGCGGCGAACGCTCGCTGACAGCCATCTCGCTGGTTTTCGCGCTGCTGAAAGTCTCGCCGACGCCGGTCTGCGTGATGGACGAAGTCGATGCCATGCTGGATGAGGCCAACGTCGGGCGTTTTCGCGATTTGCTGGCTGAACTCAGCCAGACCACCCAATTTATCGTCGTCACGCACAATCGCAACACCGTCCAGGTTGCGGATGTGATTTACGGTATCACGATGGGCCGCGACTCAGCCAGTCAGCAGATTTCGCTCAAGTTGGACGAAATCTCGGATGAAATGCTCGGAAACCGGGGATAGTAATTTTTACTCGGGACAAAGAGAACGAAAAAATCCGCGCATCCATTGGATGCGCGGATTTTTGTCAAAACGTTGTTGTTGATCGCCTTACTGAGCTGCCGGAAGCGCTGGTTCAGTCGGGACGATCGTTTTCCACAGATCGTGGACCTTCACGTCCGCACCTTCGCGCAATGTCTTCAGGTAATCACTAAAGAAGAGCTGCTTCTGCTGTGTGAACTGTTGATCAGTCAGCGGGCGATCTTCGTGCCCGAGCACCTGGATGATATGGAAACCGAAGTCGCTTTGAACCGGTTCACTGATTTCGCCAACCTTCTGGGCGAAAGCGGCGGCTTCAAAGGGCGCAACCATCGCTCCCTTGGCAAACCAGCCCAGATCGCCGCCCAAATCTTTGGAGCCTCCGTCAGTGGAGACTTCCGCCGCAACTTTGGCAAAGTCATCGCCGTTGCGCAAACGCGCCTGCACGGCAACTGCTTCTTCGATGGTTTTGACCAGGATATGGCGGGCCCAGACTTGTTCCTGGACGGGCTTCATGTCTTTGGTAATCTCTGCAGCCAGCTTATCGCGGAAAAGGCCGGTCTCGAACAGGCGGCGATAGGCGGCTTCATCCATACCGGCATCCTTGGTCAATCCGTCAACGCGTTCTTTGAGCAGGGTTTTATAACCATCTTGGGTGATTGGCGTGGCGGTCGGGGCAGCAGTGGCGGTCGGTCCGCTGGTGGCTGTCGGTTCGGCCGTGACGCTGGGATCAAGCGTGGCCGTCACGACAGGCGAAGCGGTTGGGGTGATGGTGACCAGCGCCAGTTGAGTCGGATTCAGAGTGGGCATGACCAGTTCCGCGGCGGTTGGAACTGGGGTGGGGGTTCCACTGGGGAAATACCCAAAACCTGCCTGTACAGCTTTTTCCAATTCGTCAGAGCTGACGGTGATGCCGCGTTTCTTCGATTCTTGCCGAATCAGACGATCGTTAACGAGTAGGTCGATAACTTCCTGACCCATTGTCTCGGTTTGCGTAAGCTTGGTGTAATCCTGTTGCAAAATGGGGCCAAAATTGGCATCCTGCATCGGATTTTGGATTCCGAACATCTGCGCGTATTGCAGGTACTGCATATAGCGGCTGATGGTCTGAATGCGCTGAACTTTGACCTGAGTCTGAAATTCGCGCGCTGTGATAGTTTCACCGTTGACGCTTGCAACTGCCCGATAAGGCAGGAGCGCCGTATTAATGAGAACGCCGTAGCTGACAATTCCCACAACCAACAGAATGATAATCAGCGCACTGATGCGGATCATGCGATCTTGCCTGTGGACAACTTCCAGGTGGGCGAGGTGCTTCTTGTTTACATGTTTTTGGTTTGGCATAGGAGTCTCACGCAAT
>CAILYI010000221.1 GCA_903838415.1 uncultured Anaerolineae bacterium | reverse complement strand
CTGGATACCAAGAGGAGGTCATTTCGGATGGCAAAACATTTTCTTAAGTTGTGGCTGATGCTCCTGGCAAGTCAGTTCGGCTAATTTTTTGCCTGAAATTTGCTCAGAATCTCGTGCAAATTGAATTCTTAAACACGTTCTTAGCCAATGCCAAAAAGAATGATTACAAAAATGACCAGATGATTTGCTACCAACTTCTGGGCGACGTCTATGAAAATATCAATCTGCCCGATAAAGCACTCGAAAACTTCAAACGGTACCTGGTTTTAAAAGAAGCCACACTCGGAGCAGATACAGCTCGAAAAATTGCGATGCTCAAAGCTACTCACCAATTGGAATTATCTAAGCGCGAAGCTGAGATCTTTCGCTCGCAGAATGTCGAACTCCAGCATGAAATTGAAGAACGCAAACGCACTGAAACTTTGCTGGCAAACCTGGCCATTCGCGACCCGCTCACAAATTTGTTCAACAAGCGGCAGTTTTCATTACTGGCGATCAAAGAGTTCGAGCGAACCATCCACCACGGCTACCATCTTTCTGTGCTTTTTCTCGATATCGATCATTTCAAGCAGGTCAATGACCTTCATGGGCATTTGATCGGGGATAAAGTTCTGTCCTCGATTGCAGCGATCATTCAATCCACTTCACGCGATACAGACATCGTTGGGCGCTTTGGCGGGGAAGAATTCGCCATTATCCTGCCAGAAACCCCGGGCTGGCGGGCCTTTCAAGTTGGCGAGCGACTGAGAAAAGCCGCCGAAGAATCCACTTTCGGAGTTACATCCGTTCCGCTTGCGATCACCGTCAGCATTGGTATCGCTCAATTGCCCAAAACATCTGCGCAGGAACCCGCGATTACTCTTGAAGAACTACTCAATCAAGCTGATCAAGCCTTGTACACCGCCAAAAGATCAGGCAGAAATCAGACGTGCTTGTATCAAGAAAAATGACAATCTTCACAAGCGCCAACATCAGGAAATATTTTCTGCGCAAATTCTCACAGCCCATTGACCAATTTGAACACATTGAACTGTGCTTCACAAGTCTATTTCACCTCGTTTGCACAAAACCTACGTTATAATTATTGAGATCACTTTCACCGATTTATTCGTAGGCAAAGTGAATATTTTATTACCTGCCATGACCGCTGAAACAAGAATCGTCCAGGTAATGTTTTGGTCTCGTGTAATTCCAGAACGTGAATTTTTCATTTTCTAAGGCAAGGTTATGCGGAGTTTATACATACTGATCGCTGAAGATGATGATCAAAATCAAGCGATGATGAAGTTAATACTGATGCGGCGGGGACATCGAGTAAAAAGCGCCTGGAATGGAGTCCAAGCGCTTGAAGCGGTTAAAAAAGAAAGCTTCGATCTGGTCTTTATGGATGTTCAGATGCCCGAAATGGATGGGCTGGAAGCCACTCGACAAATTCGTGCGTGGGAAGATAGGAAACGACGGGTGCCGATTGTGATTCTGACTGGATCTGCACCATCCCAAACCAGCGATAACTACAAAGCCGCTGGAGCCGATACCTTCCTTTCAAAACCTTTTGATATGAAACGACTCGAACTGGTAATCAATGTGATTGCCAGCGAGGACTTCGCCCATTCGTCATCCGAATCCATTTATCAAATGGATGGTTCCATCAGCGAATTGCCAACGATCGATAAAATGGAAGCGCTTTCACGATTTGACGGCGACATGCAAATGTACATCGAAAACCTGGTCGAGTTCATGAAAGGACTCCCCTTTCGCCTTGACCAAATAAAACGGGCTCTGGCCGAGCAACAGTGGGATGATATTTCCGTGCATGCGCACAATCTTAAAGGGGTGGCCGCAAATTTTGGCGCCACACAGCTTTCGGTGCTCGCCTATCGCCTGGATGAATACAGTCATCAGCAACAATCCGAGCAGGTGAAAACCACTTTTCATGAAATCAGCCAGCACCTTCTTATATTAAATATAATTGCCGAAAAACTGATCAGCCAAAACCGACCTTAGAAAATACCAAGACCCAGGGAGATTTATTATGCGAGTCTTAATGATCGACGACGAACCAGTTTTTTATAAAATGGCGTCCAGCCTGCTTAAGAAAAAAGGCTATGAACTTGAATATGCCAAGAATGGCAAAGATGGACTGGCTGCAATATCGGCCTTTAAACCCGAAATTATTATTGTTGATATGCGTCTGCCGGATTTAAGCGGCTTCGACATTTTGCAAAGCCTGCGCAGCGACCCGCTTTACCATCACATCCCGGTCATTTTTCTAACCAGCGTCAATACCCTGGAAGACAAACTGAAAGCTTTTGAACTAGGCGCGGATGACTATCTGATTAAGCCATTTGAGCCGGAAGAACTTGCTGCGCGCCTGGATATCCTCGCGCGCCGGGCAAAAGCCCTGCAGATTACCAGCGAGCTGGAAAGTTCTTTGAAAACCTACCCGACGGTTGTCACCCTCCACAGCCTGCGCGGAGGCAGCGGGGTTTCCAATCTGGCAGTCAACCTGGCAATTTCCTTCTATCAAATTTGGAAAAAACCGACCTTGCTGCTCGATACGGCTTTCTTTGCCGGGCAGATTGCCATGCTGCTGAACAAAACCCCCGGAAATACCCTCGGGAAATTTGCCGACTTCCAACTCGCCGAGCTGGATGACAAAATGATTGATGATTTAATCAATAAGCACGAGAGCGGAGTACACTTCATCGCCGCGCCACGCTTCCCGGTTGCAACCGACGTTTTCACCATTGATTTCTGGAACCTGATATTCGAAAAGCTAAATCAAAACTACAGTTTTATTGTGATTGACACGTCGCATGATTTTTCAGATACGGTGATTTCCACCCTGATGGTTGCCAGCACCATCCTACTGGTAATGGCACCTGAAATGGGTTCGCTGCGGGTGGCAGTCAGCGCCCTCAAGATCTACGATCAACTCAGTATTCCGGCTGAAAACGTCAAGCTGGTGCTGAATCGAACTTTCCCGAACCCGGGCATCGACAAAGCCCAATTGGAAAAAGCCATCGGGCGATCCTTTGATTATGAAATTCCCTACGAACCAGTGGAGGTTTTACGTTCTATCAACCTGGGAAAACCCTTTGTAGTGGATCATCCCGAGTTGCCTATCTCGAAAAAAGTGGAAGATATGAGCTACGGCTTGAGCGCTGACGTACTTAAGTACATTCCTCCGCCGGTTCCTTCCAAAGCCTGGAAAAGAGTTACTTCCCGACTACCAGCTGCAGCCAAGAAAACATAAGGGATGAAACGTTTCCTTTTTTTATCGGTTCTTTTCATTTTCTTATCGTACTGGGTTTCTTCTTCAAAAGCAATTCCTTTTGTCTCAGCCGGAACGTCTGGAACTGACACGCCCAGTTATCCTACTGGCACGCCCAGTTCTACAGCTACGCCTAGTCCCACAGTAACACCGCCTGTCAACTCTGTGACCACGGTCACTCCCATCTTTGAACTCACCAACACGCCCCTGCCACCCGGACAAATTCAGGAATATGTCAAGCCGAGCCTGGATGCGTTTATCCGCGTGCCAAACGACCTCGTGGCAAAACCCTATGTCATTTTAAGCGGCTACCAAACATTTAACGCCAACTCCAGTACCGTTTCCATCAGCGGAAAGGTGGGACAAAAAAGTTTTGTTTGCGAAAGTTCTCCGTGCGCCGTGGATTTCCCCGCAAGTGGAGACATCACCTTCCATTCCTATAACAGCACCGGCGATGTCAGCGAAAACAATACTGCCAATATTCTGGTCACAAAAGCTACGGGTGGCTATTATGTGTCCATTATTACGCTGGGAAGATTCGTCATTTTTTCGGACGCCTGCGCCAGCTTGTGGCAAAACATTAACGATCCCCGCCCCAATTGGGCGTTATTCCCTCAAGATCCGGGTCAACTCAATACTGAGAAAAATCTGCACTACCTCGCCAGTCGATTAATGTCATCTGGGATTGTGGATGCCAGTTCCTGCCCGGGAGGAGGCTCGGATGGAACCGCGCCCAATCCCTGTGGGCTGGAAAAGGTCAAAGACAAGATGACCAGCTGGCAGAACCAGTATGATTTCGACATCTGGCTCACCGCCCGCAATCAGCACATGCCTCCAGTAATGCTAAAGAGTTTGCTTGAGCTTGAGTCTCAATTTTGGCCGATCACCCAGAGACTGTACCTGGATGAGATCGGTCTGGGACAAATCAACCAGTTAGGCATTGATGTATTGCTGAGGACCAACCCGCAGCTCTATCAACGGACTTGCGCCAACGCCCTGTTTGATTGCAACCTGCCGTATGTCAGTTTGAGCGGCCTGGATCGCGCCATGATTCGGGGTAGTCTGTCACTGGCTCTGGATGCATCCTGTCCAAGCTGCCAGTATGGGGTGAACCTCAACAAAGCTTCGCAGAGTATCCCGCTCATCGCCCAGGTTGTCTATTCGAATTGCATGCAAGCCAAGT
>CAILYI010000220.1 GCA_903838415.1 uncultured Anaerolineae bacterium | reverse complement strand
GCTGTCGCTGAAACATAATTAACTCGAAACACCCTTTTTGCAAAACTTACACGTTTATGGTAGTTTTTCGGTAAACCCCATCTTTCTGGATAAAGGGAAACATTGTTCAGAGAACCGTAATAATCTTTTTCAAAACAGTGAAGTAAATATTCAATTTTATTTTGGGTTTCTACAACTTCTTCTTGAAAATCCCGTGTTCGTTGTTGCCAACGAATAGAAAACATAACTACGAGAAAAAGTGCTGCCGATGCAATGGACTTTCCCAACATTCCCTGATTTGCCCATACAGGGATTTTTGATTGGTCAACAATTAGCAAGCCGCCAATTACAAAAAGCAAAATGTAACTTGACCAAGTAAAAATTCTATTTTGTCGGTCACGGAGATTGTTTAATTCATCACGAATAACCAAGTGTAAATGCTTGAGTAATTCAAGTTTGGAATTTTCAATGTTTTCGGTCATCGTGGCTTTCCTGTTTATATTGGATTTTTTCATTTTCAACACAGGCATTTATTTGGTTTTTTTAGACTTCAATACAAATCACTTTGGGGTAAAGGGTTTATACCTTTGCTATCAAGGGCGTGCCAACGGCAGGCGTTACCGGCAAGGGCGGGATGTGGCGGACAAAAACACCAGACGCCGAATCCGCCGTTGGGGCTGAATCCTGGAAGTGTGGGCGAATGCCCGCACTTGTCGGGTGCACCGAATAAATATCTCAAGAGAGCGATCATTTTTCCCGAAAGAAACCGCCCAGCGGTTGGCCGTAGATAAATTATACTCCGGGAAGGCAGGTCTGGAGGCCGTACAACGCAGGGGATTTTTTTTGGACATCAGGGATTCTGGGTGTAAAGTAAACTCAGGTATGTCCCAGCAAAATTGACAGTTTCAGCTTGTAAGCCTACTTCTATGGAATTTATCCTCCTGTTTTTGCGATATAATTACCCCTAGAAATCAGTACCATCTAACTTAGCACACCTAAATTGCGGTAGAAATTTTATATCCTTTTTTGGTGGTGGTGTTTGGATGGTACTTTTGATTCTGGCGGTGATACATGGCAATAAATCCCAACTTAATTACTCTTTTATCGTCATGGGGGCAAAATGACTGAGGCCGTCTACATCGCCCTGATCGGCGGTTTCTTTACGTTGGCAATCAACTTCTACTCCACCTGGGTGCAAGTGAAAAAGTTGAGACTCGAACTTGCGCTCAGGGAAAAGCAGGATAGCGAAGTAAGAAAAGATGGGGAAACTGAGCGAGATGCCAGAGCCGCAAAGGATTTGGGCGATGCTCTTTCAACTGTTGTCGAATCCATGCGCGGCGAATTGAACATGCTGAACGAAAAGTTGCTGATCGCCAACCAGAAGATCGAACACCTTACCGCGGTCGTGGAAGAATACTCCAGGGGCGTGGATATGCTGATCGAGCAAATCCGCAAAGATGGCGGCATCCCTGTCTACACCAAACAAAAGGTCCATATCCGCGACAAGGCATAGCCCTGTTGTGAAGAACTTATTCCCAAGGAGAAAAAATGTTCAAACTCGTTATCACCCCCGAATTGCTCGTTGCTATTTTCGCCGCACTATTGGCAGTTGTGGCTGACTGGTTCCCGCCCGTCGCCAATTGGTATGGCAAGCTCACCGTGAGCAAGAAAAAGCAGGTCATGATCCTGGCCCTGGTCTTGATCGCCCTGTTTGTTTACGGCGGCTCATGCCTGAATGTCTTTACCGGAATTGAATGCTCGAAAGATGGGTTATCCGCGCTGATTTATGCGGTGCTGCTGGCGGCAGGCATCAACCAGGGCGTTCATGCCTTGCTGAAGCCCACCTCGAAGAAAGGAGGCTGATATGGCTAAAACAAAGTCCAAACCGAAGTCGAAACCACGACCGATGTCAAAGAAGCCGAAACCGTGCTAATTTGAGATCGGTTACGCCTGATGGGTTTGCGGTGCATGCCGTGAACCCATCAGGGCGTTTTATGCACTGGAGTTTTATCATGTCAATAATTGAAAACTTGCGCGAGAAGTTTCCCCCCAGGGCCGTTTATACCGTTGGCGATACCAG
>CAILYI010000219.1 GCA_903838415.1 uncultured Anaerolineae bacterium | reverse complement strand
GGGGGGACAGGATTACCCTGGAACTTAGCTGTAAAAGAACGAAACTTTAGAGGCTATTTTACTTCACGAGAAGTAATTAAACAAGCCTGGAACCTACTTTACAGCCAATTGCTATCTTTGATCCAATTTATGCGGTGACAGCAATGCGCGCTACTTGCCGCTTTGGTTTGGACCGTACTAGATCATAATTCGATTGCAGGTTAAGCCAGAATTCCGGGCTGGTACCGAATGCTTCCGCAAACAGCCAGGCGCTTTCAGGCGTTATTCCGCGCTTGCCGCGCACGATTTCATTGACGCGCTGAACAGGCACACCAATGTGCCCGGCAAAAGCTACCTGCGACAGCCCGAGTGGGTTAAGAAATTCTTCCAGCAAGATTTCGCCGGGGTGGGTGGGGATACGGTTTTCGGGAAGCATAGTACCTCTCTAGTGGTAATCTACCAATGAAACATCTTGAACGCCATCATTCCATCGAAAAATAATTCGCCACTGATCGTTAACACGAATACTGTGGAAGCCTTCAAGGTCGCCTTTCAGGGCTTCCAAACGATTTCCAGGTGGTGAACGTAAATCGTCAAGTTTGTGGGCGGCGTTCAACACATCCAATTTCCGAAGAGCGGCGTTCACAATGCTCTGAGGGAAACGTCTGACTCGAGACGAATTTCTACCATGATACAAATCTGCGGTGGCGGTGTCGCCGAAGGATCGAATGGCCATTGAAATAATTATAATGCTTTCACGGTATCCATGCAATAGAACAGAAAAGTTAGTTTTTCGCTGCGCTCGGTAAAGCGCGGCAAAGGCATCGGGATCATACCGGGCGTTTTCGATGAGCACATGGTCATCACGCGAAGCGGTAGTTCCACCAGACGGATTGGTCATCATCTATATAGTATATCGGGCGGGAGAACCATTACAACTATTAGACTTACAAGCAATCCACAGAAAACCAAGACGATTTTTTCTCATCAATAACCTCAAATACACGTTTCACCGATTGGCAAAATCCCGCGAAAGGCAAGGCATTCCATGCCCGTATTTGGACCATGAAGCCGGATTATTGGCTTGTAGCAGAAAACTTGTTTATCCGCATTGCACCGCCGGAGCAGATTCTGGTAGGAGAAAATCCTGTTTCAAGGCCTGGATCAAGATCTCTGTTTCCGAACCGTCGCTGAAATGACCGGAGAAACGCCAGGCTGGCTGGATATATGGTGACATAGCTTCAGGATAGCTTGCGGCGTAATTAGGATCGGGTGTGTAATAAACCAATTCAATACTGTCAATTGTCAGAGTGGGCGCTGAACCACTGATGGGAAGCGGTTCGGGCATCACATTGGGTTGGTCAGCCCTGATTTTCATTTCCACGGGCAGCCCAGTTTTCGGATTGGTGGCCATTTGACCACTAAAAATGCGCATGACGGGGTAAGCGCCAAAGGTCTCATCAGGGTAAATCAAGACTTCATACATAACCAAATCGCCTTGCACACCCACAAGGTTGTTATCCAGAATCCCGGCTGGCATCATCTGGGCATATGTCGTGCCATCCTGGGAAGTGAACAAGGTCACAGACTGCCCATCGACGCTGGAAGTTTTTTGCTTGCCGCGCAGGATCTGAAACTTGAGATCGGGGTTGGGGATATCATATTTTTCAACCGTCAGTATCGGAATCTGGAATTGGGTGTAACCAGACACCGTGCCCGAGACTATCACCTGGCGGTTATGATATTCGCTTAGCTTCTCCAGGTCACTACCCTGCAGAGCATATTGTGTATCATGGGTAAATAGATTGTATTCTGTACGCTTAGTGCCATCTGTTTGTTCGTAGATGCTGACGGAAAGCATCCCACGCAGGTTGTCAATGTGCTGACCGGTGGGAAACCCAGTTGGCGTGACAATTGGGGTGGGCATAGGCCAGGGAACGGGACTGCCGTCAAAGTTCAGTTTCGCAAAACCGCCGCCACAGCCACCGCCGCCGCCCTGGTTGGGATTTTTATAATAGAGCATATCCTGCCAATTAAGCTCCGTTCCGTTGACCATGCCGAAGATACTGACATTTTCAAGCGGTAATGGCAAATCTGCGGGAGCATCTGCCAGTACATAACTTGTTTCTGGCGAAACAAAGACGGTTTTTCCAGTTTCGGAACGCAAACTACCCTGCATATTTTGTTGGTTGGCCGGGTCCAGCTTCCATGACTCAACTGTGAATTTGCGAATACCATTATCGGTGGCGAACTGTCCGCGGACCTGCGCAAACGTGTTGTTAGTAAGCGCTTCCATTCCGGAGGTGTTCCCATTTGCCATAAAACCATCCACTGTAATAAATGGCGACTTACCGGATTCGACCGATGTGAAACTGGCGATATAACCATAAATAGTCACTGGTTGGTTATCGGGATAGATATGATGCCAGAACAACCGACCAGAAGCAGCTCCGCCGCTGTGACTACTCTGAATCATCCCAATGGGGGCATCTTGCAGGAATTTCTGCCAGGCCTGTCCGGCGCTGATGAGACCGAAATTCCCGACCGGCTTTGGATTAAGGTTCAAGAGAAAGGCATCCAGGCTGATGATTTTTCCATCCGGGCTGACATGAACATTCAGCCCTTGCATTCGGCCAAAGTCGAAACGCAGCGGGCGCCCATCCAACGTAAGCGGTATCACATAGAACCAGCCCGCCCCGATACCGGTGGCAGCCTGAAGCTGGTAGGAAAAATCAAAGCCATGCGTTTTGAGAAAACTGTCAATTGCGCCGGAGGCAATATCAGTTGAAACCGCTTCTTCCTGAGATGCCATGCTGAAATTGGCGGAATAACTGAACTGCCCATTGGATATCATGGATAATCTCTGTTTCCCATCGGTTACCATGAGGCTCTTCACTGCAGTTGAGCCGTTGGTATCCTGGTAAACATCCCCGTTTACGCCAAATCGTTGCGCCAACTTTTGGGCGGATTTGATCGTGGCAGGTACATCGGTAGAATGAGTATAGATGCTGGCTTCAACGGGTATCTGCGGAAAATCCACAGCGAGGATGACCTTTGTTCCATGCCAATCGTGGGTTGGAAGTTCCGGCTTGCTAGTTAATGTTGGGGTAATTTCTGGTGTAGGGGTGTCTCCGGGCAAGGCTGAGGCTGTGGGACCGACTTCAATCACCGCGAAGGCTGGCGGTTGTGACGCAACACCGCGAACCAGCCAGATGATTACCAGGGACAGCGCTATGATTGCGACTATACCAGTTAAAATTTGCCAGATGTGAATTATCCGTTTCATTTTGATTTCCTTATTAGTGTCGATTGACTATTTGTCAGGCTGCCAGGCAGGCTCAGAAACCTCTGTTTGGTCAGGCAGACGCAGCAGGTCTCTCGAATTCCCGGTGGCAACATCAATGATGGTGATACTTCCACGCCCCGTATCGTTACCGATTGCAATTTGATGCCCATCCGGTGACCAGGAAGGTCGGATATTTTCTGAATAAACAGGCTCTGTCAGTTTCTGAAGATGCGATCCATCTTTCGCCATGACATAAAGCGCATACATATCATAGGTTCCATCACGTTCAGAGAGAAACGCAATTTTGCTGCCATCCGGCGACCAAACGGGGTTTTTGTTTGCCCAGGTGTCAGTGGTGAGCGCCCTATCATTTGAGCCATCCACATTTTTTACATGGATCTGGCTTGAACCGTCATTGCGTTGTTTCTGTTCCAGCAATGACATATAAGCCATATTTTTTCCATCGGGCGACCAGGCGGGCGTTTGAAAGAAAAAGTCATACGAAGGTTCGGTCAGTTGAACAATGCCAAAATTTTCGATATTCACGATTCGCCACAACCACAGCCCTTTTCCATCCGTGGAACGAAAAGCGATTTGTTTCCCACGCGAAGCGGGCAGCCAGATGGGAAAGTCATTTTCTGCGTCAGATGTTACCTTGAGCAGATTGCGGCCATCAGCCCCCATTACATAAATCTGGCTACTGCCTGTGCGGGATGAAACAAAAGCGATTCTTGTGCTATCCGGTGACCAGGCTGGTTGAAAGTCCGGAGACGCAGGATTATCAGTTAGATTCTTTAGATTGCTACCGTCCGAACATACTGTGTAGATTTCTGTGTCAATTTTATCGGCCAGGGTAAAAGCGATTTTGCTGCAATTGATGATTTGTGTAGGATTCTTTATTTCATTTGTTAAAGTTGCTGTGGTGGGGACAGATGTTGATTGTGCAGCAGATTGGGTTGCGGTCTTATTTTTGAGTAGTGATGATGAATTACTAATTGGTGTGGATGAACAACCAAAAAGAGAAATAAAGAGAAGTGTTCCAATCAAAAACCGGGTTATCTTTTCCATAGAGCATCCTGATGTAGATAAAAGATATAGGTTGCCAACCCGACGATCCAGTTGGTGAAGTCAAATTCTAATAATATCGGATAATTTTGCCACAGATCTGATCACCCGAAGCCAACGATCAGCCAGCAAACAACATAAGCTGGAATAAAGCTTACGGCATAATCTTTTCACCATCAATTGTTATTTGACTTTCAATATCCACGGCCCGTTGATCGCCCCTTCTATGCCATCGACTATCAAAGCATCTGCCTGTGTGGAGCTTATCCCCTCTGGAAGTTTCAAATCAGTATAGTATCCGGCAGGGCTAAAACTGCAATTGAAGTCCAACCCTGGATATTGTGCGATCAATAGAATGCGAGCAGATTCACAGGCAGCCTGTGGATAAGCGATTCCACCTAAAAGTCGCACCTGATTGATGGAAACTGCGACCTCGGTCGCCTGGGCAATCTCTGCATCCGTAACCGGGAATTCAAACTCAAAACAGCCAACATCCAGGGATCCTCCCGTTGCTGCCAGAACCGGGCGACCATCCAGTATCAGGTTTACAGATGCATTTGCCGGCCCATAATTTCGATCTGGCAGGGTCAGGCAGAAGGCTGCAGTTGAGTTCAGATTGTTGCTAACAAAATTTGATAACCTGGCAGAAATCCCGCTTTGTGCAGCTGTCGCACCGTTTGTTGCAATCGTTGCAGTTGTAGGGCGTGGTATACAGGTCATTCCCGTTTCAAAGACATTAATTAATACCCATAATTTATCCCCGTCCACGTCAAAAACCTGTTTTCGGTCATTAACAGGAGAAAAGTAAACAGCATAAATGCCTGGCTTGGACGGTGCAACCATTGGGATGGCTATGGTAACAGCTTCCCCGGGAGCAATATCATGTGGGAATTTCACCTCAATTGGGCTGCCCATCATTTCATTGTTCGATGCGGAAGAGAGTTTCAGAATGTACGAATCAACATACCAGGTGGTCGCACCGATATTTTTTATATCCCAAGTTTTTAAAAAATGTTCACCTGGAGCGATTACTGAATAATCCGGGAAATTTTCGCCGATAAACGCTGCAGCATCCCTGCCGGTCTGGTTTGAACGGGTTGGTGATGGCTGCGGAGCAGGACTTGGTGTCCAGGTTGGAAGAGCTGCTTGAGTCGGAATTAAAGTTGGGGTCATTGCCACTGACTGGTTTGCAGCCTGATTACAGCTTGAAAGAACCTGGCAAAAAACTATCCCAAAAACAATAGATTGGCGTAATCTCATCTCACCCATCCGTGAATTTCACCCTGGATTGCAGGCAGCGGCACCACCTGACAGGTATCCACATTGATCAACCCGGCGCCGACCAATCCATCTGGTAGATCATTATTACTTACACTGAAAGCCAGCCATTTTCCGTCTGGCGACCAGACCGGCAAGTATACAGGCCAGTAATCCAGTTGCACAAGCAAGCGCCTTTCAGAACCGTCCAGACGGGAGATATAAAGCCCCGCGCCAATCCGACCAGTGACTTTTTCGGTGTATGCCAGCCACTGACCGTCAGAGGAAAGCGAAACAGTCACTTCCCAGGTTACACCACGAGTCGGGACCAATGGGATGAACTCCTTAGTGGCCATGTTAAACAGAGCAATCTGGCTTTCCGCTCCCTGAGCCGCCACAATCACCAGATTCCTACCATCCGTTGCCCAACCGCGCAGCTCCGGATTGGTGGTGACATCCGTGAGTGCGGTCTGATTCTGTCCGTTTGCATCCATCACAAATATATTCATACCCTTATCGGTCTGATGCATGTAAGCGATCTGCTTCCCATCCGGTGACCAGAAAGGCGTAAAATCCATTCCGCCAGTAATTTTCTGTTTTTGACCGCTGGCAAGTTCCAGAGTTTGAATGCTGCCATTTTCGTCAGCATAAACCAGCCGGGAACCATCCGCTAAAAGCGCTCCGCGCCCAAATACCAATGGTCTGTCCAGCTTTCCATCCAGGCTGGCAAGAAACAGGGATGGGTCCGGCGAAATTGCCCCGCGTGAAACCAGGACCCTGCCCGGCAGGTCGGCTGGGATGGCGGGCGGATTGGCAGCCGCCTGCTTCCATTGATCCAGTGTCAGGCAAGCCTGCTCAGGAAAATAGGGCACAGCACCCGCTTCGGCCGCAGGCGGGTTCCAGGATACAGTCCATTCGCCACCGATCTGCGCCAGGCGCGCATCCAAAAGCAGGGGGAAGCTCAGCGGCGCATCGGTCGCGATCCGCGAGATCAACAAACCGGTCTTCTCATCCCGGAATGAGCTGCCGCTGCTGCCAATCTTCTGCATACCGCTCGTATCCAACCCACCTGAAATTCCAAAGGTCAATCCCAACAGAGCCGGGTCCGCTTCCAGGGCAATCTCAAACCCGCGCATTTCGCCTTCTTTTATGTATGTTGCTTTAAAGGCATTGGCACTCAACCCGGGCACATCCAAAGCGGTAATGCCAATTTTAAAAGGGATTCCCAGCCTGTCATCTGAAAAAGAGAAAGAGTAGGGCCGCATATCGAGAGTCAGGGAAACCGGAGAGGCAAATTCAATACTCATTTGTTTTGCCTTCAGCGTAACCGGCCCAGCAAAGGCTTTACCTGAAATTTTGTAGGCCCATTGGTTGTCATTGACAGATATTGGGGCATTCTGATTATCCACTGTTTCCAGCGCCAGTTCCCTGCCGCTGGCATCCCAGGCCTGAAGCAGCCCACTCACACCTGCAATCCGTTTGTCGGTCCATTCTGTGTGTCCAACAAGGTAATAGCCATCCTGGATGGGGATGAATTTATCGAGTTTGAGGGTTATCCCATACAGCGCCGCCGCCGCAGGTGCATTTTCAGGCGACCACTGCATACTCCAGGTTTGCTCTGGCCCAGCCACGCTCAGGTTTGAAAGCAGCACACGTAACTTTCCTTTTGGGAGCTCGGCATAAGCTACCGAAACGCCAAACTGACCTACCCCAGGACCGCCGCCCCCACCACCACCATTTGGGGTATAACCGGCAATCTGCAGGGACAATCCGCTCACATCCGAGTCACAGGTGAAAATAAAGTTGTAGCCTGACTGAGAGTCCGCCTGGATGGTAGTCAAAGTCACCGTTCGGCCGCCGATCTGAATCGACTGATTGGGCATCCATTCCTGCCCTGGCTGCGGATTGTCACTCGCATCAAATTCAAATTCGGCCGCAGAATTTAGGACCGGTGCAATCGGCACACCAGAAATACTGACTGTAACCGGGAAGGACACATTGGATTTGAATTGAATTCCCCGGTCAAAAACCGGCAAATCCTCAATAGCCGGATTGGATGTGAAGACTTCTTTTCCATTCGCGTCGGTCAATTTGAGATTGCTGAATTCAATCCAGCCGCCCGCACCTGACTGTTTGAGTGAAAAGAGCAGGATCGTATCCTCGCTAACCTGCAAGGCTTTCATCAAAATCAAAGGGGAAGGCACAGCGGGTGTTTCAGTCGGGGAGACGGTTTTTCCCGGCACGGGCAAAGCTGTTTCTGTCGGCTGGATCTCGATCACCGGTTCAATAATCAGATCTGCCGGAGCGGGTTTGAAGCGCAGCGCTACCTGCCAGTTCTCTGGCGCCAGACCCGGCATTGTATTCTGGATGCAGGGCAGATTCAAGGTTGCTTCATTAATATCCACTGCAATGGCTGAATAAACCATCCGGGACTGACGCATCTGCGCACTGCCCCCTTGAACCGTAAGGCGTGTGCCATTCGCCAGGCTTAGCCAGGGCATATCGGAACAACCCACCACGTTTTCATCGTGCGAGAGCGCGCTCCAGGGCACATTTTCCAGGCTGAATAGGACCACTGTTTTGTCTGTAGTAAGCATTGCTTCACTCACCGTTAACGTAATCCCGTCCCTGGTCTGCAATACCGGCTCAGCCAGCACGCGGATGGGTGTGCCCTGCTCCACCAGCCCCACACCAGGGATGTAGCCGAGCGACCGGCCAACTGCGTAGACCACGCCGGTCAACAAAGTGAGCGCAAGAAAAATGAATAAAATCAGCAGGGCTGGCCGGGTGCGCAAAGTTAGCATGAAGGAACTCCTTTTGAACCAAAAAGGGAACCGGGATGGATTTACTGGCTCGAGCAAATCGCTTTGCCTGCGGCGCAATTCCAATTCCAAACGCGTAGCGAAAGCGGCATCCGGCTCGGAGGCGGAATAAAATCCAGTAAGGGCGGTTTCAAGTTCAGGCGGCAGGGTCAAGTTCATTTCATCCATTTTCAGCCTCCCAATGTTCGCGCAGCCAATCCAGCGTGCGATAGAGCGCCATCTTGACAGCGGCTTCGCTACGAGTAGTCAGCAGGGCAATTTCGGCAAAACCCAATCCAGCCGAGAAGCGCAGGCGCAGGAGCTCCTGTTTTTCTTCGTCAAGCTGGGCAAGCAGGTGGGTCAGGCGCTTCCGGTCATCGCTTTTTTCAAGCGCAGCCAGCAAACCGGGTTCTGCCGATTGGATTTCACGGGGATATGCCCCAGTTCGTGTGGGGTCGAGTTGGCTGGTCTGGCGCTGACGGTAAAAGTCCACCAGACGGCGGCGAGCAATGGTAAAGAGCCAGGCGCTAAAACAGCCTCCTGCTCGGTAATGGTTGGCAGACAATCCTTCAAGCGCATCGATGAAGATCTGGGTCGTAATATCCTCAGCGTCGTGAACACTTCCCAACCTGCTGTAGAGATAGCGGTAGACTGGGGTCAGGTAGCGTCGATAAAGCGCAGCGAAAGCATCGGAATTATGCCGGGCTTGTTCGATGAGCGCAGGGTCGTCGGGCAGGTTGGTCATCATCTACTATGTATATCGGGGAAGATGAGAAAAAGTAACAAAAAGATGCAGGAATCACACCTGCATCTTTTTGTCAGGAAGTGAATTACTTGAACAAATCCAGGGTGTTTATGTAGGTAGCAAGCTGCCCATTCTTTAGTAAACCCACTTGTAGCAAGGGCGGCATGATGGCCCAATCGGTTCCGCTCCAATCCTTGTTGCGGTAATCCCAGCGGAAGAAACAAATACTTTCTTTGCAACCTTCTTCGTAGAGCAGTGCGGCTTCCAATCCGGCTAAGCGGGGTGAGTTGAGCAGGGCAAACTGTCTGGCAAGCTTATGCAGTTCAACCATACTTTTCGCTTCCGCGGATGGAATTTCAGGGTAGCTCGGGTAATTTGGCACAATCTCGCCCAGGCGGCCCGTATCAATATCCATATAATATTTTGCACCGGTTTCATCCATATAAAGCGCCGCGTTTCTACCCGCTGCGTTGTTAAAGCCGCTGATCGATTGAAAAGTAAGTTTTAGGTCAGGCTGGTTGATGACCTGGCGAATTTGCGCCATGTCGGCTGCCTGGTTGACCTTCGTCAGCATGGGCGCGGTGCGTAATTCTTCCAGCATTTGTCCGTACACATCACAGCGCGCGGACACGTCACCGATATAAACCGCGCGATCCTTGCCATCATCCAGGGCGAAAACATGCAGCGTCACCACGCCCGGATCGCTGGCCCATGTCTCCACCGAGCAGAAGCGACCCATAGCGGCCGGATCCGAAAGCGTATCATAATAGGCTTTGTTCTGCGCTTCCGTCGGCTGAGTGGGGAAAGGCGTCGGTTTGATTTCGTTGCGGTAGACCTGGGTATAAAGCGTGTTGAGCTGATTGAACTTCTCCGACATCTTTTCGCTCAAAAGATAAACCCTGGTGTACGATTCATCCTTGAACAGATAAATAGCCTCGCCAGTCACCGGATCCTTGCCCATTTCCAGTTTGCCATTTTTCTTTTCGGCCTGGATGTTTTGCTGGTACTCCGCCACAAGCTGGCGAATCTGTTCCAGGATCAGGACTCGGGACGATTGGGTGGGCTGCGGGGTGAGTGTTGCGGTCAGCGTGGGCGCTGCCGTTTCAATGACAAGGGCTGCAGCTGGCAGGGCCGGCGCACTTTTTGCAGGCATATTTATGAGCGCAAGAATAACGATCAGGGTGGTAGCCAGCAGGGTAGCACCAGCGAAAAATAGATTTTTCAAGGGAAGCCTCCGGGTTGAAACAGGTTTCCCGTCATTATCGGCGCTGGCACCCGGCTCCACAACTGCGGATTCCCGCAGTGGGCCGTCGTCGTGAACGCCTGTGGATTCCCACAGGCCATCTTTTGAAAGTTTCATAGCTGCTTCGGTGCGCGAGGACACTTCCAGCCGGGCGTAGATGTTGCTCAGGTGGAATTCCACGCCCCGGACAGAAATACCCAAGGCAAGAGCAATCTGTTTGTTGCTCTTGCCCTGAATGAGGTGTTCAATGACTTGTTGTTCGCGTTCGCTAAACACGCTATCTTGTTCCATACATCAAGTGTAACGCAAAATCGGCTATCACCTGACCCAGACCACAAATGAAACCGCCCAGGCACAGCGTTTGTTTCAACAGGGACGGACAACCCCCATGTTTACATCCGCTATATCCAGTTGCGACTCATCATCTGTAAAATTTTCCAACCACTGCTAGGTAGTCCTGGTTCCTGCGCGGGGCCCGGAAGATGAAAAACTGACGTGAGCGATAAATAAGGTAGCCGCCAGCTTTGTTCCCAAGCGACCATCCAGATCGAGAAGTCTCAGTTCCTGGATCGAATCACGTGTGGCATTTTCCGGAAAGATGGTGGCGGCTGCCTGGTTGCCAGACGGAGAAAGCCAGAAGATACCACCAAGTAACCGGTAGCCGTTCAGGTTAGAAGCCATTAATTTGTCCGTTGTGACGCTGCCGGTTGCGGGATCGATGATACAGAACTTGTTGGCTGTCTGGGGTATGCAATCATAACAAAGGTCGAGGTTCTTACCATTCCGCCGCATCCAGACGGCGGGATTGACTCCATCTGAGATGAATATGGATGCAATCGTAATTCATGGGAGATGAATTGGGGTGATGGAAGATTGGGTAACGTGGCGCTCCTTAAGCCTAAAGTCAAGGAAATTGTCACCTGAATGAAGAACAACCTGCTTATTTTACAAATGATCTGCCTTGATCAACCCGTTTCGAAGGTGCATATCGATAAAGTTTTCCAAGTCTTGTGCTCGAATCCGCAGCATGTGTTGTTCGCTACCAAATTGAACCGCGGGTAGCAAGCCTTCCTGGATCCATTTGTGAACCGAGCCGACCTTGGTCGCCAAAATGATTGCTACTTCCGCAATCGTATAAAACTGCATGGAAGTCGGCAATCCTGGAAGAAGTTTCGAACGGGGATAGTACTTAACTGGCAATGGCATATGATCTCCCTCGAGGTGATATATTTGGGAAAATTGAAGCTTTCAGCCAAATTCAATCCTATCATGCCTGAGATCGCGACCGCCAAAACGTGTGTACCTATCAAGGCCGCGATCAACTTTTTTGACTAATATGTGTGCTCAAAATGGTTAAAAACAAAAAGTGCCCAACGCAAGGCACTCATTTTGGTACAAAAACAACAAAAAGACACATAAAATAAGAACTCCCGAGATGATTTTAGTCATCTCGGGAGTTCTGTGCCACCTGAATTACTCATGGCGGCCCCGACGGGAGTGTCATATCCCAATAGTAAAAAGTCGGAAAGCCGGACAATCGGTATAAATTAGACGTTTTCTTGGCAAGGTCGTGCTTTGGCGCGGCCTTGTTTGCTTTAATTACCAGTTTTACACATGGAGGAAACATGCTAGACCTTACAAACTTGAAAGGTGAGAAGAAATTGCTCACACTCGAAGAAATTGCCAAAGAACTGCGTGTCTCAAAGCGTACTGTAGTGCGCTGGGTTCAGCAGGGCGTACTCTCGGCGTACCGGATCGGCACGGTGATTCGCGTCCCGGAAGATGCGCTGCAGAAGATGCTCAAACAACATTGGCTGGAAGACAGCGGGGGAGATGAGTCATGATCCTTTTCATCATTGGTTTCATTCTTGTGATTGGCCTGGGAGGCATGTGGGGACTGGCTTCCTATGAAAGCGCCCATGCCGAGGCATTGCAAGCCCAGGCATTGATCACTGCCAACCAGGCAACCCAAGTCAGTGTCGTTGGCCAAACCGTTCTCAGCATCGTGCTGGCTGTGGTTGTCCTGACTATCCTGATTGGGGCTGTTGCCATGTTGGCATCTTATAAACGCTGGCAAAACCAACCGACTCAAACTGGAGGTTGGCAATCCGGGCCGAACGCACGCTGGCAACTTCGTCGACCAGGTCAAATTTCTGATCAAGGTCATCAAGCGCTGGGGATGTCGCCTCAGTCATTGCTATTTCAACAACAAATGTTGCAGCAACAAATCCTTACCACCTGGATGCTGCACCAGATGAGCCAACCAGCAGAAATGGATGCAATGCCAGAAATGCAAACTTTGGAAATTCAAAGTGAGCCAACCTGGTGGGAATGAGCGCAGACATGTGGCGCTGGATTCCTGTTTTGGCTTTTCTGGTGCTGGCTGCCTGTGCGCCGATGGACAGTCTCCCAGTCCAGAGCGTCACCGCCAGCCCCGATCCGCTCCAGCCATTCTTGAATGCAAACAGCAGTCAGGCGACTGCCGTATCTGCGGCGGCCACTGCCCAGTATTTTGGCATGCAGCTCACCGCCACAGCCGTATCTGCGGAAGCCACACAACAGTACCTTGGGATGCAGCTCACCACCACGGCTGAAGCCCGGTCCGCTACAGCAACTTCTCAAGTGATGCTTGCACAGGCCGAAGCCACAACGCGCGCCTGGAATGCGACAGCCACAGCGGACAGTGCCCAGTCCACCGGAGTTGCCAACCTAACCGCGACCCAACAGGCGCAAAGCTCCTCCGCCACCCAACAATCCCTGAACGTGACTGCCACTGCGGATGCGATCAATTCAGCTGCCTTTGCCACCGCTATGCATGGTCAGTCCGAAAGTGTTCGACTGGCAGTCGAGCGAGAACGGCTCACAAACCAGGCGCGCGCTATTTTGCCGATTACTTTTACCGCCATCACAGTCGTGATTGTGCTGGTGCTCTTGTGGAAATACATGCGGGTGCGCCCAATCCAACGCGATAGCCGCGGAGATGCGCCGCTGCTGATTATCGATGGCGTGATCTATGACGCAGACCGCAACCCGTTTTCGGTCATGCAAATGCTGAAAGGTCAGCCCCAAATTCCGATGTTGACACCGACCGAACTCCAGGCTCCCACCACCGCCCGCGACCAGGCTATCGACCTGGCACGCGGCCTGCCTGCTGGCAAAGCCCAACAACAAGTACAACGCGCCTTGCTGGCCAACGGCCAGCCCAGCTTTCAAGTGGTGGCAGCGGACAAACTACCTCCTTTACTCACAGGAGACCCACAGATGACACAAGTTCTGGACGCAGAATGGAGACAAGATGAACCCACTCAATAATTCCTTGCTCACTCCTCAGGTTTCCGCCTATGGCGGTTACGCCCAACAGATCGCTGAACGCACCATGCGAATGCTCATCCAACAAGACCTGGTTGTTCCCGGCACCACGAATGCGCCGGTATTCTATTCCTGGCCAAGACCGGATCGGCTTGTGTTGGTCTTTGATCCAATGCGGCTCAAGAACATCGAAGCCGTGCTATCGAAACGTTTTGCGCACAGCTTATCAAGCTCACTAAATGGCCGCCGCATAGCCACCACCAACACCCGCGGTGTCTTTCTGCAAGTCGCCTATGAACCGCCCAAAATCGGAGATGGTCTGAAAGCACAACCGCTGGATTTGAGCCAGCAACCATCGCCAGTGCATGTCCCGATTGGCGCCACCAACAAAGGGCCTCTGTGGCTTTCCATCCTGGACATGGATGCCGTCCTGGTGGGTGGGTCACGCCGCATGGGCAAGACGCGCTTTCTGCACGGCGTGATCCAGGCCCTGATCCATGGCGGTGAAGCGAAATTGATCCTGTGGGATGGCAAGGACAACGT
Source organism: uncultured Anaerolineae bacterium (assembly GCA_903838415.1). Taxonomy (GTDB): domain Bacteria; phylum Chloroflexota; class Anaerolineae; order Anaerolineales; family Villigracilaceae; genus UBA5195. Next base: position 9,242 of record CAILYI010000219.1, on the reverse strand, counting down.
CGAGTTTGGCCGGTATAGCGGTCATCGTAATGTTCGTGTTGTTTCAGAATTGGGGCAGGCTTTGCAGAAACTGATCCAGGAAATCACGCAGCGGGTTGGGTTATTTCGTCAGGCAGGTGTCTCATCTTTGCCTGAATACAATTCGCGCCAACCCGATAAATTAGCGCCACTGGTGCTCGTGATCGACGAAGCCGCCTTTATCCCCGAAGCAGACCAACCGGCGCTGATCAACCTGGTTGCGCGCGGCGGGGCATTTGGTCTACACCCGATCATCGCCACCCAGAAGCCGGATGCCCAGGCTGTGCAGACGTTGATCAAAGCCAACCTATCAACCCGCATCGCTCTGCCCGTCCCCACGCATTGGGATTCACAGGTCATCCTGGGTCGACCCGGCGCGGAGAAGCTGACCAAGATCAAGGGTCGCCTGCTTTTGACCTGGAATGCCCGCCTTGTGGAAGCGCAGTCTTTCATTATCAGCATCCCAGAAATGCCTTCAGAAAAACCAGCTTCACGTCAAAGCCTGATGACTGACGAAGACCTGCAGGTAGCCCGTTTTCTGCTTACTCAAGAAGGTTGGTTTCAAGCCGCGACCGTGGCAGATGCTTTTGGGCATGGACGCGAGTGGGCGGTGGCACTCAGCCAACGCTGGGAGCGGACTGGATATCTGACCCCTGTGCAGCGCGATGAGAAAGGCCATCCACTGGGCCGGAAAATAACGGATACCCTGCGCCGCGAAGCCGAATCTGGCGAAGACGGGAATATGGAAAATATGGCGAATATGGAGAATTTGGTTTTTAAAGCACAAGTGAGCAGTATTCAATAGTCGTTGGGTTGCCAGTCTTCATTATATAAGCCCACAAATAGTCCACCAGAAGAAGGAGAATTTCATGCCACAAGAAAATATTGGATTCGACGCCGGGAACGGCGCCATCAAACTGTACGGGCAAGCAGGCGGAATCGAAGTTCTGTCGCAGGTTGCCACCAATGGCACCAGGCAAATTGTGAGCACCTTCGGTTTGCACAAGCAGAAAGCACCTATGAATATTCAGAATGCGCACGGCTCGTTTTACGTAGGCGCAGGCGCACACGATTGGGGTCGCCCGGTCGAAAACTTGGATGCCGAACGCAACAACGGCACGCCAGAAATGGAGAGCCTGCTCGATGGCAGCCTGACCCAATTCGTCCAACGCTATGGGATGTTTTCTGGACCGCTTTCGCTGGTGATTGGATTACCCCAGGAAGCCCTAAGTGGTGAGCAGGCAGCCACCACCCGTGACAGTGTCCGCCGCTGGCTGGTGGGAACCCACACCTGGGATGCGGACGGACAGCCTTATTCCGTTGAAGTGGCAGATGTCAAGATTGCCTCACAAGTCACCGGCGCGCTCTTCGATTACCTGCTCGACCCCAACGGCAAGTTCATCCTGGAACGCAAACGCGCCTTTACCGAAGAAGTCGGTGTCATCTCGATTGGCTTTGGAACCGTGGAAATGCTGGTGATTAAGAACCGCGCCATTGTGCAACGCTTCACCCTGGGCACCACCTCCGGAGTGCGCCGCTTGCTCGAAATCGCAGACAGCCAGAAGATGTACTCCCTGGGCGAATCCGATCTGCGACTGCGCCAGGGCAAACTCGATTTATCCACTGCGCTGCCGATCTGGGAACGCGAAGTCACAGGTGTGATCGAGAAGCAGTGGGGCAACTACTGGAAACGCTTCGCGGCCATCCTGCTGGTGGGCGGCGGCACCATTTTGCTCAAGAACAGCCTGCCATACCGCTTCAACGGCAAAGCCTTTATCCCGGATGACCCGATCTTGTCGGTAGCGCGTGGACTGTACAAGATGACCCTCTCCGGCAAGGAGAAGTAATGGCCGGACGCAAACAGCTACCGAAACGCACCATGCTGATTCGGGCTTCCTTGATCCTGCGCACAGGCGAGGATGATGACCTGATCCAGGCATTCCAGGCCGTTCCTGCCCGCAAACGGGCCACTTTTATCAAGGCATCTATGCGCTCCGGTAATTTTCAAACCCTTTCCTATGATGATTTGCCCAGCGACGATGATCTCGAGCAAAGTATCGCTGATTTTTTGAAGTAGGCATTGTTTGCGCCAAACAATGCACCCCTATTATTTGGCGCAAACAATATAACTGGAAGGAAGGTGAACAAGATGACCGAATTTTTATGCAGAGAAATCACAGCCGATGTGATCGGCATATATTTGAGCGTATATCGCGCCAGCTGCGCCTATCGCCGTGAACATGAACCCCCCAAACTTGCCAGGGAGTTAATGGAGGCCCTGGCAAAACGAGGCCGGGAGACGCTGGAAATCGCACAACCTCGCCACCGCAGAAGGGCATTTGCACAGAACAAGACGGTCCAGAGCGTGTTTTTGGTCAATGATCAGGTACTGGTACAGGTATTGAAGGTTATTCATTTGAACACCAGAGAGTACGACGCCCTGGAACAACTCTTCTGCAACTCGACCTGTATGGTGGGCCTGGCCTTGAACTTTGGCAGCCGTACCCCGGAATTCTGGCGAACGCAACAAAGTGACAACGCGCCGAAAGGAAGACGAACATGAACCCTGAACAAGCCTGGCAAGCAGCGCTGAGCCAGCTTCAAACAGAGATGCCTCGCGCCAGTTTTGACAGCTGGGTGCGCGATACACGCTGTCTATCATTGGTGGATGGGATCGTCACGATCGGCGCACAAAACACCTACGCCTGTGACTGGCTGGAAAACCGCTTATCAAACACTGTTTCACGCCTGTTGGCTGGCATGCTCAATCAGCAAGTGGAAATGCGTTTTGTGGTGGATGAAACCGAGATACCGGACGAGCAAGAGCAGGATAATACTCAGGAAGAAGAACGCCCGACCAAGAATGAACCCCTGGAAGTAGAAGGTGTTTGGGAGTCAGCCTACGAACAAATTGTTCGTCCGGAAAAAGTAATCGCCCTGAACGCATACTTTATTCGCCATCTGGGCGAACTTGGTCCTGAATTGGGTTGGATGTATATCGGGTTCCGCCAGGCGGCTTACAGCGCTGGTGGCCGCAGCGGCGAACGCAAGGCGCGTTTCACAGGCAAGTCGATTGCAGCGTTGAGCGGTTCCACCGAGCGCACTTTCTGGAATCGCATCGCTCGTCCTGAAACCTGGGAAAAGTTGAAAGGGCTGGTCAGCCTGGTGGATGAAAAACCGCTCTGGGACGAAAAGAGCCCAACCCCCAAGCGCCTGCCGCGCAAGTACACCGTAGCCATGAGCTTGCCGTTGACTGGCGCAGATACCAGCGCCTTGACACGCTGGATTACTGAACACAGCGAGCAATATCCGAGTGCAGTTGGCGTGTTGACCGCTGCCTGCGGGACCCCGATCAACGAATTGCTTGCGCATCCAGACACAATCGGGAAAGTCTCACGACCATTGACCGTTCATCAGATCGTGCGAGATTTATTCTCATCCCAATTGCCGGAAAAAGAGTTGGAAGCCCTGGCAGAGCGTTTGCACTTACACATTATGCCGCCCGGGGATTTGCTGGTCTTACCGCTCTTTTTCGTGGAGTATATCCTGCCACATCTGGGTACTGGTCCGGGTTGGTTATTAACGATTTTGCGTGACCGCTGTTGGGTGGATCCCAAAAGCGGTAGAGCACGCTCTCAAGTCACGGTACAGGGTGGGTATGCTGAGATGGCTGGTTGGCTGGGACTATCCCGCGCCAAGACTGTTTGGGAATGGCTGCGTGACCCTATTTTGAAAATCTACTTGCACTACAACCAATCAGGTCAGGCGGAAATCAACCAATGGGATACCGCGCGCAGCTTCGATGTGTTGCTCGATGAAGTGCCAGCAGAGATTGTTCAGGCTTGCCTGCGCCACCAGATACGGCCAGAGGCGAGTGGCGCGAATTTCAGTATCGGAGTGGCGCACTTTACAGGTTCGAATAGCGTAGGTTCGAATACCGGAGTGGCTCCATGTGCAAGCTCGAGTGGCGGGAATTTCAGTATCGGAGTGGCGGACTTTTCAGGTTCGAGTGGCGCAGATTTCAGTATCGGAGTGGCGCGTTTTTCAGTCTCGGATGGCGCACTTTTCAGTATCGCAATGGCGCGAATTTCACACTTCAGTGGCGCGATTTGCAGAGTCTTTAATCTCTTAAACTCTTTAAAACCAGCTCTAAACATAAAGACCTCCACCCATCCCGCAAAAAGTGACATATCGGTGGCACAAAAGGGGGTGGGGGTGGAGGTCAATTCTGTTTGGAAATTGGATTCTTTGCTGGAAAACAACGGCGTTCGCACCAGCAGTCAGCGCGAACTCAAAAAACATAACGCATCCGCCCAGGCTTTTGTTTCCTGGCTGATTTATGGCGCAACACCTGCGGCAGCCAGGCTTACCGATCCGGTCGGCAATGCGATTGCGCGTTTGCTTGATTCCCCGAAAACCGGAGCAGGAGGCACCTGCAATATTCTGGCTGCGCTTCCGCCCCAAGAATTCAAGGCTGCGCTTGAAAAAGATTTGAATGGCGGGCTGGTTTCAACGTCCGGGTATTCCCTGGCGCTCAGACAAGCCTCAACGGATGTCAAAAAGGAACTTTTGCAGCGCCTGTTTGGGATGCAAGAAAGAGATGGAACATGATAATCGTCCGTGACAACAACCCTGCTGCTGGAGAATTGGTTGGAAGAATACCACGCGGGAAGCGTGAAACTTAGACTTTCAGCTGGTAGCCCCGGCGATGTTTGGGATGAAAGTGGCGTCTAAACCTCCTGTTCAGGTGCTTCCATGTACAAGGCCGTGTAATGTCGTGTACCAATCCGTGTTCAGGTGCGTGTACCGGGTCGATTATGAACCACAGTTTTCCGATCTGCACCAAGCAAACATGATTGAGAACAACGCTAATCAGGGAAATAACTCCGGGAATTAACCCAGTTAAAGAACTCCCCTGAGAACATGGGTTATTTCCCGGGGAATTGTTTCCCTGGTCCAAGTCAACTCAAGCCTGGCTGCGTCAGTTGTCCGAAAACCCAGCTCACACGCTGACTATCTGCTTTCCTGGAAATCAGGAAAGCAGAGTTGTGAAAATCCAAGTCTCACACTATCGAGGGATAAGGTACCTCTCCCAAGACTAATTTCTATGAGCCAAAACGCTTTTTCCCTTTCGGGCATCCTGGCAGTTGAACCGGGCACCGCTCCGCAGTTGATCGAATTCGGTGGCTTCGAAGTACCGTATATCGTCGCGACCCTTTTGAGCGGCCCATCTTATGCGGGTGAATGTCATCCGGTCTACTTGACCGGCCAGGCGGCACAAATCGCTTTCGACGAACTCAAAAAATACCCGGATGGTTTCTCCGCCCTGGCAGAGGGATCGCTGAAGACATTCGCAGGCCAGACCAGGCCTTGGGTCACTCACCTGAAGGTTTTCGAACCTCGTGATCACAACTCACTGATTGCCTTGCTGCTGCAACCTGGCAAACTCGCGGTTCTGATCGTGAAGTATTTGGGCAAGGCTCAGGTGCGCGCCCTGGTGGATGAGATCACCAAGGAGGCTGAGCATCAAAAAACTCGCTCTTGAAAGTCTCGCCCACCTAAATCTGGATTTATCAAATTGGTGGATGGTTTATTTGCCGGAGGGTCTTTGTCATTATCACGGGTATAATTTTTATAAAGAAAAGAGGAGCATGATGGTTACAGTTAATGTTTCAATTGAACTTCCCCGTAGTGTATTCTCAGCACTTCGCCAGGATCCAAATACTTTCGTGCGCGAAATGCGTTTGGCTGCTGCGGTAAAATGGTATGAGATGAGCATCGTATCTCAATCAAAAGCGGCTGAAATCGCTGGTATTTCCAGGTCAGAATTTATCACTGCCTTAGGAAGGTTTTCTGTTTCCCCATTCCAATATAGTGCTGATGAGATCAGTACGGAGAGCATGGATGCTTGAACGATGGGTCTAAAACACACGTCTTAGTAGATTATCAAGGGGAATGCGCATAGTAAAATTCCCGGGGTAACATTTCACTGCAATGACTCAGGAACGTGTTCTCCATTTGCTTTTAGGTCAACAATGACTTCCGCAACCGCATGTCGAATTCCCTGGAGCGCCTCTTCAAGGTTAGATGCCAGCCAACTCAGGCAGGGAAACTCGGCGCACTGGCCAAGATACTCACCATCTTCTTCAGACCAGGTGACTCGAAAAGTATAGCCGTCATTTTCAAGAACCATCTTGCGTCTCCAATTAAAATGGGGGCTTCATCACATGGTGCTTTGCACTAAGGCTAAAGCAAGTTTTCGACTCACACATCTATACCAGCGTGATTTATTCCCCTAATAATTTTTTAATTTGTGTTTTCAGAAAAGGTAAATCGTTCTTTACCGTATCCCAGATAATGTCGGTGTTAATCTCAAGATAATCATGGACAATTTTGTTGCGAATAGCACGCATTTCCAACCAGGGTAGGTCGGGATGTTTTTCTTGCAACTCATAGGAGATTCGACCAGCAGCTTCGCCAATAATCTCAATTTGGCGCATAATAGCATCTTGCATCATGCCATTGGCAAGAAATGCCGTTTTGTTTACACCTGCGCTATACGTTTCTATTGTGCAAATCGCATCGTAGATGTGCCCTAGTCGCGCAGTATCGTCAATTTTCCTCATAAAGGATAACCTTTTCTTTATCGACACTTGCTTTTATGCGCGGACTGATACCTTCTTCGGTTACTAAATCTACACAACGGCCCAAACGTTTTTCCAATTCCTTTTCCAAACGAATGACTTCAAACAAACCTAACGAAGGGCGCTGGCCTTCAGGTTTTAAGGCCATTAATAAATCAATATCGCTTTGCGGTGTTTCATCGCCGCGCGCAAAGGAACCAAAGACTGAAACCCGCCGGGCATAAGGTCTCAGAAGGGGTGCAACTTTTGTATGCAGGTCAGAAAAACGAGTGTTCATGAAAATAGTTTAGCACATTTTCTTTGGAATATCTTGGACTTTTTTCATTATCTCAACACTGATACTTTTCGCACGCAAGTAGGGGATAGTACGCAGGCTGCAGGTAGTTGACATCAATAAAAAGGGCATCGGTGTGAAAAAAACGCACTTTGCCGCGGTCTTCGACCGAAATAATCAGTTGGGCGGACAAATGGCGAATCCGAGAGCGCGGCCTGAATCTTTTGAAAATAATCGTCAGTCAAGTTGGGCTTCCTTCAGGTATGCGCGCTGGGCTTCGAGATGTCGAAGAGCTTCAATTTCCATCCACCAATCGAGATAATCCAGGGTTTCCTCAACTTCGCGGACATTAAATTTTCGCTCGAAATCTTCGCTTGACACCCATAGCGTGTTTCATAGGGAGCAAGCGCCTGAAGTGTGCGTTGGATGGAATGGTCGAGTAGTTTTGCCTCACGTTCGAGAGCTGATTTTATCAATGGTTTTAGCCGCTTTGCATCTGATGTGCGGACAATTAGATGTTGTAACATGTGATTCTCCGCCAATGAAACCGCTGAAAATAATATTGTAGCAAATCAGGCAGGTTTGTTATGATTTTGTCGAACAATTCGTATTAATTTAGCAGTCTTCATTATCGAGCATGGGCTTCATCGCGCATCATGGGTTTGAATCCCTCTACTTTCAGGGGATTCGCCATCAATTCGTCAATAATATCGAGTTGTTTTATTTTTCCACTTTGGGCAATAAGAATTACCTGAACATCCTCTGCCACTATTCCCATGAATTCGGCGGGAATTTGAATGATGCCGTTTTTGGTTTTGGCGCGGAATTCAATTATTTGCATGATTCACATTTCTTCCAATTCTAAAACGCTATAACCCTCGATTGGCGGGCAGCCCGGAATGTGTTTTCTTGGGGATTATGTGTTTTTATTCTTCTGTGCTAATGCCCAATCAACGTCATCAAGCTGGAATTGTTCCGCCAAAGCCCGATCCACCGCCAATTTTGGCACCAGACGGATGGTCCCATCGGCATCAACTACGGCTTCGAGTAAATCGCCTTCTTTTATTTTAGCTTTGCGGCGCGTAGGAGCAGGTAGGGTGATTTGTCCATTGCTGCGGACTTGTAGATATTCGGACATGATCGCCTCTCTTTCTGATATTCTGATTTCTTGACTTTTTATTGATCATACAACGACGGAAAAGCCTTGTCAAGCCAAGCGAGTAACTCGAATCAAATTCTGTAATCCCCTGAATTTTGTGAAAAAACTACCAACCTGGGTTAAACGACATTTAAGCAGACAACCCTGGTTGACAACCTTCTCGATATAGCTATAATTCACCTCAGTGTTGCGTTCCCGGGGATAACTGTATCCATTGCTCGTCTGATCCCAAAAGCGTTCCCTTCCCGGGAGCGTTTTTTTTTATTCCCCATCGGAGAAGGCCAGCATGACCCAGAAAGCATTACTGCCGAAGAATTCCGTTTTCCCTGATCTTGTCGGTGACATTCCCGTGGTGGTTTTCTACGTGGATGTCGCCCAGGACAGGCTGTTGGAGTACCGCATGAGCAAGCTCTCGGAAGTCGCCGCCACCATCGCGGTCATCCAGGACAGCCAAAAGGCCGAAAAGGGGGCGCACGATGGCCAGAAATAACCGCGTCGCCGTGCAAGGCGACCTGACCGGGGACATCCATTACGACATCATCCAGAAAGATGGCCGGGTGATTCCATTCCTGCGCGTTTACATGATGATCAACGGCTCGTCCGGCGCGGGGGAAGTGCGCGGGCTGCGCGTGATGTTCTACGGCTTGCTGGCTGAAGAAGCCGAAGCTCATCTTCAGAAGGGCAGCCGGATCGAGGTCGAAGGCCACCTGCAAATCAGGCGTATCCCGGATGAGGGTGTCTCGGTGGAAGTCGCTGCTGAAGATGTGGATTACATCCGCAACATCACCTGGGAGCGCGGCTCGAAACGCCTGGCGGAGATGGCGGCTGCTGGCAAGAAACGTCCCAAACTCAATGCGGTCGAAGATGTTTACCCCGTGGCGGTCCAGGCATGAACGAAGACATCCTGATCCCCAAGTGGGCTTGGATCATTCTTGGAATTGCGGTCGTGCTTGGGCTGGGTTATTGGATTTCACCGCTGGACAGAGACGGCCGCCCGCTGCTGCTTTCGCCGGATGTCAAAGCGGTCGAAGACTATCGCCGCTCGCTGGTGGCCTGGCATGCGAAGCTTGCTGAACTGGATGGCAGGATTGCCAGGGTTTTGTCAAACGATTACGGCGGTGATTTGTTCAGCCAATCCAGCGATGGC
>CAILYI010000218.1 GCA_903838415.1 uncultured Anaerolineae bacterium | reverse complement strand
TTGGCTTGGTAACCTAACTTTGCCACAGTTTGCGCTTTTCGGAAAGCCTCTCTTTTATTAATTTTGTCAGTCAATCAGCTTGCTATCAATAAACGAGCTTTCATATTGTGTCTCCTGTGAAATGTCGGAACTGCTAAAATTGGTTTGCACATTCAGTATATAGCCAGAAGTACAAGAAAACAATCATTAAAATCAATGAACAGGAATATGAAAGCACCCTACGCTCGCCAAAAGGTTTCTTGGCCCAAGCGTAGGGTTGATGGTAATTTTCCCTGCCGTAATTTACCTGTCAGGAAGCTAGCCGGTTATTTTGATTTATTTTTGGGAAACCACGGAAAGAAGGCATTTGTTCGCGCCGCGTATTCCACATAGCCCGGACGGTGGCTCATTGTTTTTTCGAGCAAGGCCACGCCCGAAACGCGCATCAACAGGAAGGTCATGCCGATCGGCGCGAAAACTGTCCACCACGCGCCAGCGGCGCAGGCTAACAGGTAGAATCCCCACCATTGGGCGGCGTCGCCAAAGTAGTTGGGATGACGGGTATACTGCCAGACGCCGGTCGTCATCAATTTTCCCTTGTTGGACGGATCTTTTTTGAACTGTGCCAACTGCCAGTCGCCCGCGGCCTCGAAGGTAAAACCTATCAGCCAGACGAGAACGCCCAGAATATCCAAAAAATGTGGGAAGGGGCCATAATGCGGGTATTGCCCGGCGATGACGGGAGCCGCAATCAGCCACATCAGCGCACCTTGCAGGAGAAAAACCTTGAAAAACGAAAACCACCACCAGCGGGGACCGTTTTCCTCGCGCCACTTGGCATAGCGGAAGTCTTCGGGCTTGCCGTGATTGCGCATGAAAATATAGATGCTTAACCGTAAGCCCCAGATGCTGACCAGAATTGTCATCAGCCAGCTGCGCCAGACGGACATGGCGGTTTCATAAGCAGAAATGCTCAAAAAAGTGTTACTCAGGGACAAATTGACCAACCAGGCCACGATCACAAAGCCGGTGCCCCAAAAAATATCCACAATGCTCGAATTCTTGAGCGCCAGGCTGAGAAGCCAGAGCAGAATCATCAAGGCCAGAATGATCCCTGCGCTTACCGCAAAAAGTGTGCTCAGGCTCATGGCAGCACCAGGACGATTCCGAACACGATTTCAACGGCCAGACTGATCCAGTTGGACTGAACGGAGCTTTTATCGAGGAAAATGCTGACCAGGCGCACCACAGCGATGCCGAGGTAGCCCCAGCCGAGCATGGCGTAAGTGTTGCCGCCCAAAATGAGTGGGATAAGCCCCAGCGCGATGAACAATCCGCCCAACACAGAACGGATTTCGCTGATTCCGCGCCCGCCAATTGGGTTGAGTCCGGTGAATCCGGGCGTGGACATCGGCTTTAGCAGCGCAAGGCCGCCGGTGGCGATGGTGAGAAGAGCCGCGACGATCTTTAAAATTTGCAGCATGGTACCTCCCTGGGTAGTTGTCAGACGGTTTTTTCGTAGAAAACCAACAAAGTACTGCCGTATTTGCGTTCATCGTATTTTTGCAAATTAACCAGTTTGATTTCCTGGTATTCCATTGGGTGGATTTGCACGATGATTTCGCCGGTTTCGCTCAGCCAGCCGGGGTTTCCGTCCACCAGCTTGAGCGCTTCGGACCACATTTCTTTATATTGTGGCGGGGCAATGTAAATATATTCAAACTGCGTCTCCGGCGCGCCTTTTAGCATGGAAAAAGCATCCGCGCGGCGCACTTCGGCTTGCTTACTGAAGCCGCAAACTGCAAGATTTTCCTTGATGGTATCTACCGGCAGACGGTTGATGTCGGTAAAGCGGATAAAGGCTGCGCCGCGGCTGAGAGCTTCAATCCCGATCGCACCCGTCCCACCGAAAACGTCCCACCATTTCGACCCGTCTACGTCGATGCCGAGGATGTTGAACAACGCTTCCTTGACCATATCCGTTACAGGGCGGGTGGTGTCGCCTGGAACGGTTTTAAGCTTGCGCCCTTTGGCTTTTCCGGCAATGACGCGGAGCATTATGCTTCCACACTCTTTCTGGCGGACAGCAGGTTGCCGTGCGGCGCAATGATCGGGACGACGCAGCCGGTACCGAGCAGCAGACGCCTGCCGTTTGTCTGCTGGAAGGCATCCGCTGCTTCTGCGTCCACATCCTCGGCTGAGCCGAAAACCATCGTCTCGCGACGCAGGCCGCCGCACAGCACGGATCGGGTGCGGCTCAGGGCGTCGTTCAGGGTCGGCGCGGTGTCGCGGTCATGCCAGTTGATGACGTGTACCGGATAATCGGCCACATTGTTGAAGTAGATGTTTTCTCCGTGCGCATGCAGGATGTTGAGCCACAGCATCCGCGCCGATTCGAGTACTTGCAGATCGTAAGAACGGCCAAATTCAACGAATTCATCCTTTGTGAGCAAGTGGCCCTGGGCATGCTGGACGGCGTAAAAGATGCCATCGATCAATCCCATGGCGCGCGCGGCGCGGATGAAGCGGCGCGTGCTTTCAAGGATGATTTCCAGGCCGCGTCCGACCCATTCGGGGCGCATGCGGATGTGGGCCAGTAGTTTTTCTCCGCCCGCCAGGTTTTTGGCCTGTGCCAGTGGCGAGAAAACCGTCTGAATCAGTGGCACATCCGGGCCGAGCGCGGCTCGCAGGATGGAAAGGCTTTTTAATTGGGCGGCAAGATGCGGGGAGTCAGCGTCAAGAATGGTTAATTGGGACCAATCTTCAACGGAGGAAATCACCCGTTTGGTGTAGGAACGTGTCCCTTCGCTGTCTCCACGCCATTGATCCTCCACGCCCCAATCCTTGAGCGCGAAAGAGGAGGCCGGGGTGACTTTGACAAGATCCCAATCGTAGGTTTTTTGCCATTGCAGGGTGGCAGCGGCCAGTTTTTCGGGATTCTGGTCGTCAACCGGGAAGTGCCGCCACAGGGCAACGGGCGGGCGGTCGATGATTTTTCCTGCCAGGCAGGCTTCCATGCGTTCGCGGTGAGTGGTCATAGGATGCGCCTTTCAGCCGCGTCGTAGGCGGCTATTTCGAGTTTTGCAGAAGGTGACTGGGGATATTCGTCGGCAAACAGGCTCCAGATCATTTGATCGGACATGTGGCCGTTGGCGAAGCTGCGTTGACGCAAGGTGGCCTCGTTGGTGAAACCCAACTTGCGTGGGACGGCTGCCGAGCGGGTGTTTTCAACCGCACAATGGATTTCAACGCGCTCGACTTTATGAATCTCAAAGGCGACCTTGGTTAATGCCGCCGATGTTTCCGTGGCGTAGCCGTGATTAATATAATCTTTGTGAATCCAGTAGCCGATTTCCAGGGCGCCGATGCCGATGCGCGTGTGCAGGCCGGTGCCTCCCACGAGTCGGTTGCCCTGTGGATTGAAAATGCCGTAGACAAAATCGATGCCGAGGTCGAAGTTGGAGCGCATACGGCGCAATCGTTCCACTTTGACGTCGATATGTTCCGGCTCAGCAGCTGTCCAGGGCATCCAGGGCAGCAGGTGTTCGAGGCTTTCTGTGACGGAAGCCGCCAGGAGCGGCGCATCTGCCGGGTTGTAACAGCGGATGACAAGCTGTGGGGTGACGATACGATAAGCAGGGGAGGACATCATGCTGGTCAATTCTTTCGCTTGATGATGCAAAATTCTGCGCCGCCGCGACCGATAACGTGTTCGACGGGCAGTTTGCGGTAAACGGAACGGATGTCAATGTTGGCGCGGGTCGAGAGCAGCAGCCAGTCGCCGGGCTGAATATCAGATTCACTCTCACGATCCAGGTCTTTGATGATGAGTCCGGCACCGTAGGTTTCTGCCAGCACCGGTTCACGCTGGACGTGCAGGGTGGCGTTCGGTTGCTGGCTGCGTACCCATTCAGTCGATTCTTTGTAACAGGTCAGCCAGTAGTCGGTTTCGTAAAGACGGTTCACCTGGTTTGTGCCGCCCACCAAGGAATTATAGTACGTATATTCGTACGGATGAAGCTGCTGGATGGCGACAATCCCCGGAGCGAGTAAGATTGCGCCGATCAGCACGACTGCCCAGCGCGGACGGAGCCAGCCTTCCAGGGCGTTGAAGGCCAACCCGGCGAAGAGAAAAATGGGCGGGATGATAAAGAGAAAATGGCGGAAATTGTCCGACAGCGGCGGGCGCTTGATGACGACATAAAGTAACGGGACGATGAACCACAAGAAAATCAGGGAAAGCGACTTCCAATCTTTTTTGCTGCGGGCTGCGATGATGATTCCGGCGGCGAATAACGGCCAGACCGGTTCGGTGAGAGTCAGCGCCAGGAGTTTGGGCAGGTAATTCCAGGGCAGGTCATAGGCGCGGTAGAGTTGTCCGCTGAATAAAACCTGGATTGTGGCGGGATGTTCTGACATCAGCTGCAGGACTTCGCGAAAACGTATCAGTGGATTGGCCCATAGGTAGGGCCAGCTGAGAAAGGTGATTGCCAGCGCAACGAAGCCGAAGATGGACAGCGTGAGCAGCGCGGCGCGTGAGACCAGTTTTTCTTTCAGCGTCAGCAGGGCGTAGAGCAAAATCATTAGCCCGGCCAGCGGCGCCAGAATGCGGACGGAAATTGTCAGCCCGAAAATGATGCCGGGGAAAATGGCTGATCTGAAAGTCGGCTGGTTCGCGATGGCGATTTTGTCCACCAGGTTGAAGCCCAGATTAATGCTGGCGATGAAGAAAGCCAAAAAAATGGTGTCTTTGGGGTTGATGAAGGCGTGTCCCCACAGCAGCGGTTGAGTGGCAAACAGGATTGACGCCACGAAGGCCGCCGATGGTCTGACCCAGCGCAAAGCGAGCAAGTAAAAGAATCCCACCCCGAGCAATTGAAAGGTCAAAAAATTGACCAGATGCCAGGCGGATGCCATGTCAACGCCGGTCGATTCAAGTGCGCTGACGAAAGGCCGGGCCAGCAGCAGGTAAGCAGGGCCGCGCGTTTTGTGGTCGTCGCCGCTTTTGCCGTAAACTTGCTCAAAGTCGAAACCTGGAGCGAAGGCCTGGGGCGTGTACGCTTTCCAGATTGAATCAGCGTAATTGTAAAAAAGTGGCTCGTCCCAGGAAAGACCGTAATCGCGAAACGTAAAAAATCCGACCGTCAGGGTGACAGTCAGCAGGAGAATCAGCGGAGCGAGTGAATGCTTGAAATAACGGGACACAGGAAGCGGGTGGTCAGGGGTGATGGAATGCTATGCTTCGCCCAATAATCGGCGGCAACCGTCAGTGCGAAAATCCAATTCCATATCCACGCGATGCAGGCCGGGGGCGTAATAGTTTTCTCTGGTAGCAATGACCTGAAATCCGAATTGCGCGAAAAAAGATTGGCTGTGCTGGCTGGTGTCGATGATGACGTGGGCGTTTGGGTTAGCCAGCAGAATCGCTTGGATGCGCTTGCGCAGCAGAAATGTGCCAATGCCCTGTTTATGCAGGCTCTTTTGTACCATTCTGCTCGCCAAAACCTATCCAAATCTACCCATGGTAAATTTGGATAGGTTTTAGTGAGCGGTGTTACTGTCAAAAATGCCCAGGCAGGCCTGCTGATCAGCAGTTGTATAGCTTTGGAAGTTTAGGGTAGGCTCGAGATTCACGATTTTTGCTTTTTGGAGCCATCAAGCGCGGCAAGCAGGCTGATTAATTCATCCTCTTCGCTTTTTTGGCGTTCAAAATACTCGTTAATGAAGACCGAGCGGCGCAAGCGCAGCGCCATGGGAGCCACGGTGCTCAAATCGCTGACCGAAACTGTGTCACGACCATCGGCGGCGGCGTAGGCGCGCGCCGATTCAAACCAGGTAATTTCGGCGCGCAGCGAATCGATGCCCATTTTTTGAATCAGCTCGATGGCTTGTCGCGCGAGCGCATCTGGTAAGGTGACTTTTGGCAGGCGCTTGCGGGCTTCCTGCAGCTCGGCGGCGGCGTCGCCAATCTCGTCGGCGTACAGGTTGATGAGTGCGCGCGGATTGGTGAGATAGGCTTTTACGCGGCGATAGGCTTCGAGCCGTTCGTTGGCGTTTTCAAGCCCTCGCACGACGATTCGCAGGCCGAAACGGTCGAGGATTTGTGGACGCAGATTGCCCTCTTCAGGATTCATCGATCCGATCAGCACGAAGCGCGCCCGGTACGTGGCTGAAACCGGTCCACGCCGGACGGTGTAGATGCCCTGCGCGGCGGCATCGAGAATGGCGTCGATGATGTCGTCGCTGAGCAGGTTGATTTCGTCGATGTAAAGCAAGTTTTTATCGGCCTGAGCCAGGATTCCACGCCGGATGCGCATCCGTTCGTGGACGGCGGCGCGCTCGTCGATGCCACCGACCACGTCTTCGAGGCGGGCATTCAGCGGTAATTCCACCAGACGAACGCGATCAGGCGCGGTCAACGGCTGGCCTTCAGCGTATTTTTTGGCGCAATCAGGGCAGACGGCGTCAATTCCGCCGGTTTCAATATCTTCGGGCAGGCAGCCATAATAGCAGGTGGAACGGTCAGCTTGCGGAAGCAGGTCGAGCAGGGAACGGACGGCGGTTGTTTTTCCGGTTCCGCGCGGGCCGACCAGCAGGATTCCGCCGATGTTGGGATTAATCAGCCCCAGCATGAGCGCCAGCTTCATCTCACCCTGTCCAACCAGCGCCAGGAATGGGAACGGCAGCGGCTCAGCGATGCCCGCATCGCCCATCTGCTCCATGCTTTTCGCCAGGTCTTTGCCAGAGGCAAAATCCAGCAAATCTTTTAGAGAGCGGAAGTGGCGGGCCGGTTTTTCGCCTTCGGGCGCAGAATCAATTTCAGGAGATGGGTTTATATCAGACATGGAAATACAATCACTTTTTCAGGCGGGCAGCCTGACGCAGTTTGGCCGCATCCAGCCGCTCTTGTTCGGAGGGGTTTTCCGCCATAACAGGGGTAATTGCCACCGGCTGGCCGATCTCATCCAGCGCCACATACACAACGTACGCGGTATTGGTATGAGTTTTTACGCCGGTGACAGGGTTTTCCGCCTCGACATGAACTTCCGCTTCCACGGATGTACGGCCGGTATAGGTAACTTCGGCGGTCAGGATGACCAGGTCGCCGATTTTGATGGGCTGGTGAAAAGTCATGCTGTCCATGAAAACAGTCACCACGCGCCGCTGCGCATGGCGCATGCAGGCCAGCGCTCCGCACTCGTCGACCAGTTTCATAATCCAGCCGCCGTGGACGTTGCCCAAGTTGTTGGCATGTTCGGGCTGCATAAGTTGCGCAATGCTGATGCGCGAGGCGCGCATTGGTTTGGGAGTTAGCTCTGGCATCGGTCAGTCCATATCCGGGCGTAATTCACCTGCATCCATGGTGTGCAGGCGTTCCGGTTCGTTGAGCAGCACATCGATATTTTCAAGAGAAAGGTCGCTCATCAGCTTGGCAAGCGGAATTGTGGGTGGGACGCGCAGTCGCCCCGGTGCTTGTGGCGGATTCAAGCGCGGTTTCTCTTCAATCGACCGTTTGCGGATGATGCGCGGGCCATCTGTCAGCGTGCCAGCGTAATAGCCGAGGACGGAATATACCTCTTTCTGTGGGGTAATAAACCCAATCCATTCACCAGTGTGGTTAAACAAATATGGATATACCAGGAAGGCGTCAGCATCGCCGCGTGAAGTATATACAGGGATAATTGTATTCGTCATGGTTTTATTTTACGCTAAAACCACGTATTCTTCTTGTTTTGCTTTTGGGGAATTGTCCAAGCATCTACATTTGAATATTTTTCATCAGGGCTCGCTTCTCAAGGAATGAAAAAACGAACTGCCTTGCCAGGAAAAGCTGGTAAGATTATTAAACTACTTGGCCTTGCCAGAAAAAATTGCCGCTGAATGAATTCAAGTAACCCAATCATGGAGAATCGATATGATTAAAACCGTCTTTATTACCGGTGCCGATAAAGGACTCGGGTTTTCACTGGTTCAACAATTCCTGCGCGCAGGAATGCGCGTGTTTGCTGGCCAGTATCAGACCGACAGTGACCTGTCAGAACTTGCCAAATCCTTTCCCCAAACTCTCACCCCAATCCCGTTGGATGTCACGCAGTTGGCTTCGGTAATTTGGGCCGCTGAGACCGTTGCGAAATTGGTCCCTGCGCTGGATGTCCTGATAAACAATGCTGGGGTGATGCTCGAAAAGCGCACGCCCTTGCTCGAGCTTGATCTTTCCCAACTGCCGCTTTTCGAGACGCTGGATGTCAATACATTTGGACCGCTGCGCATGGTCCAGCAATTTCTCCCTTTGCTGGAAAAGGGCGAGCACAAGCTGATTCTCAACATTTCTTCAGAAGCTGGCAGCCTTGCGGATTGCTGGCGCGAATCAGAATTTGCCTACAGCATGTCCAAGGCGGCTTTGAATATGCAATCCAAAATCCTGCAGAATCATCTCAAGCCGCGAGGTTTCAAAATCCTGGCGGTCCATCCAGGGTGGATGAGAACAGATATGGGCGGATCGGAGGCTGATATCAACCCGGACGAGGCGGCTGAGGGTATATTCAAGCTGGCGGTGAAAAACTGGAATCTGGATGATGGGATTTATATGGATTATAAGGCGCAGCCAATCAACTGGTAAAACGCAAATATTCGCCGAATTTGGCTTAATGGGAGTTTTGACATGACAACGAATGGAAAATCCGTACTCATCCTGCTTGGCGGGCTTTGGCATGATTTTGATGGCTTTGCCAGCGCCATGCAATCCTTGCTGGAACCTAAAGGCTTTCGGGTTGAAGCCACTTACGACCTGGACAGTCTGCTCAGGCTTGGCGAGCAACGTTATGATCTGGTGCTCAGTTACACTTGCCTGTCCCAGCATCGCGAAGGATTTGACGACCAAAGCCCGGAAAAACTTACTGACGCCCAAATTGACGGTTTAGCGGGCTGGATTCGCAATGGCGGCGCGCTGCTGGCTGTTCACGCGGCAACGGTCATTGGCGAGTCTGATGCGGCGCTTGGCGAACTGATTGGCGGAGTCTTTGTTTCTCATCCACCAGCGTTTAACTTCACTGTTTATCCTGTTTTTGAACAGCATCCCATCACGTTGGGGCTGGAAGCTTTCACGGTTCATGATGAGTTTTATTTTGAAACGCACACCCCAGCCGTTCAGGTGCACATGCTCGCCTTTGATCGCGGCATGGCCTACCCAATGGTTTGGAGCAAGACTGAAGGGCAGGGGCGTGTGGCTCATATCGCGCCAGGACATTCTCGCGAAGTGTGGGACCTCCAGCCTTATCGGCAGCTTCTAATGCAAACGGTCGATTGGTTGCTGAAAATAACTGTCGGTGGGTAGCGAAAACCGTAGAAAGCCGCAATCCACACTGAAACAAAAAAAGCGCCTTTGTGGGGCGCTTTTATGTTTGATAAAGCTGACGGGTGAGTTTGTTCCCGCCTACAAGGTTTCAGCTTTTTTGACGGCATCTTCCAGTGATAGACCGGCAAAATCCGAGGCATTGAAGTATCGGCCACTCTTCGAGTCATCGACAAACGCGCCGACCACAACGCCGGGGAGACTGCTTTCCGGCGAATTTGGAGCTTGCAGCCCGCCCATGTCAGTCCGGCACCAGCCCGGATCGGTCAGGTTGAGTAAAACGTTTGTACCTTCGAGCTTGGTGCCCAGGTCCTTGGTGAATTTGTCGAGTGCCGCTTTGCTGGCTGAGTAACCGGCCTGCTCCGGTTGGTCCCTTATGCCGCTGGTGGTATTGATCACCCGGCCAAAATTCCGTTCGATCATTTTGGGCATCAACCGGTAGCAAATTGTAGTCACTGCAATGAAGTTAATCCGGAAACTCAACTCAAGGCCATCCACCGGGGTTTTCCAGTAATCTTCCTGGTAAGCGACCTGCACGGCAGCATTGTTGAAAATAATATCAATCGCGGTTCCATTGGCCTCGATTTCATCGAGCATTCCCAGCACTTCCTGGTGGTTTGCAATATCGGCCTGAACACCATAGGCCTGCACTCCGAGCGACTTTACTTCTTCTAGTATATTTTTTGTATGCTCAAGGCTACGGCTGTGCAGAACCAAATTACAGCCTTGCTTTGCCATAAAGATTGCTGTCAGGTAGCCAATGCCACGGCTTGCGCCGGTAATCAGTGCCCACTTCCCTTTGACCGCTATCATGATTTCATTCTCCTCGGATAATTGATATTTATTCACGCCCAATTGCTGCATGGTAGGCTTGTCAACGCACTGGGCTGATTGACAATATTAAGCCTCGATTATACCCATGGAATTGGGCCAGGGGAATTGGTTGAGGGAGATCTAATAACGCTGGAGCGGCTATACTGAAAAAAGGCCTGAATCTGACACTGGTTCGTTGGCTTGCTGGTTCTGCTGATAAGATCTCAAACCGGTTTGCAATTGGCTGGCGGCCGTCTCTGGTTGCACCTGGGTTTCATCCGTCGGATTCTTCAACGCATAAAGCAGCGCTTCCTGATAAGAAACGGTGCCGTCCTTATTCGTGTCACGCTTATCATAAATCTTAGCAGAGCTTGAGCTGCTGCTCGTGCTGGTGCTGGCGGCAGCCGGTGCCGCACCGCCGCCAGCTG
>CAILYI010000217.1 GCA_903838415.1 uncultured Anaerolineae bacterium | reverse complement strand
GTCAAATCGGTCGAGTAGCTTTTTCGGGTCATGCTCCAATTTTACAGACTTTAGTAACCCGATTCAATTCTTAAACACGCTCTCAGAAGAACTGCGCTCTGGCGATAGCAACTTCAATCAAAAATCACCGCCAACAGACCATCCCCCACAATTATCAGCAAGACTCCCAGCAAAATAGCCACAACCAACGGCGCTGCGCTGCGCATTTTCCTGCGCCAAAACCAGTCAAAAACGAGCATGGCCAGCAGCGCGGATGGAACCACCTGCGGCCACAGCCCGATCAGGCCCACCAGGATCTTGGCATCCGCCGCACCGTAACCGCCATCCATCCGGGTGGCGGCGAGCACTGCCACGGCGATCACGATCGCTACCAGGTTGCCGGATAGCGCGACCCCCAGCACCCCGATCAGAAACAACGGAACCGTAATCCAGTTGCTGACTTCACGCTCGCGTACATCCTGTGCGGCGGCGACCAGCAGGAGCGCCAGCAGACCGCCGCGCAGGATAGCCTGCTCAAAAGACATACACCCACAGCCTGCCGGGATTCCGCCAGTCCAGCCCCAGGCGCTGCGCGACCGCCGCGGCTTCGATATCCAGGAACTCGTTGTCCAGGAGCGTCCGGGCGCTGACCGCACAGCGGCCCACCAGGAGCGGCCGAGCGGCAAATGCATCCAGGCGTCCCTTGCCCTTTTTCTGCTGCCGGTCGTGACGCAAAATCTCAGCCTTCGATAACGGTGAGACCAGCACCCTGCCGCCATCCTTGAGGGTGATCTCAGCGGCTTGCACTGCCGAAATGATCCGCACCGACACCGGCTCGATGCGTTTTTCGGCTACAGCCTGAACCTGGCCCGCCAGCCAGACCAGGGGATCCAGGTCGGTAACGGACCCTTCACGCCTGGCGCGCCGGTCGCGGATTTGCATTGCGACCATATCCTCGCCCAACTGCCGGATTTCTTCGATGGCAACGGCCTGACGGCGATTGTACAAAGCCAGAATTCCGGTTAAGGCGATCACAAGCAGGAAAACAGAAACATCAATTACGGAAAAATTAAGCATCTGAACACTCCATTTTTAGGTATTTACGCGGGACCGCGCCAGGGTCAAGGTGATGGCGATTGCAAGCAAGGTGACAGCAGCCTCAATCAGGAGGCGTGAGTTAAGCATCTGATCACTCCAATTCTCTAAGTGTTTGAGCGAGACGATGCAGGGCGCGCGGCCGCCTGTCGGTCAGCGCCACAATACAGAAACCGAGCGCAAAGGCGGACATCGCAAACACGCCCAGCGGACTGGCCGGTATTTTTGACTTTGCCTGGGGCATTGGCGCGGGCTGCTGCGCGATGGGTGCGGGTGCAGCTTTCTGAATGCTGGCGGGCCGCGCGGTTGGAATTGGGGCGGCAGTCGGGGTGCTGACGTTCTCTCGAACTGGCTGAAGGACGGGCAGCGCAAAGAACGGGACACGGATCAGCCCGAGCGCTTCGGCGCATTGCCCGAAGGTATCGCAGGCAGTGATGGTGACGGGGTAGTCCCCGCTTTCAGCGGCATACGCGCCGTTGCCGCACAGGCGATCCCATTTCAATTCCGTCGGGAGCTGATCGCCAGGATAGATTCTGACCACATCCGGATGGTAGGGCGCACAGGAAATGCGCACAGTGACATCGCGCAGCGCGATCTGCCGCTCGCGCACCTGGAACCTGCCCGCCTCCCACAGCCACCAGGAAGCCTGGACGGTCACGTTCGGCGGTCGATTGCCGACGATGATCCGCACCCGCGCGGTGTTCTCACGGTTGCCCGCCCGATCATCGGCATGCACCAGGATGGTGTACAACCCATCCGAAAAGTGCGCCGTATCCCAGCTGTAGACCCAGGCTCCATCAGTTTGCGGGAGAAGCTGCCAGCTTGCGCCGCCATCCAGCGAGATTTCGGTCTGCGCCAGGCCGGAGAGCGCATCCGTGGATTTGCCCGAAAGCAGCAGCGCCCCGGCGACCTTTTGGGTGGTGCCCTCCAGCGGATCGGAGAATGACGAAAACGGACGTGTGGCATCCAGCTTGAAGGAACGCGAGGCGGAGGTGCGGTTCCCGGCGTAGTCGGTCGTGCGGAAGTCGACCGTGTGCAGGCCGTCCGTCCTGACCGTCAGGCTGCTACCCGCCTGCCAGCTGTCGCCATCCAGGCGGACTTCGGTCAGGGCAATGCCGCTGGTGACGTCCGAGACGCTGGCCGTGGCGGTCACATCCGAGACGTACCAGTCTGCCAATCCCAGCTGCCCGGAGAGCGCGGTGGTCAGCGTGGGCGCGGTGCTGTCGACCTGCAGATCGAGCAATCCGGCGACCGAGACCGCTGACAGGTTGCCGACCTTGTCGGTCGCGCGCGCTTGCAGGGTGTGCGCGCCATCCCCGAGCGTCAACTGGCTGCCGGAAATCCAGTTGGCATTATCCAGGCGATATTCGACCGAATCCAATCCGCTCAGCGCGTCCGTGGCCTGCACCTGCAGCGTCAGCGGGCCGTTGTACCAGCCGTTCGCACCAACGGTGCCGGTCATGTTGAAAGAAACCGTTGGCGGGGTTTTATCAATCTTGAAGCTGTGCGCGGTCGTGGTTGACAGTCCGGCGTTGTCGGTGGCGCGGAAGTCGATGTCGTGAAGCCCTTCTGCTGAAACGGTCAGGTTGTCTCCCGCAAGCCAATTTCCATTATCAAGACGATATTCCAGCAGCGCGAGCCCGGAAGTCGCGTCCGAGGCGCTGGCCGACAACGTTACATCCGTGATGTACCAGCCCGCGACAAAGCTGCCGGTCGTGAGCAGGCTGGTCACAGGTGGGACAGGGTCAAAGGCAAAGGACAGGCTGCCCACGCCCGATGACAGGCCGGAGGTGGCGGTCGCCTGGTAATGTATGGTGCCGCTGCCTGCGGGGAGCGCTTGCGAGCAGTTCGGCCCGGCGCAGGAAAACGGCGCCCCGGCCAGGTCGCCGCTGAGCGTGGTGCCGTAGCCCTGCGGGTCGCTCGCGCTCAGGTTGAGCACGGCTCCGCTGCGGCACCAACCGTTCGTACCGGGTTCCGCGCAAGCCAGGCTGGCGGAGATCGAGGGCGGGTAGGTCGGAACTGGAGTGGGCGGGTCGCCACCACCGCCACCCGGTGGTGGGTCATCCTGGCAGAGTTCGGGATGCAGCGGACGCGGCTGGCAATAGATATTGCCCAGCGGCGCCGGTTTGAGTTGCGCGGGCGCCGCGTTCAAAAACGGCCCGACCAGCGCCAGCAGCAGTGCGGCGCACAGCAGTAAGCCCAGCATCGCCCGGTTCATGGTTTCACCCGTACCACCAGGATTTCGCCCGGGCTGACATTCCCGGCGCGGTCGCGGGCGCGCAGCAGGATCACTTTTGCGCCTTCCTTGAAGCCGCTGACATCCTGCTCGATCGACCAGCGCGTCGCATACACCTGATCGTCAGGGAAGCGCTGAACTGTCCAGTGGCTGCCATGATCGAATGAGACTTCGATGCTGCCAATCCCGGAAACTTCGTCCGTGACATCGGCGCTCAGGGTGGCGCGGCCGGAAAACAGCGTGTTGGGCGCGGTGATCCAGGAGACCAGCGGCGCGCTTTTGTCGATGTTCACGAACTGGGTGACGGCATTGTCCGCCCCGTGCGGGCCGGGCGGCGCCAGCTGGATTTCGTGTCGTCCTTCGGCGGAGACTGTCAGCTGTCCGCCAGGCACCGGCTGCCCGTTGGCAGTGACTCCCGGGGGGAACAGGAGCGGGATGACTACGTCAGACGTATACCAACCGTTTTCGCCCACCCTGGCGCGCAGCAGACCGGCCTGGATGGTTTCGCTCGCGCCATCCTCCGGAGAGTTTGAGGCCGAGATCGAGAGCAGGGAGATGATCAGCAGAATAATTCGTACCGGTTGTTTCATAAGGCTTCCTTTTGCAGCGTTTCGATCTGGGTGCTTTCGGTGACCAGTTCCAGCCAGGCGATCTCGCTCAGGATCAGGTTAAATTCCGCTTCAGCCCGCGCGGGATCCATCCCGGCTAGCCAATCGATGAGGGCGGACTTACCAGGGTTCGAGACAGCCCGGCCCGCATGCCGGGCCAACCAGGTGGCAAAGACCGGCTGCAGCGTGGGCGGCAGTCGCTCCGCCTGGGATAGGATGCGCGCCGTCTGGGCGCAGGCAGGCTTCAGGTTCGAGGGCAGGGGCATCCGACAAAATCTCCGTATTCCAGAACAGGGCAAATTCCCAGGATGGATTGGGATGGCGGGAATGAATGAATTCATTGCCAGGTGAGAGCGGCGCGTTCCAGTCCGGTGAAAACGGACCATCGTCGTAGAATGCGCCCTGCGTACAAACGGCGCTCTGACCGCACAGCGACCAGTCGATCCGCTCTTTGAAGACATGCGCGCCGGTGATCGACACCTGCACCCGCTCGCCCACTTTGGCCGATCCCAGAACCACTGCGCCTTCCGGCCCTTCGGTCTCAACGCGCTGGATAACCCAGGCGCTAAAATCGGCGGACTGCACACGCGCGACCGTGGCGGGTCTTCCATATAAGACCACCTGGCGTGTCTCAGTTACCATGCCGGTAAATGACCAGGTATGCGGGGCCGAGAAGGTCAAACCCTGCCAGACGAATGCGACAAGCGCAACAAGCGATAAGAATGGTGACATGGCTGTCCTGGTGGAGGGGCAGAATTTAGTCTGCCCCTCCACGCTGGATTCCTGGTTACGGTTTCGCCGGAGTGGACGCAGTCGGCGTGGGCAGCATGGGGGCTACCAGTTTGAATTTCTTCTGCGGCTTACCATACTCATCGACGTTGACATAGACGGTGTAATTGCCCGGTACGAGCGTCCCGAAGCTGATCTGTTTGGTAAAGGCGCGGTTGCGCAGATCGTCGCAGGGCTTTCCTCCGCCGACCGTCTTGGCGTCCAGGATATTGACATACAAATTCTTTCCGTTGACGGAGCCGGAAATGACGGCCTTGTCACAGCCAATCCAGCCTTTGAATTGCAGTGTCATGGGCTGAGCGCTCACAAGCGCATATTTATCAACCTGGGCAAATTCCTTGACCTTGATCTGATCAGCGAAAGCTGCGCCGGGCAGCAGGGCCGCAACCAGGGCGACCAGAACTGTGAGGTAGAACATCTTTTTGAACATTTTTAGAACTCCTTGTGGGTTGAATGGGCCTCGCAGCGCGAGACCGGGAACGGTCCAGAGACCGGAACTACAAAGGTCAGGCGAACATGGCGAAAATGCCGATCGCCAGCGGTACCAGCATGGCGGCCAGCATCGGCATGAAAAAGTACAGCGTGGTCGGCAGCAGCAGGTTGTTATCCAGTTCGGCTGCCGAGCGGCGCACTTCGGTGCGATACTCGCGCGCCAGCATCCTGGCGATGCTGGACATTTGCGCCGGGCCTTCCGCGCCTTTTTGGGCGACCAGGTCAGCCTGGGCTGAGAAAGACGAGAGATGCGGCATGCCCAGCAGATCGACCTGCTCACGAAAGACCCCGCGTACACCGGCCTTCGAAAGCATCAGGCGGTTGCTGGTTCCGGCGATTTCCGAGGCTTCGCGCAGGATCACGCCCAGCGGGCCGGGCAGACGACCGGCCCGAATGAGCGCCTGGTCTGCCGAAACACCCGCGGCCATCTCGCCCGCCACGAAGGCCGCAGCCTCCGGGAGACTGCGGCGCACCCCCAGCCGCACCCCCTCCGCCGATTTGTGCAGGCGCATGGCGGGCAGATAGGCCAGTACCACGACGGCGCCCAGAGAGAACAGGTTGACGCCCAGGCTGATCACAAAAAGCAGCCCGATGCCCGCATACAAAACCGACTGCCCGAGCACAGCGCCGACGCCCTCGCCCAAATAATCGCCGCCGATTTGCGCCCAGCGCAGGTCGGATTCCCAGGTGGCCAGATCCAGACCCAGGCGGGCCATCAGGCTGGCGCCCAGGCGATCTGCCAGGGTTGCTTTCTTGCCACCGAACGCTTCCAGGCGGCTGGAGCCGGAACGCGAGAACGAGATACTCAAGCTGTCCAGCAGTAGATAGGCCAGCAGGGCAATCAGCCCGGCTGCGATAAACGGGATCCAAGCTGTCAGGTTCATACCGCCTCGTCGATCATTTTGTTGATCTGGGTCTGGCCGAAGATGACCAGCAGCAGAATCAGCATGTAGGCCACCTGCACGAGCGGGTTATTGACCATGGCCTGCATGCCATCCGTGCGTGCGAAAATGCCCATCATGGCGATGGTGGCGCCCATCAGGATATTGGCCATGCCGCGGTTGGCGTCTCCCGTGGCGCGCGCATCCACGCGCGCATCCAGCACGGTTTCGAGATTTTCGGCAGCCGCGATGAAGGCGTGCGCGTACCCGCTGCCGCCGGTCTGCCACATGCGGTGGATCAGTTCGACCACGATACTGAGCGAGGTCGAGTAATCAGCGGCCTCGCGCGCCACGGTTGGCAGGCCACCTGCGCCCTGGGCGTGCATCGTGTCGAGCAGGTCGATCAGCCAGGCGCGCAAAGGGCCATCGGCGCGCAGGGTCTCGGTGACTGTCTCGACTGCCGCGATCACATTCGGCGCAGTTTGAAAGGTGGCCGAAAGGCTGTTGAGCAAGGTCGGGATTTCGCTCTCGACTTCCGAGCGCACTTTGTTCCAGGATTGCTGGATGAAGCCATCCAGCAGGATGTACCCGGCCAGAAACCCGACCAGCGCAGTGAAGACCGGCAGGCCGATCAGCTGCAGGCCAACGAACAGGCCGCCACCCAGCACAGCGCGAGCCAGCCACAGATAGAAGCCTTCCTTGCCTGCCACATTCAGGCCATACTGTCCGAACGCCACTCGCAAGCGGTGTTCCTTGCCGCCGAAATCCGCCCGTTCAGCGGCCTTCTTTTCTCCACGTGCTGCCGCGAAGGCCTCCAGCCGTCCGGCTGAACCGCGCCGGGAGAGCGCGTCTGCCACTGGTGCGAGCGCGTAGTACCCGGCGATGGCGATGGCCGCCGCCGCGATCAGCGGCAGGAAACCGCGCACAACCAGTAAAATGTCACGCAGAATTGCGTCCATCTGGGGCCTCCTTGGGGTGGGCGTAAGCCTGGAATTGTTTTTCGATCGCCGAGAGCGCGTCCAGACGGGTTTCATCGTCGCCGGGCAGGTGATACAGTTCGGTGAAGCCGACATTTCCGGCCTTGATTTCTTTATTTACGGACCAGACGCCGATGATGCGCCGCCTGCGTTTCTGCTCGCCGCTCACATCCACCAGGCGAAAGCCGACCTGCACCACGATGTCAATCGCTTCGGCAATCAACTCCTTGGCCGGGGCAGCCTGCACGTTGGCATCCGCCCAGAGCATGGCTGTCATGCGCTTGACCATCGCCTCCGGCCCTTCGGCATGGAAGGTGGACAGGCCGGGGTGATCCGACATCTGGGCCCGGAACAACGCGTTGATGGCGTCACCCCGGCGCATTTCGCCGACGATCAGCCAGCGTGGGGACATGCGCATGGCGTCATCCACGCCATTGGCCAGGGTGTAGGCCGGGACGCTCGAACCGACCTGCGCCGGGCGGGCTTCCAGGCTGACGACATCCGGCTGTGAGAGCCAGATCTCTTCCGGATCTTCGATCTTGACCACGCGCGCAGACGAGGGGATACCGTTGGCCAGGGCCGAGAGCAGCGTCGTTTTACCGCTGGCTGTACCGCCAATCGCCAGGATGCGCATGCCCGCCGCAACGGAACTCACCAGCATTTCAACAATCTCACGCGGAGCCACATCCCACTCGACCAGCTTCTCGGGCGGGACGGGGTTCGGTTCGAACAGGCGGATATTGATGGATGGGTAGCCTTCCCCCGGCGCAATCACAGGATGCAGAATTTTCAGGCGCGCCCCGCCGGGTAATTCCGCCGAGCGTGGGATTTTGGCATCCACGGAAGGGCTGGCTTCCGAAACGGCGCGCTGCAGGGGCGCCAGCAGTGTTTCAACGGCGCGCCAGACATCCGTTTCGGTGGGCCGCAGGTTCAGTCGGATGAAATCCTGTTCGCCCTTTCTCACAACCCAGACACTGCCGTTGGGATTGACCGCGATTTCGGAGTAACCTGAATCCAGGCGCAGCATCGGTTCAAGAAAACCCAGGCCGCCCACCCGGGCCGCCACGTTGCGCGCGATGGCCTCCAGGTCATCCGCGGGCGCCTGGAGCGCCATGCGCGTGATTTCATTCTGGACGCCCTGCAGCGCGCGCGGGTAGACCAGTTCGCGGTTACGCAGTTCGGCCAGGGGAATCCCTTTTAATGAAGCGCAGACCGCTTCGACAATCTGCAGGCGTTGTTCGGGGGCCAGGGGGGCGATCAACATATTCCACATGGCTCAGGCCGCCTTGCTCTTGATTTTGAGCGGGCCCAGCTTCCAGACTTTGCCGCCGTCTGGCTTGGTGGATTGCCCGGCGACATTGCCGAACAGGGCGTCCGCAACGCGGTGGATTGGCCGGGCGAACTCATCCGAGGCGTCCAGCGCGGGGCGTCCGGCGTCCTGTGCAGCCGACAGGTCGGGGATATAGGGGATGACGGCTGCCACCGGTGGAAAACCGATATTCAGCCCGGCCTTGCGGGTGGCCGAGTCGGCGGCGCGGTGCCACTCGTCCGCGGTCAGCTGCCCGTTGACGCGCTGGTTCAAGATGACGAGTACATTCCCAGGATTGATGCGGTGTTGTCCGGCGGCCTGCTGCGTAACAGTCCGAAAGGCTTCGACCGAGGACCAGACATCCGAAAGCGTTGCACGGCAAACCAGGATCCAGGTATTCGAGGCTGAGATGGCCGCGGGTGTGCTGGAGCCCGAAACGGGAGTATCCAGAAAGATGGCGGCGTAACCGCCATAGGCGGCGGAAGTTGCCAGTTCGGGGACTGAACCTTTTTGGTCAGCCATCCTGCCGCCCATCTGCGACTCGGAGATCAAATCCGGGAAACCCGCCATCACATCCAGGTCGCCGGATTTCTGTAACCCCGCCTTCAGGCCAGCGTCGGTGGGATTGCCAAACCAGGAAAGGATATTTGGTTCAGGCTGCAAACCGATATGCAGCGGAATGACATCCGGCGCATCCAGACCGATCAGCAGGGTTTTCAGTCCTTTGCGAGCGGCGGCTTGCGAGAGCGCAGTTGCGATGGTGGTGCGACCGGCCCCACCCGAACGCGACCAGACGGTGGTCACGCGCAGCCCGGCTACGGCCTGCCCGCTTGGGTTGCGTCCACCCGCGCCCCGGGCTCCGGCTGAGAAAACCGGGGGTGCCTGGCGGCGCAGGGTCATCGCATCGTTGTAGGCGCGCGGGATCCAGTCCTGCAAATTGGAGTCGCCGCGATAGATGCTCTTGACGCACAAGATCGCCTTGAACTGCTCGATCATTTCATCGTCCACGGACACAGGCAGGATCAGGTAAACTGCACCGTTGACCCCGGTCAGGGCCTGCTGCAGCGGACCAGGACCGGGGAAAATGCTTGCATCCAGGAAAATGACTTCCGGGCTGGAAACGATCTTGGATTGAAAGTCTTCGGGGCTGTTGGCCATCGCCACCACGCGGAAACGCGCATCCACCGCCATGGTTTGGTACCAGACATTCGTTTTGTTGATCTGGCCCGCGATCAGGGTCGAGATGGGTGGATCGCCGCCGATATCGGATGGGAGATTCCAGGCGCTGCTGACAGGGGCCATGTTTACTGCACTCCCGCCGGGGTTTCGGTTGGGGTCGGCTGGGGCAGGACGGCGATGTCTGGCATCCAGAGACCGGGCGAAGTGAACTGCACGGCGCCTTCGGTCGGGACCAGGTAGAGGGAGAGTTGCGCGCCATCCGTATTTGAGAGCGCAGCCAGCAGTTCGAGCGCGCTGACCTTGCGGGTTTCATTGGGCGCGCCGGTCGTGCCGGAGAAATCGTATTGAATGGTTTGCAGGCCGGTCGGAACCGCCAGGATGATCGTGCCTTCTTTCGTGCGTTCGCTGGTCTGCACCCCGCCCGCGAGCGCGTTGGCGGCAGGTGTGCCTTTCGGCGCGATAGTCTGTTCAGCTTTTGAAGCTGACCAGCGCGGATCGACATATAGGATGCGCAGCCCTTCGACGGTGGCTTTTGAGAATGAGCCGCTTTTGTCGTTTCCATCGGCGTCGGTCGTCTGCACCGGCACGATGGCGATCACCCCCACCAACTGGCCTGGCACCAACAACCCGCCCAGACCGGAAGCATCCGTGATTTTGACGGCGATGGCGCGTTCATCCGGGCCGAGTTTGGCAACTGAGCCAAGCTGTGACAGGCGCAGGATGTCGCCCTGGCCGCGGTCGATACGCAGCGGCTGACCGATGGCGTCTGCCGCGCCCAGGATTGCATCCGGGGGCACGATATTGGTGGGCATGGCCTGCAGCTGGATATCCTGTTCGGCGATGACGTGGCCGACCTTCATATCTGCCGCGGCGACCACCACATTGGCGGAAGGGGCCGGGCGCAGCAGGCTGGCGGCCACCAGAAAGATGACCACCATGCCAACGATCAGTATGATTTTTTTCATTGCTTGGTTCTCCTTTTGAAAGATGTGTGCGGGCTTTTTAGAGTTGCTCGGAAACGGTGAGTCCCAGCGCGATGGCTTCGATCTGACCGGCATCCGCCACCTGCCAGTTGACCAGCTGCTCGCTGCCATCCGGTAATTGCAGGACTTTGAAAATAATGCCGGTTTGCGGAAGCAGCTGGGTATGCTGTGCGTAGGCGTTCTGGAGCAAAGCCTGAGCCTCGGGAGTATCGGGGGTGGTAAAGACAATTGGGATGACGGTCATGGGGTTGCGGTTCCTATCTGGGTTGGGGTGGCGGATATGTGCTTGTCGGAAGTAGATGTTTCCGATGGAAAGGTCACGGTGAGCGGGGATGTGAGCATGAGTCGCCCGGGCCTGGTTGGGATGATCGGCTGTGGGGGCAAATTGCTCCACCAGCCTGGCGTGGGTGTTACGGTGGCAGCTCTGGTGGCGGGCAGCGTGGACGGCCTCCTGCTTTTGAGATCGGGTTGCCTGCCAGCCTGCCAACCCGCATATCCCAATCCGGCCAGGGTCAGCAGGAGCAGGATGACGAGAAACGTAAAGAATGGTTTTCTTTGCATGCGCGCTGACCTTTCGAGTGGTTTTGAAAAGGTCTCTCCCCCAGGCGGTTTAAACGCAAAACGCCTTTCCCGGCTGGGAAAGGCGTTTTGGACGGTTGATTAAATTAAATGCGGTGGCCGGTTGAAGAGACCACCGCAAACATCGCGTGGGTGGATATTACTTTGGATTGGGGATGCTGTCAAGGATTTCTTGACAGGATTTCTTGGGCAATGTTCTTGGGCAAAAAATCCGCAACGAGTCAGATAATAAAGAAATAATGCCGTCAACCTGATGAA
The DNA here is from genome assembly GCA_903838415.1 of uncultured Anaerolineae bacterium. Lineage (GTDB taxonomy): Bacteria > Chloroflexota > Anaerolineae > Anaerolineales > Villigracilaceae > UBA5195. The sequence continues at coordinate 1,267 of CAILYI010000217.1, read as the reverse complement.
GGGTGGCGCACAATGCGCCAGACCCTTCGTTTCAAGCCATCAAACGATAGAACCCCGCGAAAAGCGCGCTTAGTTATTTTTGCGTTCCATTCCCGAAATTTCGAACAAAACCTCTGCCAGACCCGGTTCCTGGCCGTCTGTCACCCCGCCCAGAGTATGTTTATGGTGAGGAAACGAACGGACTTCGGGATGATGCGGGGCGTTGTCATAACGAAAGATCAGGTTTTGCTCCGCATCCATGTACTGATAACGATACATGACCTTCCCGGCCCGCTCTAGATTAACTACTTCTGCGAACTCCAGAGAATGCGAGTTCTCAAAAACGATTTTTCCACCGATGAAACCCTGCTGAAGGTTATAAACCTTTTTCGTCAGCGTAGATGAACGAATGGAAGGAAATTCGCGCAGAACACCTTCCAATTCGGAAAAATAAGCTTCGATCCCGTGCGAAAAAACCGGGACCATCATCCTTCCAAACCCCGCAAACGCTTCTCGTTTTCATCCAGCATTTCCACCAGCCCCGCCCAAGTGATGACCTCTTCGTCATCACCCATTTCACCCTGGGAAAACTTCTGGTAAAAATCATGACTCGAAAGTTTGTATTTTTGCTCGAAGGCCTGCAAATCAAGCCGCAGGTTAAGACTCCCCCGCCTGAGTTCTGCCAACTGGTAGGCAATCACATTCTGCGCAAAAGTTTCTTCATCACGCGAATATTCAAGCACTTTTTTCAGACGTCTGGCCGTCTTTGGATCGACATTCAAATGTAAATTTAACATGGCACATCCTCATCAATGGAACCGGCACAACACTAAGCTGTTTCTATTTTATCATGCTCAGTGCAGGATAAATAGCCGGTCGGCAGTCATATCGACCCCGCCGAGCAGCGCAATGCGCTTGACATCGTTGGCGCTGATGAAGTAAAAACGGAGGCTATAGTGGGTCGGGTCGCTCAAGAAGGCAGCTCTCGAAGCTTGGGATTTCAGGATGCCAGATTTTCCTTTCACACCCAGGTCGAGATCAGATTCTTCAACATACCGCACCAAAGATTCGGACAGGTGAACGTGAGATTGTCGCTGACAAAATGCCATTGGGTTGCAAATGGGTCGGAAGCCACCTGGCGCTGGATGTGTTCGGCGAAATCTTTTTCGTTACCAAAAATCGCCGTAAAGCCCCTGACTTTAGGCATGGGGATATAAGGCGAAAAGGTTTGCGTTATGCAGCTTGTAGTTACATGATTAGAACATGAATTCTAATAATACTTTCAAAT
>CAILYI010000216.1 GCA_903838415.1 uncultured Anaerolineae bacterium | reverse complement strand
TCCTGGGACATGTGTGGCTATTTTGCTCAGAGCTATCGATTCGGATTGCAATATCCCAACCACAATCCAAATCCAGTTCCTTATTTCAGCAATATTTCTTGCGCTTACCAAGGTGCTCAACGTTCCTGTCAAACGACCATACAATTCTTCGCTGCTATTCATGGTTAAACCTCCTTTGGATTTCTCCTATCCAAATTATGGAGCGATCCTGCGTTAGCAGCAATAATTAATTCTGTAAGGTGCTCAGGGAGCAAACATAAAAACCTGCGCGAATTATAAGCCGCGCTACTTTTGTTTGACAAGAGGACATTCGGTTGGAGAGCTAGATCATGAACTGTGACAATGTCTTCAGTTGCGCTTTTAGTTTATTCCCTTCTCAGGGTACATTGCTCATCATCGGTTTGGCGTTTTTAGTGATCGGGGTGCTGGTTTATAGTGTCAAAGGGACGATCAAGCTTGACCTTGGACCCTTTAAGGATTTAACCATCCCAAAAATCTCAAAATTCTTTGGGTTGGTATTTTTAATAGCTGGCGGCCTGTTTGTGCTAGGCGGGATGTTTTGGTTTTTGATTGCCAGCCAGGGGAAAAGTTTAGCAAATTCAAACGCCTCACAAGTGCAAGGGAGTGTTTCCCTGGTTAGTATGAAATATGCCTCCGGGGGCTGGAATCCACACCAGGTTGATTTGCGCACGGCTACTTCCAGTGGCATCCCTGCCGGGGCTACTTTTCCTCTCCAATTTACTGAAATTACCGTTTTTGCGCCGCCCGAATTAGCTGGATTTAAGGTCTGGGCTGAATTTCTTGCAAATGGAATTGAGAAAATTGGTGAAACGCCTGTTGCTATTTTGCAGCCCGGCCTGACCTCTCTCGACAGCGTCAAAATTGTGGATGTCTACCGGTTTCAGGGTGGGAATACCGGCAAGTATTCAAAGGAAGCCTGGGATGTCCAAAAAAGCTGGGCAACTATTGACATCAAATTGCATTATCAAGGTCCGGCAGGTCAGGAAGGAATTACCAACTGGAATATAAAACTCGACCAAATGAGTGGAACTGCCTGGTGGAACTCTCCCCCCGATGTCAACCTGGTCGCGGTTGTCTATTCAGTCAGTGATGGCGTCCAACAGGTTCTTGATTTGCGGCGGGAATCCAGGCCGGTGATCAATGCCAAAGCTGGTGACTGGATCACCATTCACAGCGTTTGGTATAAAGCCAATTCAAACAATGTCAATAATCTGAGCATGTTTATTGGCGGGAGCCTCAATGACGGCCGGCAAGAGCTTGAAAACAAGTCTACAGATATGGCGGTGATTCGTGAGGGGATTCACCAATTTGAGAACTTTAAACCGATGACCTGGGTGTTAACTTCCGAGACTAAGCTGATAGGGTTAATTGCTATTCGCAGTGATGATACAGTTTTGGATGGTTATGTGATCGAAATCAGCGACACTGAGCAAGCGGGGTTGGTTAGTACACAAAAAAGCGTTGTCTGGCCGTTTGAGCGGGTTCAATATTTGGATTTTGAAACTCCAGCCGATCTGGATGGTTGGGTGAGTAACATTCCGAACACCTTTGCTCAAAGCACCAAGGAATCCTTCTCTGGTGGTCATTCTCTGGCAGTCACCTTAATAACTGATCAAACCCAGGCGTTTATCTCACGCGACCGTCCTTTTCAGGCTGAAGTTCTTCTTGGCCAGGTTTATTGGCCCAAGCAAGATGGGATTGAGGTGGAATGGGCCCAGGCCTGTCTTGGTTCAGGCATGGTTTGTGTTCCAGTTTCAAAAGAACCTGGTCGGTGGAATACCTTTGTGATGGATTTCTCAGAGATTATCTTCGAGAAAAAATTCCTCAATGAAGTTGAGCTGCCATCTTTTTTTATTCAAGGCAAAGTCGTTGGCGCCAGTTCCGACAAACCATACACTTTCTATGTTGACGGTATCCAAATTTATCCAGTGACCAAACCTTAAAAGGTTATTGATGTCAACCCAATCCTCCACCATCATCGAGCGCGTCTGGAACTACTGCAATGTTCTGCGGGAACTTGCCCCGATGTTTTTACGGGGTGACGGCATCTCCTATGGCGATTGCGTCGAGCGGCAGCTGCCAGTGGTATGGGTGGGGCAGCTGAGACAGTCAGTGCTTAAGTCCGCGTTTGAGGGGAGGTTGGCTAGGGGGATCAGATAAATACCAAGTAACAAACTAGATCAGGCCATCCAATCTCTTCGCAAAGGAGATAAGCTATGAACTCTCAAGCGTTTTCTCGTTACCTGACTCCGATCTACGTTCTGGTCGCTGGAACCCTGGGCGGAGGTTTAGTGTTAGGCTTGTTCACTTGGAATTACCCTGAGCCAAATGATCCTTTTGGACAGGCTTTTATCCATCCAGGAACGTTTTGGGTTTGGATCTTTTTACTGGTATTTTATTCAGTCATGGTGATGATCTTTATTCTGCCTTCTTGGGGGCTATTGGTCTGGTTATTCAAAAAACACACCCACCATCAAGAAAAGCATGTTCTGATGGGCGAGGCAATCAGGCTTCTGGCTATCGGTATCTTCATCACGATCATCTTAATCTTGCTGCTTCAAGTAATCAATTCAACGAATATCGGAATCGCTAAATTTTTTCCACGCGGACATTCGCAAAGAGTCGGTTTTCTGGTTGGATATTCATTCCTGGCTACGTTGCCAGAAGCGTTAAGTATGGTGCTGATCTATTTCACTATCCAAGAAGTCTTCGCCAAAATCAAGGCTACCGCACGAAACGAAAGCCAGGCGTTTGCATTGGTAGCTGAATTACAATCCTACCGAGAAATTCTTCAAAGCTTATTAATGATGGTGGGTGCTATTCTGAGCATGATCCCCATCACTACTGCAGGGTTACGTGCCAATTTAATTGCGGCCTACCCACAAATCGAGCCAATCTATCCGGTCAGTTATGTGATCATCTACGGCTTAGTGTTTACCTTGCTTTTATTGCTCGTTTATCTTCCCACTCACCTGACCTTAGCTCAGGCAAGCAGGGAACTGCGCGATAGCCTTTGTCCTCTCAACTCACTTTCCACTTTGAAAGACACTGTTGAAAGACGCAAATCACTGGATGAAATTTTGCAAACCAATATTGGGCTAACGCAAAACTTGAAATCTGGCCTGGTTACATTGGCGCCACTCATTTCCAGCTTGGTAGTTTCTGTGCTTGGGATAACTATTTAGCCACTGGTATTTTCAGTCAGTCTGTATCCAGATTTAGAGGCAGGCTCCCTGGTCTGTGTTTAAGAGACAACTCTCGTCAATCCATTCATCGAAGCCTAGGAAGAAACCATGAAAGCATTTGCGCGTTTTACAGCGATCATCTTTATGATCTTGGGTGTGCTGATTATTCTTGGAGGCATAGCGTTTGCAATCTCTAGCTTGGGTCAGGTAACTAAACCCTCTACGCCAAGCCTCATCCCAGATATGACAGGTTTGATCATTTTGGCAAGAATTATTGGCGGGGGTGCGATTAGCTTACAAGGATTTTTGGTGGCAGCCATTGGCCAGCTTCTTTGGCTTTTGGCTGGAATTTATGAACAAACTGAGCGGACCAGTGATGCACTAATCGCATTGGCGCGTCGCACTAGCCAGTCAAAGCAGCAAGGTTAAGGCAGTCGGTGCTCAAATCCGTGTTTGAGGGGAGATTGAAAACAGATAAGCCAATATGTTATACTTGATCCAGTGAAAGTATAACGAAAGCGAGGTAAAGATGTTAAATGTCACTGTTTCAGCCAAAGGTTGGGTCGTCATCCCGGCGGAATTGCGCAAAAAATACGGCATCAAGCCCGGTTCCAAACTGCAATTTGTGGATTACGGCGGGGCGCTGGAGTTGATTCCTGTCCCAGACAATCCCATCGAAGCTGCCGCCGGAATGCTCAAAGGCGGCAAATCACTCACCGAAGCCCTGATCGCCGAACACCGCCGCGAGTTGGACAATGAGCGTTGATCAAGCTCGTTTCGTGTTCGATAGTTTTGCCATGCTGGCTTTTTTGGAAGGCGAAGCGGGCATGGCGCGTGTCAAAGCCATATTGAAAGAGGCTGAAAAAGGGCATTGCCAGGTTTTTCTTTCTTGGATCAATCTGGGCGAAGTGCTCTATATCGCCGAACGCGAACAGGGTCAATCCAAAGCGCGTGAGACCCTGGCGCATATCCAGTCTTTGCCAATTGAAATGCTTGAAGTAACGCCCCTGGCGGTTTTGGAGGCGGCGCATATCAAAGCCAATCACCGCCTTTCGTATGCGGATGCTTTTGCCGTGACAGCTGCGCTTGGGCAGGGCGCAACCGTGTTGACCGGGGATTTGGAATTCAAAACGGTCGAATCCATCATCAATATCGAATGGCTGGCGCAAAAAACATGAGCACCCAATCATCCACCATCGTCCAGCGCGTCTGGAACTACTGCAACGTCCTGCGGGATGACGGCATCTCCTACGGCGATTATGTCGAGCAGCTCACCTATCTCATTTTCCTAAAAATGCAATCGCGACCAGGTTCCCGGTGCTGGCGATCTGGGCTGCGCGGCTGGCCTCGATGGCGGCCTGGGCTTGTTTGGCTGTTGCGTAAGACTGCGAGATGGAGGCAAGACCAAAAAGGGCCACTAAAGTGACGAGCAAAAGAATTACAAAGATTTGGATCATTCGTCCTCCGTTGAACTGAAAACCTTAACATCGCCAATCCGTTGGGCAAGTGCCCGGACACTTTCTGGGGTAAGTTTATTCATGCTTTATCACCAAAAAGTCGCTCAAGTAATTCCTGCTTGTGATCCTTTGATGCGCGGCCAAGTGCAGATTCGAAACCGGAAAGTTGCACAGGAAAGCCGGTCAGGCTTTGTTCAATTGCCGCCTTGAGTTCTTCAGTTGGCAATTTGGCCAAACGATCACATACACCACCTGCACCAGAGTTAGGCGATTCGCATAAACGCACAATGGCATTTCCAACCGGATCGTCGAGTTTTGCAGCTGCGGGTGTATATGCGTAGATCAACCAGGAAGCAAAAGCCTGCCCGGAAGCGCCACATTTGTTCAACGCCGCTTGGCTTTTGACGCGAACGTGATTTAATTGCATCAAAGAATTTAAATCCCAAGAAACTGAAACCCCCGCCCCCCCCCAGAGTTTTCAGGCGAATTTTTTTCATCGGATTTCTTGGAGGAGGTTGGGGAGTTGGTTTTAGTGTTTAAGAGCTGGGTTAAAGAATTTAAGAGCTTAAAGACTCTGCCAATCGCGCCACCGAACTGTGCCAAACGCGCCACTGCGATACTGCCAAACGCGCCACCCCGGTACTGCCAAACGCGCCACCGGGTGCGACCGAATCGTTGCCGGTTGTGTCACTGGGTTCTGTAAAACGCGCCACCGGACACTCGAAAGCGAGCCACACCCAGGCTAAAATCGCCATCGCTAAGGGCTGAAAAATACGCTGCTGGGTCTATACCGGAGAGTACCATTTGAACGATCTCGCCAGGCACTTCGTCCAATAGCACTTCGAAGATACGAGGGGTGTTCCACTTATTGCTTTCTCCGGCTTCCGATCTGTCAATACCGCGCTGGTCTCGCAGGTAAATCTGGAGCACTGGATCGCGCAACCATTCCCATACGGTTTTTGCACGTGACAAACCGAGCCAACCAGCTATCTCGTTATAGCCACCCTTAACCGTAACCTGAACTCGCTTCTCTCCGCTCACCAGATCCACCCAGCAACGATCTCGCAAAATACTCAACATCCAGCCTTGCCCCTCGCCTAATTGTGGCAGGATATGCTCGACAAAAAACAAGGTGATCATCAGGAGATCGCCAGGCGGCATCAGATGCAGATGTAATCGTTCCGCGAATGCGTCGAGTTCAGCAATCGGGAGCTCATCGGCAAAGAGGTCATGAACAATACGACGCACCGTTAGCGGTGTGCAATCATCAGAGTTTTGGTTGGAGAGTGGGATTAGTTCGGCTAACCTGGTCTCGCAGGCAGCAGCAAGAACACCCGCTGGACCGCCGCAACTCTGGATGTGATCTGAAATCCAGCGAGTGAGCGAACGTGTATCTGCTGCAGTCAGGGGTAAGGTCATCGAGACGGAAAATTTACGGGGCAGCCGTTTTGGGAATTTGGTACCGCCGCGCGCCACCTTTTTCTTGTCCCATTGCGGTTCTTCGTCCAGGAGGTTAACCAACCCGGCCAGTCGCTCCCAGGTCTCTGGCCGGGCAGCGCGATTCCAAAAGGTACGCTCTGCCGAACCGCTCAAGGTGGCAATAGACTTACCAGAGAAACGCGCCGCTTTTAGGCCGGTGCGACCTCCAGCGCTGTATGCGGCCTGGCAAAAGCCGATGTACATCCAGGCCAGATCGGGACCTAACTCACGTAGGTGCCGAAGGAAGTAGGCATTCAGTGCGATTGCTTTTTCAGGCCGGACGATCTGCTCGTAGGAAGACTCCCAAACAGCCTCAATTTGAACTTCGTCTTTGGGTTGATCGTCTTCGTCTTCATCGTCGCCGGTATCATCTTCACTGTCGTCCCCGATACTGTCGTCGACGACAAAGCGAACATCAACGACTCGATTAAGCATCCCGGCCAACAAGCGGGATACCGTGCTCAGCAGCCTGTTCTCAAGCCAGTCGCGGGCGTATAAGTTACGAACGCCGACATCCATAACACCATCATCGTAAGCCAGTAAATGACTGTCGCGCACCCAGGCGTCGAAAGAGGCTCTGGGCATTTCCATCTGTAGTTGTCCGAGTACAGCTTGCCAGGCTTGCTCCGCGTCCATGTCATCTCCAATGAAGATACAAACGCGCGAAAAGCAAAAACGCCCACCACAAATAAATGCGATGGGCGTGTGCTGGCAAAACAAAAGGCCAAACCCTTGTTAGGGTTCAGCCTTATTGTTGCGCTCCAGCCTGTACTCGATCACAAGAATTGCTTCTTTGGGGCGAGTATAAGGCTTCAACAAAACGTTGCAAGAGCGGCCCCGACGGGGATGGGGTGGGTACCGAAGTAAATTGGGGGGGACAGGATTACCCTGGAACTTAGTTGTAAAAGAACGAAACTTTCGAGGCTATTTTACTTCACGAGAAGTAATTAAACAAGTGCGATTATAGGAATATTTGTAAATCAATAACTAAAGAGACCGGATGGATAACAAAGGACCAGAGCGCCATGACGCTCTGGTCCTTTGTTATGTCCCTTGGGCTAATTTGATGATTTCTACCACTAATTTATCAACACCTGTTGATGGATTAGGAAATAGATCCCAACTCTCAAGTGAATGTTTTCGTAAATATTCAGCATTATTAATCGCTGTTGCAGTAAGTTCGTCAAGTACCGGAAAAACATTCATGCTTTCTTCGTAGCCTGGAATATATTCCCTAACTGCCCGCTTCATTTCTTGTCCATTGGCGAATGGATGACTTGATGATCCAAAGTGAATAAAGTACCAATATTCAAACGCTGGATTTGAGACGGCCAAATTTATTTTGCTATTTCGTGCCTTTTCAATTGCAGTTTTTAGCGACGGATTCTCGAGCGGATTTTCTGTGTCAAGAACACACCAAACTTCATCCGTTGGTTCGTCAATTCTTTTCTTTTCGTCAATAGCACAATTAACAACACTAATAGGTGCACCTTTACCGGGAACCACTCTCACATTCAATGTACGCAATCTAAATTTTTGGCGCAGTGCTCTGAAATAGTTTGGTTCGGTTTCTTGACCTTCGCATACAATGACTATCACCTTGCCTGGAGCTTTGTTTCCCCGGGTTCGGCGGTAGTCATTCATAGAACGCGCGAGCCCAAATCCAAATCCAACTTGATTGGTTTTATTAGCCTTTTTGGACACGGCTATTTCCCCCCAAATGGATATTCACCCAGAAATGGTATTGCGCCATAACGCCCTTGCAGATAGCCCTTTTCGAGAGATTCACCTTTACGAGGACTATATTCCAAGAGCGGATAAATGTGGGATGCGCCCGACTGATCTTTTTCCAAAAACCAGATCTGATCTCTTCGGAATAAACCGGCGCTCAATAAACTGGTGTCATGGGTGTTGAAAACAAGTTGCGCACCCTTGGAATTTAGTTGTGGATTTTGGAAAAGTTGAATCAGTTTGCGAGTCAAAAGGGGATGCAAGCTACGGTCAATTTCGTCAACAAATAAAACCTTGCCATTTTTCAATGTATCAAAAATCGGAGCGCTTAAACCAAACAAACGACGTGTTCCATCTGATTCTGCTTCCCAGGGAAACGAGAAGATTTTTTGACCGGACTGATGAGAAATACTAAATTCATAAGACTTTTGGTGAACCTTCAAACCAGAATCGCCGTTTTTTTTCAGAACATCATCAGGGGCACCATGAACAGCGGGAATTGTTTCAAGTATTTCATTAGGCGGATAATGAGGCTCAAATTCCAATTCTGCTAAAGAGAAATCCACAATCCCCAAATCAGCGTAATTGATTAAACCTTTGAGTTGATCAACCAGATCAGGATGCTCAAGGACAAAATCAAAGACAAGTGGTTCTGGAATTTCAGAAGAACGCACAAAAATTGTTTTATCTGAAAACCAATGATAAATATCCAGAAGCTGAGAATGGTTGAAGGTTGCGCCTACGGATAAGAACAAAGCATTTGCGCGTGTTAATTCTGATATTTTTTCTTTTTCCCCTTTTAGGTGAGCGCCAAAAGTATAGAAACTCGTATTGTCTTGTAAAGAGCGCTCAAATAATTTACGGGAGCGTCCTTTAGGATAGGAAATTAACCATTCCTTTTCTACAAGACGATTGGTAACTGAAAATCCATACTGATACCTGACTTCATTTTGAATAAACGTAAATTCAAACATGGAAGGTTTAGACTTGGATTCATCCAACAAGAAAGGAGTGACTTTTATAGGCGCATCCGGGTTGTTATTAGCAGAACGAACAATAAAGTCCTGAGCAAACTCAAAGGCTTGAAAAACTGTTGACTTTCCAGAGGCATTTGCGCCGTAAATAGCGGCAGCTTTTAGTAAGTTGACAGAACTATCGTCTGAACAAACAACAAAATTATCTGGAGCAGTTTCATCGCTGTTGGCTACAAAAGACAAAACTGCTTCGTCACGAAAAGACTTAAAGTTTACGAAGCGAAATTCTAATAGCATACTATCTCCTATTCTTGATCTATATTTTACTGATATTATGCAAGAATGTCAAATTAAATATGGTATGGATCAATTTAGGTCGGTGATCTCGGCGATTTGGTGAGCCTTCTTTACTTCATCTATTTCAACGCTCAGAGCCTGTACTTGTTGGCGCAAGCTCTGTTCACCTGGCGCGCCATTTTCTGAAAGACGTGCGCCAGCCTGCCCAACGCGTCATCTCGGTCCGCGACGGAATCCAGGCTGTTTTTTCGAATGCACCGGACTCCACAGCAGCGGCGGCTGAAATGACACGATACCGCCAAAGAGATGGAAACATGTGTTGATGAAGTTGTCAACAATGGCGAAAAGAATTTGACACGTGTTTTTGTTCAGAATGAAAACAGAAAACAGAAAATGTTTGCGGAAGGATACGTTTTTGAGCGCAAGCTTCAGGCAAAGTCTGACGCAGTCATAGAAGCTGGTA
>CAILYI010000215.1 GCA_903838415.1 uncultured Anaerolineae bacterium | reverse complement strand
GAAGTCCATTGTGCGTTTGACGCCGCGGGGATAGAGGGCGCCGTAGTTCGCCCGGTCAGACTCGTTCTGGCGAAATAAAAAACCTAAAAATTAGTCATTGGAATATATGTCTATATTTTTGAGAACTATTCCCCGCAATCGCCAGCAAAGCGCAAATCAGGATATAACTCCAGAATCGTCCAGTTATGTTTACGGATTGAATTTAGAAGAAAAATGGCAGGGAACCCAGGCTCAACAAAAGATGTGTGACAAAAATAATAAAAAGCGGATCAGCTGCCTGATTGGTCAGTTTCTTTTGAAAAACATTGGACAATGGATTGGCAAAAATCCTGGTCAACTCTAGCAATAAAATTGCCACACTTTTTGTTCTCCTGCTACAAAGCCCTAACCCAAACAAGCCGGAAAGGTTGTTTAGCTCCGCGAAACACGGAATAACCTTTCACCCCGACGGGCACCTAGGTAAGTATTTACAGTAAAATGATTTCGTAATTTCGAAGACCAATCATTTCATATCACCGGGATTAAGATTAGCCATGAATATTTGGACGAAAGTCAAGCAGTACCCAAAAGTTGGCCTGGTTATTTTGGCTTTCGTAGCTTTTATTTCTTTGGGAATGCCCGATGGCCTGTTGGGAGTGGCCTGGCCCTCCATCAGGACCGGCTTTTCAATTCCTTTGGATGCGATTGGGATGCTGCTGACCGCGTCGGTGGCAGGCTACATGACCTCCAGCTTTATGAGCGGTCCCGTGATCACTCGCTGGGGCGTCGGCAAAGTTTTGGCGGCAAGCTGCGCCATGACCGGTATAGCGTTGATTTGTTATACCCTTGTGCCACTCTGGTGGATGATGGTGCTGTTGGGTATCCTGGCTGGGTTGGGAGCCGGGGCGATTGACGCCGGTCTTAATACTTACGTCGCTTCACATTTTGGTGAGGGTCTGATGCAATGGCTGCACGCCAGTTATGGCATCGGGGTGACGCTTGGCCCAATTATCATGACGCTTGCCTTGACGGCCTTGAATTCGTGGCAAGTTGGTTATCGCGTGGTGGGTGGTTTCCAACTTGCTTTGGCGACCTGTTTTGTTTTATCCCTGCCAATGTGGAATCAAAAAGATGTCTCGGCACGCCAGGATGAACCAAAGCGGTTGACCGATTACAAAACTCCGATGGGAGAAACGCTGCGCCAGCCTGCAGTCTGGTTGAGCGCCCTGTTATTTTTTCTGTATGTCGGCGCTGAAAGTTCGCTCGGAACGTGGACTTACAGCCTGTTGATTGGATCACGCGGCATTGACCCCACTGTAGCGGGGTTGTGGGCAGGGAGCTATTGGGCAACCTTTACCATTGGCCGCGTCATGGCAGGCCTGTATGCCAAGCGCGCCGGAGTCAATCTTCTGATACTTGGAGGCCTGGTCGGTGCCTTCCTGGGCGCAATTCTACTGATCTGGAATCCGTTTCAAGTGACAAATCTATTGGCGGTAGCCCTGATTGGTTTTTCCATCGCCCCCATCTTCCCTGCGTTGATGTCGGGGACCAGCCAACGGGTGGGCGCGCATTTTGCGGCCAATACGATTGGCATGCAAATGGCGGCGACCGGTCTGGGAACCGCAGTGATCCCCAGCCTGATGGGCGTTTTCGCACGCCAGATTTCCTTGGAGGTAATCCCACCCTTTTTGGCAGTGGTGTTTGCCGCTTTACTTGTTTTGTATACATTGGCTACCAGGCCATGATCATCCTTTAATCAGTAGTATCTCTTATTCCAGGAGCCTTAAATGTCAAACCCATCCCCCACACCCGCCTATCGCAATCCAGCCCTGACCGTTGAAGAACGCGTTGCCGACCTGCTTGGCCGCATGACGCTTGAGGAGAAGGTCGGGCAGCTGATGATGTTGGATGCGCGCGGCGATGACCTATCCTTTATCAATACCCGTCAGCCCGGTTCCATCCTGCATATCCTTGGCGCGAAGGTTAATCGCGCAATGGATCTTGCCGCGCAAAACCGTCTCGGCATCCCGCTGCTCATCGGCGAGGACGGCATCCACGGGCACTCATTCTGGAAAGGCGCAACCATCTTTCCAACCCAATTGGCGCTCGCTGGGAGCTGGAACCCGGAACTGCTCGAACAGGTCGGGCGTGTGACCGCAGAAGAAATGGCTCCGACGGGTATCCACTGGACCTTTTCACCCGTACTCTGCCTAACGCGCGACTTACGCTGGGGTCGCACCGGCGAAACTTTCGGCGAGGATCCATACCTGATCGGCGAATTTGGCGCTGCACTCATCCGCGGCTACCAGGGTCAGGGTCTCGACGATCCAACAGCCGTGCTCGCCACCGCCAAGCACTATGCCGGTTATTCCGACACTCAGGGTGGCCGTGACGCCTCCGAGGCCGACATCTCGCACCGCAAGCTGCGGAGTTACTTCCTACCGCCGTTTGAGCGCGCTGCCCGCGCCGGGGCGATGACTTTCATGACCGGCTACCAGTCAATGGATGGTGTGCCTTCGACCGCCAACCGCTGGCTGTTGACCGATGTTCTCAAGAACGAGTGGGGCTTCCGCGGCGTGCTAGTGACTGACTGGGACAACGTTGGCCGTCTCGTCCACGAGCAAAAAGTCTGCGCCACCTATGCCGACGCCGCAATCATTGCGATCCGCGCTGGCAACGACATCATTATGACCACACCGCTGTTCTACGAGGGTGCCATTGAGGCCGTGCGCAGCGGACGCCTGGCTGAGACGGAACTCGACGCGCCTTGCGCCGACCTGCTGGCGCTGAAGTTTAGCATGGGCCTCTTCGAGAATTCCCGCCGTTCTGACCTTGAGCGCGCCGCGGTCGAAATTGCGCGTCCCGACCATCGCGCCGTCAATCTGGACGCTGCGCGGCAGAGCCTGATTCTGCTCCAAAACAACGGCCTGCTCCCGCTCGATCCGACACGGGTCAAGTCGATTGCCGTGATCGGCCCCAACGCCGACGATGACCTGCAGCAGCTTGGCGATTGGACGCTCGGTGCGTCACAGCACCTGCCGGAGGCTGGGAAACAGCCACGCGAGAAGACGACGACTGTGCTAGACGGAATCTGCGCTCTGGCACCGACCGGCACCTTAATCCGCTACGAACGCGGCTGTTCGATCGTTGACGATGATCTCTCCGGGATCCCAGCCGCGGTTGCCGCAGCCCAGGCCTCCGAAGTGATTGTCGCAGTCGTCGGTGACCACCTGAACTTCATCGGTGAGGGACTGAGCACCGCCACCCTCGAGCTGCAGGGCGGACAACTTGCGCTGCTCAAAGCGTTGGAGCAAACCGGCAATCCAATCATCATTGTGCTTGTCAACAGCAAGCCACTTGTCCTGCCGCCCTCCGCCAGGCGCGCCGCGGCGATCATCGAATGCTTCAACCCCGGCATGGAGGGTGGACGCGCCGTCGCCGAGACGCTGTTTGGACAGTTGAATCCGTCGGGCAAACTTACCATCTCAATCCCGGTTCATGTTGGTCAACAGCCGGTCTTTTACAGCCAGGTGCGTGGTCAGCACGGCAGCCGCTATGCAGACCTGCCGCAGGAGCCCGCCTTCCCCTTCGGCCACGGCCTGAGTTTCACACAGTATCGCTATTCGAATCTGCGACTCGCCGCCTCCACTCTTGCTCATGGACAGGCTGCAACGATTTCCGTGGATGTGGAGAACACAGGCCAACTCGCTGGCGATGAGATCGTACAAGTTTATGTGAGCGACGTCGTAACCTCGGCGACCTGGGTTAACAAAGCACTCAAAGGTTTCGCCCGCGTCCACCTTGCACCCGGCGAAAAAAAGACGGTGGAAGTCATTCTCCCATGGGAAGCATTCCAAATTGTGGATGCCGAGGATCGCAACGTGGTCGAGCCAGGTGAGTTTGAGATTCTCACCGGGCCCTCGTCAAGGGATGGTGATCTCTTGAAAGTGATATTACGCGCGGAGTGAGCTTTCCGCTCGGGTTACGGGAAGAAATTTCATCCGGAAATAGTAAAAATAAGGAAAATCGCATGGCATTCAGCTGCATGGTGCTGTGCAGAAAACCGCAAAGTGCACGATTTATATCTTGCACTCGACCAACACCGTAACCAAGGCTGGTAAAACACAAACAGCGTTCTTCTTTGAGAAGAACACTGTTTCCATTTCTCCGGCGCTTAAGTTCGGGGGTGTTTTGCGCCGTGACAATTCTTGTATTTGCGGCCACTCCCGCACGGGCAGCGGTCATCAGGACGGGTGTTTGAGAAGTCTGGGGTCTTTAGCGACTGGCGCCAGAGCGG
>CAILYI010000214.1 GCA_903838415.1 uncultured Anaerolineae bacterium | reverse complement strand
TCCGGACTCAATTCTTCGTACATATTTACACCAAGTGGCCTTGTCTTATAACAGGCAAGATAAGATTTTCTCACCACTTTAGCATTGTCTTATCAATTTGCATAGATCTTTTGTGCCCCAAATCCATACTGAGAATTGCTGTTTAGCTGCTGACATTAATGATTTGGATAAAATACAAGATATTATTCATTTCATTTTGGACACCTCATTTAATTAATGCCGCCTAACGGTATAGGCAACACAGGGCCTGTTTCCAAAGGCGCAAACGCTATGCTCAGTGCCAAAATCGCCCCTAGAGCAAGCTGCGTGATAACGGATTGTGGTTGTATCCAAATCTTTATCTCAATAGAGGCAACCTTCCGATTTCTGTGCAATACTATTCGCCGACCCAGCATCATTGTAAGATTGAACCTGATAACTATGCGAGTTGTAATCAGGGGAAGTGTCGTCATAAGTCGTTGAGTTTGCCGGAAGCGTAGCGATCATTACACCGTCGCGGTAAATATGGTATCCAGGTTCGTTTTTGACATTACTCCATTGCAAAGTAACTACATATTCTGACGAGGTGCATGATTTGGTGCTAATACTAAACTTGCCAGGCGCGGGCGGTGCAGCTGCAACTGGAGCAGAAGTAGGTGTTGTAGCTACGATAACAGGCAATGGTGTTACTGTCGCTGTTGGGAGTGGGGGTGCGGTAACGACCACCAGACCATCAATGGGTCCCTGTGGGGTGCCAATTTTGGCAGAGATCCAACAATGTGAATTACTGTTTGGAATCAATGCCCAATACCAGGATGATTTATCATTTCTTCCTTCAAGTGTGACCTGATCGTTGGCAAAGAATGAAGTAACCACATCATAAGCTGTGCTTGGTCCACTACGGCAATTCGCATTGCTTGTGAATATAAAAAGTGGAATCAGGTTTGGTGGTGTAACTGTAGGAATGATCGTAATTTCCGGTATAGGAACAAAGACTGTCACAGTAATTGCTACGGGAATTGAGACGGTCAAAGATGGGATGCAGAAGCGACGCACAGGGGAAGGTGGACCTTGGCCCACGACACTAATTGGTGGTGAGGCTGCCACCTGCCAGTAATAACATGCGCCAGTCGGCAGGGGCCAATTGCCCGTCGGATAACTCGCGGAAGGGGTAATGAAACCCCAGACCAGGTGATCGGCTGAACCATCTGGCTCTGAGAGACTGATATAGTAGCCGGATGGACGACACGAGGGTTCGGGATAGGACCAGGAAAAATGCACGTTGGTGCGGGCAGAGGCTCCATCGGACAGGACGGAAGCGCCATTGGCCGGCTCGAGCAACTCGGGCGCGACGAGCTGATCCAAACGGCACAGAGGCGGAATATAGGCTTCTGTACTAATATGAACCCTTATGTGAGACCGGCCTGTATTTCCGCGCGAATCTGTTGCTACGACTTCTAGTCCGTAATCGCCGGGGGCGGTTGGCTCCCAAACCTGTGCGAAGGAGGTTAAAGGGTCGGAGGGATTTGTAGGGGTATCCACCCGTACCTGAACGCCATTGACCAGCAGAGCAGCGGAGGCTGTGCCGCTCTCTGACGAGGCGTGAGACTGAACGACCAGTGAGCCCAAAGCCAGCATATCTCCATCCAGCGGGGTGTCAATCCAAACGCGCGGACCGGCTCCTCTGCCCGTCGGCATAGTACAACCGGCAACGAAAATCAGCAGTGCCGCTACATGCAAGGATATTAGTATTTTGTTTTTCATGACGTGTCTTCCTTTTTTTTATCAATTATGGCGTTCCTGGAACTCCACGCACATGGAGGGTGATTGTACATAGAGGAAAACCACCACTGGTTAAGTGTACATTATCCAAATATACGACATCCTGATCTATAGAAAGCCACTCCGCCAAAGAGCGTGCTGGTAGTAGTGGCTCAATTCTCCTAACTCCACACATATAATCGTCAGGCGAATGATTATCGTGGTCCGTGAGTTCAAATGACCAATACAATGGCTCTCCATCTCGGATGGGCACCTGAATTACAATGTTTGGATGAAACTCGTAGTTAAAAACAAAGTAAGCGGAGCTTGAGCCGCCCCCACAAATTCCACTATCACAGTGGTTAAACATTCTGATCGGAGTGCCGTTGAACCAGAACCAGCCGTAGGCTTCGTAGTCTCCACAAGTGCCGGAATGGAAACATGGGTCGCCATCTTCCACAGTACTGACGTGCAGGGTATCCAACGTGACTTCCAGCTGGCCGCAGGTCGGTCGTATGTCCAGCGACTCACTGACAGAGGATTGGATTTCCAGTCCGCTGACTGGATCAACCCCCACCACCGCGCTAATAGAGTAAGAAGCGTGTTCTCCGCAGTCGCCGCGCGGCGCGCTCAAGTGTGTACCATCCAAGGTTGTGTAGTACAGACTCGACCCTCTGGCTCCTTCTGCCACCTTGTATACCTTGAAATAAAGCGGCGGGCGCGGATCGCCGGGATCGACCGCGTAATCCCACGCGAGGCCGTTTTCATTATAAATCGGGCAAAACGAGCCCAAGCCAAGTGGGAAAGGTTTACAGGATGTCCAGGTGTCAGTGGCGCGTACATTGAATGGAACAGGTACGGATAGATCTCCACCCCCTCCGCCATACCCAGAACTGGTACCATCGGGTGTCGTAGGTTGTATTCGGTACGTCACGCTGAAGGCACCGTCGTCCGGCCCGGCGATTAGCGACCGGCCATCCCATTCTTCCCGCGGATGTGAACGTGTGAACCTGCCCAGGTATACCAGCGTCGTCCCCTGCCATCCCAGACATTCGGCGATGAGTTCCAATGGCCTTGTTCCATCCATCATGAGCGTACGTTTGTTGTCGCCGCTGGCATATGCGGCGATATTCCATGCTCCCCCTTCCATGGTAATAAATTCTCTCGTGCCATCCGGAATGCGTTCAAAGGGCGAGCCTGCCAGCGAAAGGTAACAGTAGAGTCGTTCGATAGACGAATCGTTTATCGTCATCTGGAGCGCTTCGACATCCAATGCGCTGCCACCACTGACTGTGGTGGTAGGGCAGGTTGACGTAATTCTCTCGGATGGAGCGCTCCAGACTGCTTCACCCCGCAAGTTAATGGTTGCGACTGCATAGTAAAACTGACCCGCTGGCGCGGATGTATCCACATAATTTAACCGTCCGCCGCTATCGGGAAAGGGATCCAGCAACGCGAGTAATTCAAAGCGGAAGCGTGGACGCGTGACCAGGCGATATACGCGAAAGCCCACCTCGTTGGTGGAATTATCCGTCCAGTTCACCGATACCTGGCATGCATCTACCAGGCTGGCGTGTATGTCCGATGCCGGAAGGACCGGCGTATCTTCAGTGGCTCCAGGGCTGGTTGGAGGAGCGCACACAGCAGGAGTGAGGATACAGCTAAAACCGCCTGGCAAAGGCAGGGACCTCAACCATGGCACAGATACAGGGACAGCGGGCGTTCCATCTACAGGAGAATGAGCGGCCGGCGGAGAAACGTGTGGGGGTTCATCGCTTCCGCCGGCAGCAGGAAGGGCGTCTTCGCCAGAGGCTGTCTCAGGCGGAGGCGGGACGGAGATGGATTCGGCGGGCAGCGGGTCTCCCATTCCAGGATTAATTACGCGAATTTCTTCTGGCGTTGTGCCAAACCTTGTGGCAATGCTATCAATCGTATCCCCTGCCTTCACGAAATATTGTCCGTGAAGCAAGGGGTCGGGTTGGTAGGTTCGTTCCCCAATCTGGATCATGACCGGGGCTGATTCGCTCGCGAAGCCTTTCCGATCTATCCCCCGCAAAAGGAAAAGGTAATTTCCGGGGCCATCCGGAATCCAGGATTGACTGATTACAAATGGATACAGGTTCTGATCTGGATTGGCCTGCGAGGCGACTCTGGTTCCATTTACCCACAACTCGGCGCTTGCGATTCCATCAGGATCGGAGGCTTCGCCGAAAACGATTACCGGCTGATTGACTACTCCTGCCGCTTCTGGAACCGTTGTATTGATCGTTACCCGGGGAAAAGTAGGCAAAGCTCGACTGGAAATGTAGTTTACGTAAAGGAGAAGCAGACCGAACATTACGATACACGCCAATCCAGCAAATAAAACTAAAAATAATCGCTGCATGTTTTTCATAAGCAGAGCCTCCAGAGCTCCGGATAATTCAATCGTAATGTCTATATAGTTTTTCAGAGCAAGTGTGAATACAATCCTTGATAGGGTTACAAATCAGCGCATCTTCAATTCAATAAGAACCATCTATAAAATGAAACCAACCTTTAGTTGTGGAAAGCCCTTTTGAGATTTGAGAATTTCTAATCTTAGTCAGGACCTTCAATCATTCATTTATGGAAAATCAATGACCTATGAAAAATAATACAATTGACATCAAGTTTTTGAAGCTTGCCTCATAAGTATGACATCGTGAATGTCACCGATATATGATTAAGATATCAGGTGCATCTTAAGTTAGCATCTATTTTGTGCAACAGGTACGGAAAAACGTAAAAACGCGGGACTTTTATAACTGAATAACCTTGCTCGGTTATGCTTATGGCATCTTTCAATGGAGAAAAGCCAAGAGTGGAAACAACACACTCCAGCTAACCCATTACGCCATGTTGATCGCCTGGGGGCAATTTGCCCGATGCATAGGGTTGCCAGAACAACTTTCGGCCGTTCCCATAAAACAATAGACTGTTGAACATTCGCCCTAATCCAAAGGTCAAGAGTTTTTGGATGGGATTCTAGCCGGACTCGCCTATTTGAAAGAAATTAGCCTGGCAGCACATCCGCTAGATCAGGATCTTTCGATTGCGCAGGCCTGGGGGCAAACCAGTTGGGTGGACTACCTTGGGGTCAGCCGGACATTGGCAGAAATCACTGCTCAAGAAACAGATCATATCTTGAAGGTTTAGCGCGCATCAGTTAACCTTTTATCGATAAAGAATCCGTTCTGGCTTTCAGGCAGTCAGGCAGGTGATTTTGGATGGTGATCTGTTCGGAAGGACAGTTTCAGAAACCAGCCGGACCTATCCTGAAGTTGCTATTGGCCACATGGATGATCCTCCAGTCGTTCATCTATTCTTGGATATCACAAAACTATTCGGACTGCGCATGAAGCAAATAACCGGTATAAGGGATAAGTAAACCAGACAGAAGGATTGAAAATCAAGGCTGCCAGCGGACTTTTCAGGTTCGAAATGAATATCTTGCAACCAAACACTGAAGATCGATCCGAGCCACAGCCTGGACTGATCCAATTCAAACCTGCGGTTGAACCGGCTCTTCATTTTCCTTTTTCTTTGTAAGGAGATAAGCTGCAATTCCTCCTGCTGCGAGCACCAAAACAAGCGAACGGATTCCGCCCATCAAGCCCATTAGCAGAAAGAATCCTCCCATGCCCATTACGATTGCATCGGGAAAATGCAAACTCAAAAAATTATTCTCGCGCGCATTGGTGGGGAAATTCCTGTCGTAGACGATTTCAACCTGCTCCCCGATCTGATGACGGGGCGAACTTGTGGAGGTCGGATCCGTATAGCGGGTCACGTTGCCAGTTTCAGTTTTGAACTCTATGACGGGTTGATACAGGATGTTTGTGCTGTCACCCGAGGTTGATTGTTGTTTCATTTCCACAACTGTCCCCATGGCCGTGCCCCCTGCCGCCGCCCACACGGCTGTTTTACTATACCAGCCCCAGCCAACGGTCAGCAGAATTGCTCCCAAAACCATCAGGAACGGACCCACGACCAACCCTGCGAATGGGTTGCTGAAACCCCGTCGCCGGCCAAATCGAAGACCTGATCTTCTTCTATTCATGAGATTCTCCTTACTTAAAAAGATTGGATAACCACACAGGCCGCAAATACGGCTCGTAAGAATTCAAATTGCAATTTACTTTTCCTGGATCGACACTCCAGTAAGTGGGCCGCCGCCATCCGACTTAACTATAAAGATTTTACTTTCCTTGGTAAAGGCCAGCGTTACAACGGGACCAGTGGATACATTTCCTTTTTTAACGCGCTCAACAGTTTTGTCATCTGTCAGCGTCCAGCCGTGCTTTGGCATTTCTACGCGATAAAAATCCGCCACTTCGGTAGCCGTTTTTTTAATTTGGTAAAATACTGACTCCTTACCTATTAACGAAGCTTTTGCGCCATTCATCACAGGAAACTCAGCCAACAAGCCAGTCGGATTAGGGGACCCACCTGCCGGCGCAGCCGGATTCTCACAGACGGCAGGAATGGCAATCTCAAATGAACCATCTTTCACAGAATTATAGTGATATGCGATGCTGACATCCGTAAATTGATTGGGGTCAAGTCCCTGAAAACCTGTTTTCGAGCGTCCCTGCAATTCAAAGAGCGTAATAAAACCGCTCTCGCGAGCCACATACACAAAGGCACTGATCAACTCATCTTCCGCGACCATGTTTTCGCTGGTCAACTTATATTTGTCGGTAACAAAGCCATTGACCTCAACCCCACTTTCCACACGCTTTGCCTGTCCTTTGATCACATCCTGAAGTTTTGGCCAATCCTTCGCAGGGATTTCAACACTTGACAGCGGGGATGGGTAACATACTCCTTCAAATACGGTGTATACCTGATCGCCAATGACCACTGTTTCCGCTGACCCATTACCACCGATCACTTCCACCAAAAAGTGTCGTGATTTTTTCGGCAAAGATTGGGTCTCCTCCGTAAAAAGCAATGAGACTTCCTTTGGGCTTTTATTTGTATCCACACCCGTGAATTTTGTCGCGCCGTCAAATTTATAAGCCGGTGTTTTGAAAGAGATATACAACGCAGGATTTGTCAGATCAATCGTTTCGGGACCTGCAGTACCGTCTACGGCGACCGCTTCTTGAGTTAGAACTGTCGTGGCAGTGGGGTTTGTTTGCACGCTCCCAGCCGTTGGTTCTTGTCCGACTTCTGTTGATGGAGCTGTCGTGGCGGTGAGGTTTGTTTCCACGCTTCCAACGGTTGGTTTTTGTCCGGCACCCGTTGATGGATCTATCCTTCCGAGATTACAGGCCAGGCTGGCTGTGAGAATTATCACCAGCGCGATAAAAATGGAGCTGCGTTTTTTCATTTTATCCTTTGAAATAGCTGAATGTGGTAAGCGCTATTTATCGTCTTAGGTTTAAGTTCGTTTTTGAAGTTTGCATAAGCCAAAAATCTTCCTTTTTGGGTTGGCAGGAAGACGATTTACGGTCTGGTGCGTTAATATAGGATAGGCATTAGTGATGCCCGCAACCGGCGGCCTCATGTACAGGGTATCGCCACTCAGGTCTAGCGGGTGGAGATGGCTAAGCTGACCGGGAAGTCCTCCGACGTGAAGGGAAGGGTTTTGAACCCAGTTCAACACCATTTGCTAAAATCTTCCCGGCGATCACCATCTCAGTTGTCCCGCTCAGACCGATCAGAACGGAGCCATCCGCGCTATACGATTCGCTGGAGAAGCCCTCGAAGGCCGGTAAATACTTCTGTGCCCTCAATGCCGCCCACTCTCGTCTCGTGGACAATGAGATTCTTGTATCCGCCGGCGCCATTACCATTTGCATCGAACAATACGAACACGATCCTGGTAACACTTTCCACCGTTGGGACATTGGTTCCTCCGGTGTAGGCTACCAACTGCATATACGAGTGGACGCTGGCGTAGATCGCCTCCCATCGGCCGATCAGGCACTCGTCACAAGGCGCATCAGCGCCTATGCTGCTGATTATGGTCTCTATGCGCTCGACGCCAGGCGTGGTGAGCGGAGGTTACAGCATGGCAATCACTTCCTCCGGGCCGATGCCGTTGCCAAGAAACTGGAAGAACGCGAAATTTTGATAACGCATATTCGTCAGGAATTTGGCGGTCGAAAACCTTGAAAAACTATCCATAAACTAATTTTCGTTATCCGTGAATCTGTAACCGGGTTGCTGAAATATTCGGCCGTGCCTTCCTTCCACCAAACCGAGTCCACCCCGGTCCGAGTGATTGTTCGCGCAGGTTCCAAGACTGATAACAGTGGAAGATCTCATGGGCAATGACCTGCGTGAACCAATCAGGATCTCCCAGTGTGACAGGGCGAATGATTACCGGGCAGGTTTCCGACTCTGGCAGGAAATAGGTATCGGCTGCTATGTCTATGCCGCCAACGAACCTGTTATACTGTCCATTCGCGGAAAAGGATTTTGAAATCGTGAATTCTTTGGTAAGCTCAAGGGATGAGCGAACAACTTACAGTAACCACAGAACAAGTGGATGATTTTCCGCTATTGCTGGGCAATATGCTCCGGCTAGGGCTACCAGGGATCATTGACAAGCACCTGATCCGTCACGGATTGCAAAAAGGACTGAATTGGGGCTGGATTGCCACGATTTGGCTGGCG
>CAILYI010000213.1 GCA_903838415.1 uncultured Anaerolineae bacterium | reverse complement strand
TTTGGATTTCCGGTGGAAAGCAAGCGGGTGCCATCAATCGGATCGACAGCGATATCCACTTCCGGGCCGCTGCCAGTCCCAACTTTTTCTCCGTTATACAGCATGGGCGCTTCATCCTTTTCCCCTTCGCCGATAACGATCACACCGTTCATTTCAACGCTGTTCAGCATCAGTCGCATGGCGTCCACTGCGGCCTTATCGGAGGCATTTTTATCACCTCGCCCCATCTGACGGCCGGCCGAGAGCGCCGCGGCCTCGGTAACACGTACCAGTTCAAGTCCGAGATTGCGGGTTGGTTCGCGATCGACCATTTTTCTTCTCCTTGAAAAAAAAAACGGTGACGCGTGATTGCGTCACCGGACAAACCAGATGATGAAGTAGTAGCCGAGCACCGCGCCCCAGATCCACGAGTCGATGCGATCAAACGCGCCGCCGTGCCCTGGGAATAATTTCCCGGAATCTTTCAGCTGAGCCTGTCGTTTCAACATGCTTTCGCCCAGGTCTCCCAGCGGCGTCAGCACGGCCACCAACAGCCCGAACAATGCTCCCACCCAGATGGGCAAATTCAGCGGCCCCCAGGTGGAGTAGGCATAAGCCAGGAATCCGCCCCCAAGCAAGCTGGTAAAAGCCCCGGCGGCGAATCCTTCCCAGGATTTCTTTGGGCTGAGCCTAGGGGTCATGCGATGTTTTCCATAAGCCGCCCCCAGCATGTAGGCGCCTGTATCCGCAAACCAGACGCAGGGCAGCACAAACATCACCCACCAGCCGCCGTTTTCAAGCTGACGCAAGTCGAGTAAAAATGCGCCAACCCAGCCCATATAAACCAGTCCACCCACGCTGACACTGAAATCCAAACCAGCATGGTCATTGCCGCGCTCGTAATCAAACAGGTGAAAGGCCATCAAGGCCAGAATACTGAATGTAAAAATCGGTATGGCGGCCGCTGGATAAAAAAAGCGCGCTGCCACGAGCACAGCCACGCCACCAACCACCATCCAGCGCGCTGGCTGCGAACCAGCGGCACGAAACAATTCCGTGTATTCCCAGGCTGCCGCGACAAGGAAAAAGCCCATAAATAAAAAATATGGGATTCCGCCAAAAGCCAGCGCCGGGAAACCGATCAGGAGCAGTACCAGGGCTGTACTCGTCCGTTTAGACATGGGTACCCTCGTACTCAGGCGCATCCACCTTGCCATAGCGCCGGTCGCGGTTGGAAAATTCATCCAGCGCCTTGCGAAATTCTTCTTTGTTGAAATCAGGCCAGTAGGTGGGAGTCACATACCATTCTGAATAGGCGGCCTGCCAGATCAAGAAGTTGCTGATTCGCAGTTCGCCCGAAGTGCGGATGATAAGATCGGGGTCGGGTACTCCGGCCGTATAAAGATACTTGCTGACCAGTTCCGGGGTTACGCTTTCAGGGCTGACGCCATCTTTCAGCATTTGTTGAATCCCATGGACGATTTCATCGCGTCCGCCATAGTTGAAGGCCACATTGAGCACCAACTTGGAGTTGTGCTGGGTGGTATGGACCGCATCCATCACTTTTTCCTGCAAAGCGGGAGCCAACTGGTCAAGCCGTCCGAGATGGCGAATCTGTACGCCCTGTTCATTCAGCTCGGAAAGCTCCTTATCGATCACATCTTCAAGGATGCGCATCAGTCCATTTACTTCCTCGTGCGGGCGGCCCCAATTTTCAGTGGAAAAAGCATAAATCGTCAGGTAACCTACGCCGAATTCAACACACGCCTTGATGATACGGCGCAGATTTTCTGTCCCGGCTTTGTGCCCAGCCAGGCGCGGAAGCCCACGTTTCAAAGCCCAACGACCGTTGCCATCCATGATGATGGCAACGTGTTGAGGGATTTGCTTCGGAAGATTTGGGTGGCTGGTTTTGCTCATGGCAAATGGAGTCGTTAGACTTCCATGATCTCCGTTTCTTTGGTATGACCGATCTTATCCACTTCAGCCATGAAGCGATCTGTCAATTTTTGGAGTTCGTCCTCGCCACGCTTGCGATCATCTTCAGAAATCATCTTTTCGGTTTCAAAATCCTTGATGTCCTTCATCGAATCGCGGCGAATATTACGCAGCGCCACGCGCGCTTCTTCCAGGCGATGGTGGACATGTTTCACCAGGTCACGGCGACGATCTTCAGTCAGGGGCGGTAAATTCAGGCGGATGACCAAACCGTCGTTATTGGGGGTCAAGCCCAAATCTGAGGCCAGAATCGCCTTTTCGATCGCCTTCAACGTGGTTTTGTCGAAGGGCTTAATCGCCAGCGTGCGCGGTTCCGGCACGCTGATGGATGCGAGCTGCATTAACGGGGTGGGAGCGCCATAATATTCAATATGAAGTTTTTCCACCAACCCAGGGTTAGCGCGTCCGGTTCGAATGGTTGTCAAATCCTCGACGAGCGCATGAATTGATTTTTGCATGTGGGACTCAGAGTCCTTGAGAAGATCTTTTATCACCGCAGCCTCCTGATTTATTGAGCATCATTTCTAAGGATACCCTAAAATTTGAAAATACGCTACTGATGATAACAGGATTTACGGTTTTTCCTGGCAACGAACCCGCCAATCTCATCAATAAGTTTGGGCAAGATTGGACAAGTATCGGCGCAAACGACTTGCAAAACCTGTAAGCTGGCTCTCAATTTCTTGCAGAATCAAAAAGACGCCCCGTCAGGCGTCTTTCCGTTTTATTAGCAGACGATCGTGCCGACTTTTTCTCCGTACAAGGCCCGGGTTAGCGCCGTTTTGTCCCACAGGTTCAACACCAGGATGGGGATTTTGTGTTCCATGCAGTGCGTGATGGCGGTGCTATCCATGACCTGCAAGCGCCGATTAAGCACATCAATATAGGAGAGTTGCTCAAACTTGACCGCATTCGGATTACTCTTCGGGTCCGCGTCATACACGCCATCCACTTTGGTGGCCTTAATGACCACAGCCGCGTCAATTTCGGTCGCACGCAAGGCTGCGGCGGTATCCGTTGAAAAGAAGGGATTCCCCGTGCCCGCGCCGAAAATGACCACGCGGCCCTTTTCAAGGTGGCGAATGGCACGGCGGCGGATGTACGGTTCGGCGATGGCACGCATCTCAATCGCAGACATGACACGGGTGAAAACGTTGGCGCGTTCCAGGGCGTCCATCAGAGCCAGGGCATTCATCATCGTGCCGAGCATGCCCATATAGTCGGCGGTGGCGCGATCCATGCCGCGGTCGAGGCCCTGTTTGCCACGCCACAGGTTGCCCGCGCCGATGACAATCGCCACTTCCACGCCCATCTCATAAACGTCCTTGACTCGGCCAGCAATCGCCTCGGCTTCAGAAACGTTAATCCCAAATCCGTTTTCACCGCCCATGGCTTCGCCGCTGAGCTTGAGCAAAATGCGCTTGTATTTTAGTTCTGCCATTTTCTCTCCTTTCCCATCCCGGCTGA
Source organism: uncultured Anaerolineae bacterium (assembly GCA_903838415.1). Classification (GTDB taxonomy): domain Bacteria; phylum Chloroflexota; class Anaerolineae; order Anaerolineales; family Villigracilaceae; genus UBA5195. The sequence goes on along the minus strand of CAILYI010000213.1, from coordinate 3,047 downwards.
CGCCAAAGGGTGGGGTCAAAAAAAAGCCAACCTCGCGGTTGGCTTTTTCTGAATTATTCGCCCAATCCTTCGCCCAACTCCCAGCGCTGGAAGCGACGAATGACGATATTCTCGCCAGTGCTGGCGATGGTCTGATGCAGCAGCTTTTCAATGCTGACAGATTCATCACGGATGTAGGCCTGGCGTAGTAAACAAACTTCATCTTTGAACTTGTTCAAGCGACCTTCAACGATTTTGCCAGCGACAGCTTCGGGCTTGCCTTCTTCAATGGCGCGATTTTTGGCAATTTCAGCCTCGTGCTGAAGTTCCGCTTCGGGAATTTCCGATTCAGAGATGTATTTCGGCGCGGATGCGGCAATCTGGAGCGCAAGTTCATGCGCTAACTGCCGAAAAGCATCGGCGCGGGCGACGAAGTCTGTCTCACAGTTGACTTCAACCATCACGCCCACACGTCCCCCACCATGCGAATACAATTCCACGGTGCCGTTGGAGGCCAGGCGGTCAGCACGCTTGGCGGCAGTCGCCACGCCCTTTTCGCGCAGATAATCAACCGCTTTTTTGAAGTCGCCGTCAGCTTCGGTCAGCGCCTTGCGGCAATCCAAAATGCCGGCGTTGGTGGCGGCGCGTAGTTCTTTGATCATTTCAGTTGTAATATCCATTCAAAACCTCTTGCAAACTTATTATTCAGCCGGAATATCTTGAGCGGGAGCGGCTTCTGTATCAGCCGTCTTGGCCAGCTTGGCCAACGTAGACTTGCCAAGCAGGGCTGAATCATCAGTCTCTTCGTCAGCATCCACAGTGCGGCTAAGTTTTTTGACAGGAGTCGGGGCGGAAGCAGCGGCTATTTGTTCCTGTTCTTCAACCATTTCGTCATCCTTGCGCATGCCCTTGCCTTCGAGCACGGCATCAGCAACTTTGGCGACCAACAGCTTGATGGCGCGAATGGCGTCATCGTTGGAAGGGATCACAAAATCGACATCCTGCGGGTTGCAGTTGGTATCCACCAGCGCAACGATCGGGATGTTGAGCAGGTTGCATTCACGCACGGCAGAATCTTCACGACCGACATCGACGATGAAAACCAGGTCGGGCAGACGTTTCATGGAGCGAACGCCATCGAGACGGGTGTTCAAGCGGGTGATATCGCGCTCAATCAACAAGCCTTCTTTTTTGGTCAGGCGATTGATATTACCGCTGTCACGCAGGGTCTCCAGCCGTTCCATTTCCTTAATACGGGCGAACATGGTGTTCCAGTTGGTCAGCATACCGCCCAACCAGCGCTCGGTGACATAAGGCATGCCAGCGCGGATGGCTTCTTCTCGTACGGTCTCCTGTGCCTGGCGCTTGGTGCCAACAAACAGCACTGTGCCGCCCTTCATGACACAATCGCGCACGATGTTATAAGAGCCATTAAGCGCCTTCACCGTTTGCTGAAGATCGATGATATGGATGCCGTTGCGTTCCGTGAAAATATACGGCTTCATGCGGGGATCCCACTTGTTCGTACGGTGACCAAAATGGACGCCGCTCTCCAAGAGGGCTTTCATTGAAATAACAGCCATGCTTTCTCCTTTTTACCGATAGCAGGTGCACCTTAAGTGCCTGCCCCGGAATAAGTTTAGCGGGGGTGACCTTTGGGAGGTTCGATAACCCGCTCAGGGACGCTTGTTGCCCGTCCCAGGCAAAATTTTGCTCCGCCGCGAGGCTAGAGCGGGCAATAGTATACCATAAGTTTATCCCCTACTCCGTTTTTGGGCGCGAACGCAGCGGGAAGTAACGATCTTTTAAATCCATCAGCGGCTTTTCCAGCAAATAGTAGCTGATGGTTGAAACCACGATGGTGATACCAAGCGCCAGCCAAGTTGCCTGCCAGCGCACTGCCGCAGATTGTGACACGCTCATGCCGATTTTCGTGAACCACAGAATGGCATAATGGTAAACATACATCCCATAGGAAATCTTCCCAAGAAAGCGCAGCGGCGGCAGTTCCAGAAAGCGGACAAATAAACGTTCGCGCACCACGCAGAAAATCAGGACCGCAAAAAAATAATTCAGCAGAGAGTAACCCCAAATTTGTTGGAGGCCGTTTGCCAACGGCAGAGGATACCCGAAAGCTGTCCAGTGTCCAAATTTCCCGGCAAAAAGCCATTGGGAGCCGAATCCTGCCAGCGGAACAAGTATCAGCAATGCCAGCAGTTGCCATTTGGGCTTGGAAATATCGAAGCGGGAGATGAAGGCCCCAAAACCGAAAGCGTCCACATGCGAAAATGGCAGGGCGTAAATCGCCAGGGGCATATCATCCAATAAAAAGGGAAAAGGGCGCGCCCGGTAAAGAATGGTCAGCAGGATGCGAAAAACAGGTCCCAGGATAATGGCGCCGATAAATACCTGCTTGAGCCATTTTTTGGGCGTCAGCAGGATGACGAGCGGCCAGACAAAGTAAAACTGCTCTTCAACGGAAAGCGACCAAAAGTGAGTCAGAAAGTTCGATTGGCGGAAAAAATCGCTCGCGTGGAAAAAGTCGTAAAGATAGGTGGCGGCTACCGGGAGTTGAGTCCAAAAAACCTGCATAATTTTGGGTTTAAAGTCAATTGAAATCAACCAGGCTGTCACCCCCATCATCAGCGCCAGATAAAAATAATACAGCGGAAAAATCCGCAAAAACCGCCGCCCGTAGAATTTGATGAAAAATTCGCGCGGAGGAAGTTGGTCTTTCATGCGCAGCAAAATATCGGTAATCAGGAAGCCCGAGATAACAAAAAAGAACTGGACCCCCATCCAGCCGCTAAAGAGATAAGCACCATGGTAAAAAAATACCATCAAAATTGCGATAGCACGCAGGCCGTCTAAACCAGGGATCACTGGTTACTCCAATAAAACGGATTTATTATCAGAACACACTTTGCCGGGAATTTCAAACCGCAATTCCTGTATGGCCGTACAACAGCTGCTTGATGCGCATGATCTTTTTGCGCATTTCCGGCCCAGACTCGATGTCCTTGGTGATTTTCTGGATGGCGTACATGACCGTGGTGTGGTCGCGCCCG
>CAILYI010000212.1 GCA_903838415.1 uncultured Anaerolineae bacterium | reverse complement strand
CGTGCTGCTGGGTGGCGTGACCACCGTCAGCCCCATGATGGAGGCAAATTCAAGGGTGTAGGCGTCATGCAGGCCGCGCGCGTCGTTGATCCCGGTTTGCAGATCGGCGGCCTGGGCGCCGTTCAGCAGGGCCAGCAGGGTATCGATGACCTTGTTCATATGCGCCACTTGCAGGTCTTTCAGTTTCCCCAGGCAGGACGAGGGTACCGGTTCGTCCTGGGCGGCGCGCCGGATGCGCTGCAGGTCGGCGATGGCGCCGGGCAGCTGGGTGGTGGTCAGGGACGCCGCCAGCGTGGAGGCGTCGTCAAATTCACGCATGTGATTGTGCACGCGCTGGGCCAGCACGCGCGCATATTGCGGCAGGCAGGGGTCAATCGTCTGAGTGGCGGCGATCGGCGCGCTGGCGGCCGGGGCCTCGCTGGGCGCCGGTTGGACAGAATCAGCCGCGGGCTGCGGCGCGGACGGACCGCAGGCGCTCAAAATCAGCGCGCAGAGCAGGACAGACAAGCACAGTAGTTTTTTGATCATTGGATACTCCTATGTGATGCCAATTTTACCATCTCAACCCCCGGCCCCCTCACCTCCCAAATTCCGGGTGATCTGCGCGCTGTGCGTTGCAGGGTGGAATTTGGGAGGTGAGAAGCTGTTGACTATTGGATGCTGGTCAGGCAACCTGGTACCCGGCTACATTAAGGTGTAGGGTCAATCTACCGGATTTTAGCCTGTCTGACCCTACACCTTTAGAAAGTGTTCGGGCACTCGTACCCGGCCTACATTAAGGTGTAGGGTCAATCTACCGGATTTTAGCCTGTCTGACCCTACGTCTTTAGAAAGTGTTCGGGCACTAGTTCTTGACCAGCACGTACAGACCGGGTTGGTTGGTCCAGGTTTGGAATTGACCGTTGACCAGTTGGGCGTTGCCCATTTTGACCCAGCTCTTGCCATCCCAGAACAGGATCGAGTAGCCGGTGGCCTGGTCGCCAGCGGCCAGTTTGAAGGAGACCAGTGCGCGGCCGATCTGAGTTAGTTCGGTATCCAGGGCATCCCGCACGCTGAAGGTCAGCGCGGAGAGGAAGGTGCCCTCGGGCTTGGTGGGCAGGCTGCTGGCTGCGATGGTTTCAGCAAAGGCGCGCTTGCCATTGGCGCGGGATTCGCAGGGGATCTCGACAAAATCTTGTGGTTCGAGACCCAGGTGCAGCCCGGCGTAAGCACCGCAGGAGGCGAAATCACCCACGTTGCCATTGGCGGCTTTCACGAAAACCCACTCCTTGACAGGCAGTTTGTGCTCGCCAGGTTCGCTCGGCGTGCTGACGCTGACCTCCTGGCAATCGCCCAGGGAGGCTTCGGGGTTGAGCCAGTTCTCACCCGGTTCTACGCCGGTGAGGTTGTTGCCGGTGCTGACCACGGAGCCGCCGAATGTGGTGGTACCTCCGAAGTTATCGATGTTGATGCCATAGCCGGTATTATCACTGTAGGAACCCGAGCAGATCAGGATATTTGCAGGAGTCGGGTCATCCACGGTCCCCGTAGGCGTAGGGCCGTAATAGAAAAAGCCTTTGGCAGCATTCTGGCTAGCAGTGACCCCATTCAGAAAGATCTCGGGGATGGCAGCAGTTCCCAGCGAGTAGCTGTCCACAAAGAGTCCGTTGTTCCCATTCAGATTGAATACAGAATTGGTCACTTCAACGGTTCCGCCATTTTTGTATAGTGTAATGCTCGCTCCACTATAGAGATTGCCAGTCGCTGTGACTGAGTCAAACTTGACTGCACCGGATAAGTTTGTTTCATTATCCTCGTTGACCTCAGCGGACAAGCCGTATTCATTGTTTGTAAAGGTGCCCCCATTGACGGTGATCTTGCCGCCCATTTCTGTGCCCAGGTTCGCACCTTCCCAGCCATTATTCTGTGCAGTAACACCGTTCATGGTAATATCGCAAACCATACCGGGCAGGCAATCGTCAATGGCTGTCGCGAGATACAGACCATCCCATGTATTACCATTGAATGTGCCCCCGTTGACCGTGATGCTGCCGCCGTAATTGGTGTTGAGATCGGCGCCACCCCTATCATTATCATTTGCAATAATATTGGTGATGGTGACGTTACAAGGACCGCTATCGCAGCCAGAATAACTGGATGTTGCGTTAAGACCATTCCCGTCGTTTGAGTTAAAGAAGGAGTTGCTTACCGAGATATTGCCGCTTGCATCGGTATAAAGCTCGGCGCCATTGCCATCTGTATTATCGTTTCCTTCGATGTTGGTAAGGGTGATGTTACAGGTCAGGCCCGAGTTGCAAGTCTCATCTTGAGCGGTTTCCACATATACACCAGCAGAGTTGGAATTGAAGTGAGAATTGCTGACAGTTACATTGCCACCGTACTCGTTTCCAAGATTTGCGCCGGTAGCATCATTTCCCGTGGCGGTGACGTTGTCAACGACGATATTGCCAAAATAGTTATCCAGATATACGCCATCACCACCATTTTCCGAGGCTATGGCATCAGTGATCGTGAGGTCGCAGACAGAACCTGCCGGACAGTAGCCGGTGTCCCAATTGCCTGCTTCGGCAGTGAGACCCGTGCCGCCATTCAAGTTAAAGGTAGATGTGTCTTGAACGGTAACGCCACCGCCATATGCGAATATTTCAGCCCCACTGCCATAGTTTTCGTTAACTGTTACATTGGTCAACGTGATATCGCATCCGCCACTCACAACGCACGATAACGCGCCAGTCTGCCAGTTCAACCCGGAATCCGCAAACAGGCCGCCGCCATAGACGCTGCCGCTTATACCGTTCTCTATGAATTCACTGTCCGTGACAGAGATCTGCCCGTTATAGCTGGCCAAATTAGCGCCAGAATATTGATTTCCAATGTCATTTAATCCGGCATGAATTTTATTGAGTGTGATGTCGCCGCTGCCATACGCAGACAACCCGATGCCGCCTGCGCCGGAACCTTGCCATTTCCAATCCGCTTTAAGAGTTCCGTTATTCCAATAATTTGCATGGTCCCACCATCCCAGTAAGTCGCCGCCAGTCCCAGCATCGCCCATTTTGTATATCAGGGTATTCAGGAAGTCTGACTCTTCGACCAGAATATTCCCCGCCGACGCAAACAGGTCTGCCCCGTAGCCGAAGTTTCCATAGCTGGTAACCTTGGTCAGGGTGATATTGCCCGCGCTTGCGTTTACAACCAGGCCTGAGTCTTTATTGGCTTTGGCCAGGGGAGTATCTCCAAACGTGGAACTGCTGACGCTGACATTCCCGGTGTCAGCTGAGACCTGCACACCGCTGCCCCACCAGACATGATTATAGTATGTTACATCGTCAATTATGTGCTTGTTAGTAGAATCAGTAACATCCCAATTAGCAAGTGAATCGGGAGACTGACCTGTGTGGTGGGCGGCTTCCACGGCTGTTATTTCGCCTGAAGTCAGGTCGCGCTGGCCGCCGTTGCCGTAAGCAGTGATGGTGCTCAGGGTGACTGGGCCATGCGAGAGCACAAGCAGGCCGTCATGATTGTTGTCGGTAAATGTGCTTCTGGAAACCGTTACACCACCCAAGGTCGTGGTTATTTTGGCGCCATGACCGGCTTCACCCGCAGCAAAGCTGACTTCGGCATTATCATTGACTGTACCGGTGGTACCCTTGCTTTTGGTGACCGTGACGTTGTTGAGGGTCACCGCGCTGGTCGTAGCGCTCGGGTCTACGGCAGTCGATTTGACATTGAGCATGGCTTCAACAACACCGGCACCCTTTCCAGCTTCCACTGTATAAGTGGATCCATTGACCGAGATATTATTGATGGTCACTGCCCCGCCCCAGAAGATTTCGATCGGGACGGTAAAGGTGGATACACCAGGAGTTGTAATTGATGTGCCGCCATCCCAGCCGCCTTTCAGAGTCAGCGAGTGCGTGTTGGTGCTGTTGATGGTAATCTTGCTGGTATCATTTGCGCTTACATAGGCCGTTTCAATCCAGATGGTACCATCGCCTAATCCGTCAAGACCAGCACCAATCGCGGTAAGCAGAGCTGCCATGGATGTAGAGCCAATTCCAATACAACTCCCTGATCCAGGAGTGACACCATCCGGGCACCATTGCGGGTCGGCGGTGGCAATCGCATCCGCGGCGGCCTGGGTGGCGAGCGGCAGAACTGCGCCCTGGTCATCCAGCACGATTACTTCGGTGCCATCCGGCACGATGCTCAGGTCAATGACCGGTTCGGCAGCGGGGGTTTCGGTGGCGGCGGGCGCCGGTTCGGGCGTGGCGGCGTCAACCGGCGCAACTTCGGTCACGGCCGGGTCGGCGGGCGGAGTTTCCCCTTCGGCGCGCGCGCCGGTTGGCAGGGCCAGCTGGGCCAGGAAGACCAGCAGCGTGAGAATATAAAAGAATTTGTTGGGTCGTTTTTTCAGGGTCATGACATTCTCCTTGTTTTGACATCTGAGTTGTGAGCCAGCAACTGCTTCTGGCCGGGGCTTTCATCCACGAAATTCACGAAGGTACCTGAAAGATCAGAAAGTTCGCGCATCTTCGTGATCTTGGTGGACCGAAAAGGTATTCCATCCAACTCCTGCTAGACAAGGAGCAAAAGGACGTCCCGAAGCCTTGATGCGAGCGTTGAGCCGCTCTGCAAGGCTTCG
>CAILYI010000211.1 GCA_903838415.1 uncultured Anaerolineae bacterium | reverse complement strand
GTCCCGCCCCCCACCCCTTTATAAATGACACTGCCCCGGCGCAACAACCGGCGGCCATCAAGCTGCCAACCCTGATCGGATCAGACCTGATGAGTGCGTTCAACACGCAGGCTTCCCCCGGTTGTCTCGCTCCGAAAGGTTTGCATGGGGATACCGCCCCGTTCAAAGTTGAAAATATCGGAACCAAGAAGGCGAATGTCAATATCAACGGGACGAGTAAAAATGGCAACTACGTTGTCTACTGCTCATTTGTCGTCAAACAGGGCATCCCGGTGACCATAGAGTTGATGTTTGGCAAGTATGTCTATCTCGTTGCGCGCGGTACAAAGACCAGCCGTGGCAGTTTCTCAGTTAATAACTCTGACAAGGCTACGATGCAGGTCTTCAAAGATAAAATACGGATTGGCCCGTTTCCGTAACATTCAGGCAAAGAAAAACGTGTGTTGCACAGAAGGTAAAACATATAGCAAATTGCAGTCGAACTGAAATTAACTGCAAATGTTCTTGACAGTAACGATGCACTTTCGTACAATCTCTGGCAATAAAGAGACCGCTTCGGCGGTCTTTTGCGTAAAAAGGCGAATATGACTTCATCCACAAACACCAACCGACTCGCATTGATCAGCTTTTTCTGCGCTTTTTTGACGCTGATTTCCTTTTGCATGGGCCTGGTACCCATTCCCCTGTCAGCCTGGGTCTGCTATCCATCAGCCATGCTGACTGGTTTGGCGGCGCTGATGAGCGGGTTCGCTGCGCTCCGTCAGATACGCGTCAGCGGTGAAAGGGGGCGCGGCATGGCGTTGTTGTCGATCTGGATGGGGGCGCTGTCCATGCTGGCAGTGTTGTGTTTCACATCCATCACCATCCTGATTTTCTACTATGGGGCAGGATTTATCCACAACCTTGGGTTTCAACTCAAACCCTGATACAAATCCCTCGATCATTTCTCCCCAAAAACACCGACTTAAGGTATCCTTGTTGCCGGGAGTGCATAAGTCCCGGTGGGCTTCCCGGTCTTCAACACCGGTGTTGGGTCGCGTTGCGGTCCAGGGTGGGTTCGACTCCCATGCACTCCCGCTCTTTTTTGTGATTAGGTTGCAGAACAATTTTCAGGCAGTGTTTTCTTCTGCCGATCTGAGCAGAGTTGAATTAATGGTGGATGTCCTATGAATATTCCAGATCAAGAAGTACTGAATTCTTTTGTGATGAGCGTTTTTCGCGTGGAAGATATTACGATGGGCGAAACCGGCGGCGACTTCCTCGCGCGCTACCGTGGCCAGTTGACCGTGGATTCGATCGAAGCCTTCGACCGGCTCACTTTGCTGCTGCGTCCTCACCGGCTGATGCCGCTTTTTCGCAAGGATGAAAATGGCAGACACGTCATTTTTATCACGGCCAGTCTCCCCGATCCGAAACCATCCAGAATGTGGGTTAATATCATCCTGTTCCTACTGACCGTTGTCAGCGTGGTTTGGACCGGCATGGGATATGCCGATCCTGAGCAGCTTGCCGGGGCAACCTCTGACGGACAGATGTTCTGGTTGTCGCTGTTGCATGGCGGTTTTCCGTTTGCAATCAGCTTGCTGGGAATTTTGCTGGCGCATGAGTTCGGTCACTACCTGATGACGCGTCGCCATAATACGGCCGCCACTTTGCCTTATTTCATTCCCTTTCCATCCCTGCTCGGGACGATGGGCGCTGTCATCGTCTGGAAGGAACTGCCGCGCAACAAGCGTATCCTGTTCGACGTGGGCATTGCCGGGCCGCTGGCGGGTTTGTTTGTTGCCATTCCGGTGGTGATATACGGTTTATTCGTCTCGAAAACCGGGCCAATCGTCGCCAACCCCGGTGGATTTATCGAAGGAAATTCCATCATTTATCTGCTCTCCAAATATCTTGTTTTTGGCAAGCTTTTACCCGCCCCGGCCAGCTACGGTGATGTTTCGCCTTTGCTCTACTGGCTAAAATACTTTTTCACCGGTTTGCCTGTGCCCACCGGCGGCACCGACGTGTTTATTTCTCCGATCGCCATGGCGGGTTGGGCCGGGCTGCTGGTCACCTCGCTCAATCTGATCCCTGCCGGTCAGTTGGACGGTGGGCACGTGATGTATGTGCTGTTTGGGAAAAAGCTGAAATATGCATTGCCGGTCATTGTGGCATTCATGGCGATTTTGGGGATTTTCTGGAACGGCTGGTGGCTGTGGATTGCCCTGCTGCTCTTCTTTGGCCGCCAATCTGCCGACCCGCTCGACCAGATCACCGAACTCGATTCCAGCCGCCGCCTGATCGCTTACATGATGATCGTGGTGTTCATCCTGGTATTCATGCCGGTTCCGCTCATGTCTCTCGGATAAACTGACCAATGCGCCGTATTCTGCCGCTGCTGCTTTGTACCGCCATTTTGCTTGGCGCTTGCACCCCAACCGTGACGCTGCTTACCCGTCAGCCGGATTTTCCCCCAACGGCGGAATCTCCGTCCACGCCGCTGCCCGCCACTTCAACCCCTGTCCCCACCCCCACGCGCGCTCCAGACCTGGGCATCCGCCCGGATGCGCTGAAAGACGTCGAAGTGGTAGTCTGGCATGGCTGGGATGGTCAATCTGCCAGCTTGTTCGCGCAAATGGCCACCGAGTTTACGCTGTCCAACAAATGGGGCATTAAAGTCCAGACACTCTCCCAGCCCAATTTGAATCTGCTTGCTGCCGAAGTCGACAAATCCCTGCGTACGCCTGAGCATCCCGATATTGTGATTGCCCTGCCCGAGCAGCTGCTCAACTGGCAGGAAAACATCGTCGATCTGACGCCGTATCTTGTCCAGCCTGAATTCGGCATGGATTTGGCCGATATTCCCGCAGCGTTTGCGGAGCAATCGCTGGTAAATGGGGTGCGGTATGGACTCCCGGCGGCGCGTTCAGCGCGTTTTTTGTTCTACAATCGCACTTTTGCGCGCGATCTGGGCTTTGACGCCGCGCCCAACAGCGCTGATGAATTTCGTAAGCAGGCCTGCGCCGCCAACGCTTTCTGGAAACAGGATGCAGACCTGACGAATGACGGTTTCGGCGGCCTGGCGCTGGATGTGGCTTCCAACTGGCAGACGCCCTACTCCTGGCTGGCGGCTTCTGGCGGACAGATTTTCACGGATGGCGAGTTCCGCTTCAACACCCCGGACAATAGCGCGGCGCTGCAATTTGTCTCCGATTTGCGCGCGGATGGCTGCGCCTGGTTGGCGACTTCTTCCTCCAATTATGAATATCTGGCCGGGCGAAGCGCGTTGTTCATCACCGGCAATTTGAGCGAACTTGCCGAGCAGAAAAACGCTTTTGCAACTTCCGCTTCCGCCGATGAGTGGACTGTGCTGCCTTTCCCGGGCGAAAAGCCCGGCATTGTGGCCTACGGCCCCGATTATGCCGTGCTGAAAACCAACGAAGCCCGCCAATTGGCAGCCTGGCTGTTTATCCGCTGGATGCTGGAGCCGCAGAATCAGGCGCGCTGGGTTAAGGAAAGCGGACTTTTTCCGGTCAGCATGGCGTCAGCCGACCTGCTCAAAAGTCAGCGCGCCGCCAATCCGCAGTGGTCCGCCGCGATCGACTTGATTCCGCTGGCGAAACCGTATCCGCAAACTGCGGAGTGGCAGCTGGCCAATAAAATTCTGGCAGATGGCTTTATGGCGTATTTTGGAAGTTTTCCGAATGCCACGCTTGAAGGCGTTTTCAAAGTAATGGATGCAACCGTCAAAGAACTGAAAAATTAATGTTAAACGAATCGACAAGGAGAATCGCATGAAATTTACACAATTGGGTCGAACCGGTCTGAAAGTATCCCGCCTGTGCCTCGGCACCATGAACTTTGGCCCGCAAACCAGCGAGGCCGATAGCTTTGCCATCATGGACAAGGCGCTCGAGTTGGAGATTAACTTCTTTGACACGGCCAATGTCTACGGTTGGAAGCTCGGCGAGGGCGTGACTGAGCAAATTATCGGTAACTGGTTCGTGCAGGGCGGCGGACGGCGTGAAAAAACTGTCCTGGCTACCAAGGTTTATGGGCGCATGGGCGATTGGCCCAATCAACAGCGGCTTTCGGCGCTGAATATTCGTCAGGCTTGCGATGCTTCGCTCAAACGCCTGAAAACAGATTACATTGACTTGTACCAGTTCCATCATGTCGACCGTTTGACGCCCTGGGAGGAAATCTGGCAGGCCTGCGAAGTGCTGGTTCAGCAGGGCAAGGTGCTTTACGTGGGTTCCTCCAATTTCGCGGGTTGGCAGATTGCCAAGGCCAACGAGGCTGCTAAGTCGCGCCATTTTATGGGACTTTCCAGTGAGCAGAGTCTCTACAACCTGAATGCCCGCATGGTGGAGCTGGAAGTTGTCCCGGCCTGCAAGGATTACGGTCTGGGCCTGATTCCCTGGTCGCCGTTGGCGGGCGGTTTGTTGGGCGGCGTGCTGGAAAAAATCGAAAAGGGCCGACGCGCGTCAGAAGACACGCAAAAGGAAATCGAGAAGAATCGCGCCAAACTCGAAAAATGGGAAGCCTGGTGCAAACAGGCCGGTGAACAGCCCGCCGATGTGGCGCTGGCCTGGCTGCTGCACAATCCGATCGTGACCGCGCCCATCATTGGCCCGCGCACGCTGGATCAGTTGACCGGTTCACTGCGCGCGCTTGAAATCGAACTCGATGAAGCGGCGCTCAAGGCCCTGGATGAAATTTTCCCTGGCCCTGGCGGCGAAGCGCCTGAAGCCTACGCCTGGTAATTTGATTGGGGCACGCATTGTCGTGCCCCAAATTTTTTATGTCCTGATTCGTGGACATACCTGCCCCGAGTTGCTTGTGGCTGGGGTATTCTGCACGCTGGCGAGCGCATTTTTGCTCAATCGTGTTACCATTAAGGGCAAGTAACAGTTGGCAATCTTTCATTATCAATCGGCAGTCGTTGGAGGTAAGCATGTACTTTTTCGTCCGTTTTACCGGAATTGTGGCTGTGATCCTGGGTGTTTTGCTGATGCTGCTCGGGGTTGGCACGGCAATTTATGGATTTGTCCAGAATGCGGCGCTGGTTGATCTGGTCAACAATTACTGGTTGGTGAACAGTAATTCGCGCCTGGTGGATGCTCGTTTTTATGCATCCATTTTCGGGTTGGGTTTGTTCCTGGCGGGCATGATCAGCTCGGCGCTGGGCCAGTTGATGCTGGTTTTTGCCGATCTGGCCGTCAATACCCGCGAGACCAATGTCATTTTACGGGGCATGCGCAAGACCGACGAATGATGCTTTGTCCGGGCGACGCTTTTCAGTGTCAGGCATGTTCAGAAATGGTAGACAGGTAACGGGGAGTTTGATCCGCGGGATCAGGCTCCTCGTTTGTGATTAAGTTCTTTTGACGGGACCCATTAACCGGATGAAAAAATTCCCAATTCCCTTTGTTGTTGCCGCGCTGCTCATCCTGGGCGGATTTATCGCTTTTGTGGTATGGGGCGTCCCGTATTTCTTTCGTCCCTTTTCGTTTGTGACGAGCGGCGACGGTTTCGGCTCGCAGACGGTGCGCGCGCAGGTGACTGAAATTCTCGAACAGGGCCAGGTGGATCTGGACGGTACGCTGCAAAATTACCAGGTGATGCGGGTCAGGCTGCTGGAGGGCGCGTACCAGGGCGTTTTGATGGAAGTGGATTACGGCAAGCGCCAGCTGCGCCCGGATTCGATCCTGTTTGCGACCGGCGAAGAGATTTACGTGACGATCGATAAGCGCCCGGATGGCGTGGTGATGGCTTACTATGTCGATTATGTGCGCACGAAGGCGCTGCTGCTGCTTTCAGCGGTGTTCGTGGTGGCGATTTTGGTGATGGGCCGCCGCAAGGGCCTGGGCGCGCTGCTGGCGCTGGCTTTCAGCATGCTGGTGATTGTGGGCTATATCATTCCGCACATTTTGATGGGGGAAGATCCGCTGCAAGTGAGCCTGATCGGTTCGGCGCTTTTGCTGGGGACGACGCTTTACATGACCTACGGCTGGAATTTGAAAACGCACGCTTCGGTCTTGAGCATGATTCTGGCGCTGGTGCTGACCGGCGCGCTGACGGTGTTGTTCGTCTCGCTGACGCGCCTGAACGGTTACGGCGACGAAAATGCGTTATTTTTAATCCAGGCTTCGTCGATCAAGATCAATTTGCGCGGCCTGCTGTTGGGCGGGATGATTATCGGGGCGTTGGGCGTGCTGGACGATCTGGTGACGTCTCAATCGGCGGCGGTTTTTGAGATTTATGACGCCAACCCGGCCCTGGGTTTTCGCCGCATTTATCAGAAGGCCATGCACATTGGGGAAGATCACGTCGCGGCGACGGTCAACACGCTGGTGTTGGCGTATACCGGCGCGTCGCTGCCGCTGTTGCTGTTGTTTGCGCTGGGCAGCAGTAACTATGGGTTTTTGCTGAATGTGGAGTTTATGGCCGAGGAAGTGGTGCGGACTCTGGTGGGATCGCTGGGGCTGATGGCGGCGGTGCCGATGGCTTCCTTGATTGCCACCGCTTTCGCGCTGTATGCCGACCGGCTGGGTGAGTGGCGCGCGCTGCTCGGCCCGGAGACCGGCGGCGAGGCGACACATCATCATTAGCCCTCTTGAAACTTGCTATATTGGGATAAAACCTATTTGCCACGAATAGCGCGAATTTTCTCGAATTTTTCGTGCCCATTCGAGCTATTCGATGCCGAGCTTTCGCAAATTTGACGTCGTCAAACCAAATTCTCACGACGTCAAATTAAACTTTCTCGACGTCAAACTTCGCTTGATTTCAGCCAGGCCAGCGCGCCCAGCCCGGCGGCGCGACCGGTGGCAAAGCAGGCCGTCAGCAGGTAGCCGCCGGTGGGAGCTTCCCAATCCAGCATTTCACCGGCGCAGAACACACCCGGCAGGGAACGCAGCATCAGGCGTTCGTCAAGCGCTTCGAAAACGACTCCGCCCGCCGAGCTGATGGCTTCATCCAGCGGACGCGGCGCGATCAGTGTGACGGGCAAAGCCTTGATGGCGGCGGCCAGCTTGTGCGGGTCGGCGAAATCCGCTTTGGCGACAAACTCCCACAGCAAACCGGCTTTGACTCCCTTGATCCCGACAGCTTTTTCCAAATGACTGGACATTGAGCGCGACCCGCGCGGCAGGGCCAGCCGCCCGGCCAGGCGCTGTTCCGTCCAATCGGGAGCCAGGTCAAGCCGCAGGACGGCGCTGCCAGCGGCTTCAATCTCGTCACGGATTGGGGCGGAAAGGGCGTAAATCAGGCTGCCCTCCAGTCCGTCGCGGGTGACGATGAATTCTCCCTGGCGTTGAAAAGTGACGCCCAGCGAGTTGGTGAACGTAATCACCACCGATTTCAGCGGCTGACCGTCAAAATGGGTGCGGAAATGTTCCGTCCATTTCACGTCAAAGCCGCAGTTGGACGGTTTAAACGGCGCAATCTCCACGCCGCGTTCGGACAGGAAACCTGTCCAGGTGCCGGTCGAACCCAGCCTGGCCCAACTCCCGCCCCCCAGCGCCAGAATCACGGCTTCGGCGGAGATGTTTTTTTCTCCCTCGGGCGTGTCAAAGCGCAGGGACTGATCCGCGTTCCAGCCGAGCCATTTGTGGCGCGGATGAAACGTCAGCCCGCTGGCGGCCAATCGCTGACGCCAGGCATACAGCAGCGGCGCGGCCTTCATCCCCGCCGGAAAGACCCGCCCCGAAGTGCCCACAAAAGTCTCGACGCCAAGTCCTGCCGCCCAGTGACGCAGTTCATCCGGCCCGAATTGGGACAGGAACGGCTCCAGCCGGGGACGGCGTGCGCCGTAGCGCGCCAGGAACTGCTCGCGCGGCTCGGAATGCGTCAGATTCAAGCCGCCTTTGCCCGCCACCAGGAATTTTCTGCCGACCGACGGCATGCCATCGTACAGATCGACCTTTACGCCGCCCTGAATCAGCACTTCGGCGGCCATCAGCCCGGCCGGGCCGCCGCCGATGACCGCAACTGTTATGGGTGAAGCGGGTTTTCTGGTCAAATATCCATTCCGTTTCGGTGGGATTAGCTCAAATTTCCGGTGGCGCCGGTTCGCGGGATTTCTTTGGGTCGGGAAAAATTATAGCATGCCGGGCTGATCCGGTGTCAGTGATAAAATAAAAGCATGGATGAACCTGCTCTGATCCACGACGCCCAGCACGGTGACCTCGAGGCCTTCAACCGGCTTGTGCTGGCCTACCAGGACACACTCTACAACATGGCCCTGCGCATTCTCAGCGATGAGGCCCTGGCCAGCGACGCCACGCAGGAAGCCTTCATCTCGGCTTTCCGCAGTCTTAACAGCTTTCGCGGCGGTTCCTTCAAAGCCTGGCTGATGCGCACCGTTACCAATGCCTGCTACGATGAACTGCGCCGCCAAAAACGCCGTCCAACTGTGCCGCTCGAACCGGAGAACCAGGATGACGAGGAGATTGAATCTCCGCGCTGGCTGGCGGATTCGTCCATGACCCCCGCAGAAAAATTTGAAGCCGATGAACTTGAACACGCCATCCAGCACTGCCTGGAAGACCTGCCCGCTGATTTCCGCACCGTGGTGGTGCTGGCCGATATTCAGGGCATGGACTATGCCGAAGTCGCCAGCGCCGCGCACGTCCCGCTCGGCACCATCAAGAGCCGATTGGCGCGCGCGCGTCTGCGCCTGCGTGAATGTCTGCAAGGCTTTGGGGAACTTTTGCCCGCCGCCTTCCGTCTGGAAAAGGAGAGCCCACGATGACTCAACCTACCTTCCGTGACGTTGAACTGCTTTCTGCCTACCTGGATGGACAACTTCCACCGGCTGATGCTACGCGCCTCGAAATACGACTCAAGTTCGACCCGCAGCTGCGCACCGTTCACGCTGATTTGACTCAATCCCGGGCCATTTTGCGCCAACTGCCCGCCCGGCGCGCTCCCCGTAATTTCATGCTCACCCCCAAAATGGCCGGAGTCAAGCCGCCGCTGCCGCGTTCCTTCCCCTTTCTGCGGCTGGCCTCCGCGCTGGCGACGCTGCTGCTGTTCTTCAGCTTTACCGCCAATCTGACGCTTCCGGCGCTTTCGGCGGTGCGTTCTGCCGCGCCGATGGCGGTCGCCTTTGGCAAGGGCGGCGGCGGAGATGAAACATCCGCGGCGGATGCCATGCCTGCCGCTGCTCCACCCGCACTTGAAGCTCCCGCCATGGCCGCGCCCCTGGCCCCAACAGAATCCATCGAAGCGCAGCGTAACCTTGAGCCCGCGGATGCCTCGCAGGCTGTGTTCCCACCGCAGGTCGAAAGCGCACCAAGCACCCAGCCGGTTCCGCTGATTGTTGAAATAATCCTGCTCGTTCTGGCGCTGGCGGCCGGAGCGACGGCAACCTTCCTGCGCTGGCAGGTCGACCGCAAGTTCACTCAAACCATGCAGGAAAAACAGGATCATAAGTAATCCACGGCTGCCCATGCGCGCTGAATTCATCAAATATTGCCCACGTTGTGCCACCCCGGTCCAGAAAAAATTTTGTTATGGACAGGAACGTCCCGTCTGCCCGGCTTGCGGTTGGATGCATTTCGCCGATCCCAAGGTGGCCGCGGCGGTGCTGGTGGAGCGTGATGGACGGATTTTGCTCATTCAGCGCGGCAACGACCCGTTTAAGGGGCTGTGGACTCTTCCGGCGGGTTTTGTCAACGCGGGCGAAGATCCCGCACTGGCGGCGGCGCGCGAATGCCTCGAAGAAACCGGTTTGACGATCCAAATAACGGGGATCATCGACATCGTCGCGGGGCGCGAACACGCCCGCGGCTCAGATTTCGTCATTTTTTACGGTGGGCAGCTGACGGGTGGCACGCTCCTTGCGGCAGATGACGCTTCAGATGCCGGGTGGTTTGAGCGCGGCGATTTGCCCGAGCTGGCGTTTAAGTCCACATCCCATATCCTGACAAACCATTAAAAAAAATGCTACAATAATACCGGAGGCTAAAATGTCTGCGGTCACTGAAATTCGTCCTTCCCCGATCACTGGAACATGGTATGAAGGCAAAGCTGAGCGCCTTGCCCGCGCTGTGGATGGTTATATTGCCAACGCTGAACTGCCCAACTTGCCCGGCGAGGTCGTCGCAATTATTGCGCCACACGCCGGGCATCGCTATTCAGGGCCGGTGGCAGGGTATGCTTTTGCAACCATCAAAGGCTGCACGCCCGATGTGGTGGCAGTGGTTTCGCCCATGCATCACCCTTATCCATATTCGTTTATCACCTCAGCGCATTCTGCTTACGCCACGCCGCTTGGTGAAATCCCGGTCAATCGTGGCCTAATTAATGATTTGGATGGAAGGTTGAAACAGCGTTTGGGTTTTGGAATGACCCTGGTGGTGAATGACCCCGAACATTCACTCGAAATTGAACTACCCTTTTTGCAGCGTTCCGTTCAATCGGCTTTTTCCCTGCTGCCATTGATGCTGCGCAAACAAACCCGCGAGTTTACCCGCGAATTTGGCGAAGCCCTGGCTGAGACCTTGAGCGGCAGGAATGCCCTGCTGGTGGCTTCCACGGACCTTTCGCATTTCTACGATCAGGCAACGGCCAACCGGCTGGATGCGACCATGCTGGCCCAGGTGGAAGCCTTCTCCCCTGACGGTATTTTTGATGTGGAGCAAGCCGGGACCGGCGAGGCCTGTGGTTTTGGGGCGGTGGCCGCGGTTTTGTGGGCGGCCAAAGCGCTCGGAGCGGATACCGTCAAAGTGTTGCATCACGCCACTTCTGGCGACGTGACCGGTGATTATCATCGTGTGGTGGGTTATGGGGCGGCAGTGGTTATGAAAGAGGGAAAGAAGTAACGAGTAAAAGGCATGAGTAAAAAGTAATGAGTAATAAGGCATGAGTAAAAAGTGAAGGCCGGGAAACCGGCCTTTTTACTTTTTACTCGTACCTTATCACTTCTTTCCCTTACTCTCTCTGCAATATCCTGAACGAAATCCCGCCTAAAATCAATGGAATCCAGAAGGTGATACCGCGATACGTGAGGGTGATGATGACCGCATCTTCCCAGGGGACGCTGAGTGAAGTCAGCGCCAGCGGCAGCAGCGTCTCCACCACGCCGATGCCATACGGGGTGGGGGAGACAATCAGAAACAAATAAGCTGAAGCAAAACCGGCCACAATTGTCCCGAGCGAAAACGGCACACCAAAAGCCAGGAAGGTCATCCCCAGGATCAGGGTTTGCAATATTTTCCCGCTGGTGGCAAACGAAAAAGGAATCAGGATGCCGCGGTGTTTTACGCGCAAAATGGACAGGCCTTCAGCCACTTCCACGCCAAATTCATGCGCAGCGATTTCGTGAAAATATTCGCTGTGCCGAAATGGCCACAAAACCCGATTGACCTGGCGTGACATCCAGGCCAGGATGCGGCCCAGTTTTTCGCCTGAGTGGGAGCCAATATAAATCAGCGTACCCAGCCCAATCACAATTCCCAACATGATGAAGGACGCGGTAATTTCGCCCGGTTTCAAGTCATTGCGGCGAATGTAGACTGCCCAACCCAGGCCGAGAATGACCATGAAAGCGGTGTAGTCCAAAAACAGGTATAAGGCTCCAACGGCGGCGGCCAATCCGCGCGGAAGCCCGCGTTTTCCGGCGTCATCGACGAAAACGGCCACGCCTCCAAATCCGCCACTGGGGGCGACCACGTTGATAAAACTGGTGGAAGATGACAGCAAAACCAGATGCCAGAAATCTTCGCGCACATCCATCAAGCGGTAGAGTGAGCGATAACCGGAAGCATCGTTCAAAGTCCAGCCGAGTAGCAGCACGATCGCCAGAGCCATGAAGCGAATATCGCTGTGGCGCAGTGTGCGCCAGGTGCGCTCCAGTTCCCCCAGGCTCAGGATGGCAATGGCGATGGCAACGAAGAAAAATAAAATCAAAAAGATTTTACGCATTATTCGGATTATACAGGAAAAAATAGAGACGCCCTCACGAGAGCGTCTCTATTTTGTAGCAATCGGGATATTTCAAGTCGCAGCCGGTTCAGCCTGGCTAAGTTGGTCGTGGTCGGGCAAAATATCTTCTGCATTCCGAATGGCCGGGATGAAATATCCGCTCAAGCCGACGAGGCCCCCGGCCAGGCCGCAAAATACCAGCAACAGGCTCATGCCTGCGCCGGGACCGCTTCCAACCAATCCACTGAACATGCCTGCCAGCGCCGATTGAGAATTCATGGCCGGTTCAAATACGTATTCGGCCAGCGCACCACCAATGACCGGTGCGATGGGCTGGGCAAACCAGGCAATTAACCGTCGGCTTGAGAAAACCCGTCCCTGCAGATCTGGCGCAACTTTTGATTGCCAGATGGCCTGATTGGAGCCATCCACCACGGGACCGATTAAATTCATCAGCACCATGGCGGTAATCCACCAGATGGCGTTTTGTCCAATTCCAAGCAGAAAGAGACCCAGCAGGCTGAAAGCTGTCCAGCCTAACAAAACGCCGTGGACGCGGCGTTTAAATCCGCCCCAGATGCCCATCAACAAGCCGCCCAGAACCATGCCTATCGCTCCGGCGGATTGCACCGATCCAAAAATGACGCTGTTGTTACCGGTGCGGGCCAAAATCATGGGTGCCAGAATGGCGAAGGCGATTCCGGAGAACAAATTGCCCGTAAAGAAAATCAGTTGCAAGCCCAGCAGGCTGGGCCGGGCAAAGATATAGGTAAAACCATAGGCCGCTTCGCTCCAAAGATTGCCCGATTCTTTCTGGCCTTCTTCTGTTTTGCGCGGCTGCGGCACGTTGACAATCACCAGCGCGCTGATCGCCACGAAAAACGTGATCACGTCGATGGCGAGAATACTGGC
Organism: uncultured Anaerolineae bacterium; assembly: GCA_903838415.1. Classification (GTDB taxonomy): domain Bacteria; phylum Chloroflexota; class Anaerolineae; order Anaerolineales; family Villigracilaceae; genus UBA5195. The sequence continues at coordinate 69,416 of CAILYI010000211.1, read as the reverse complement.
GAGGCCAATCACCGGCAGCAGCATCCCGGCCAGGATGGGCGCGGCCACGCCTGGTCCGGCTTCCATCATCGTCATGAAGCCGTTGACTCGTCCCAACTGTTCCTTGGGAACCAGCGTGCTGATGACGGCGGAATAGGCCGGCCACTGAAACGTATTCCCGATGCCATAAACGATGGATGTGATGTAAAGGTGCCAGAATTGAAGTTGGTGGGTTCCCACCAGAATAAAAATCGCCCCGGTTGCAAGGACCGCTGTCAGGTCGCTGACCATCATCATCAGCTTGCGGTTGTAGCGATCGACCATCACGCCCGCAAAAGGGGAGAGCAGCAGGAAGGGCGTGATGTAAAACACGGTTATCAACGCCATCGCCATGGGGCTTTTCGTTTGCTGGTACATCCAGATGGTCAGGGCAAACTGGCTCATCCCCGAAGCGAGAATGGATATTAGTTGTCCGATCCAGATCACAATAAAGGCAAACATGCCGCTGGGGCGCTTGGATGGTGGCATGCTTCTCTCTTTCCTATGGTTGTCAAATATCAACTATATCAAACATTTGATGCCGCAAACTGATTTCAAACTGATGGGTTTTCTACACCACGCGGTAGAATAATTTCATGCAACTTATCGTAAAAACTTGCGTATGTTTGAGCAGAACAACTGACAGGAGTGACCGTGAATGAAGAAACGGCCTGGATTATTCAGGCCCAACAAGGTGACGACGAGGCTTATGCCCGACTGGTGGAATATTACCAGACTCCGGTGTTTAACTTGTGCTACCGGATGTTGGGTGAACCCGAGTCTGCGGAAGATGCCGCCCAGGAGAGCTTTCTGCGCGCGTACCAGAACCTGACACGTTATGACCGCCAACGGCCTTTTGCGACCTGGCTATTATCCATTGCGGCACATTATTGTATCGATCGTCTGCGCAAGCGGCGCTTTGTCATTTTTTCGCTTGATGCCGAGCGGGATGACGATGAGGCTCCTTTGGAACTGCCCGATGTCGGCGCTCTCAACCCGGAACATGAAGCCGTGCGCCGCGAGGACCAGGAACAAATCCAGGAGGCTCTCAAGGGCTTGGATGCCATCGATCGGGCTGCGATTATCCTGCGTTACTGGTATGACTTTTCGGAAGTGGAAATTGCCGAAAGCTTGAAACTTACCGTCAGCGCGGTTAAAAGCCGCCTCCATCGCGCGCGCAAGGCAGTTGCCCGCCTGCTGCTAGCCAACTCTCCCGAAGCCCGCGTAGAAAGGACACCCTATGGTTCACCAGCCCTTTGAAGATTGGCTGCTCAATGATGAGCAGCTGACCCCCAATCAGGAACGCGATCTGCGCCTCCATTTGCGCGACTGCCTCGCTTGCACTGCGCTGGCACGGGGCAACCTGACCTTGCGCTCTGCGCCGGTGACTTCTCCGCCAGACGGTTTTGCCCCGCGCTTCCAGGCTCGCCTGGCAGCGGAACGCAAAATTCAGCGGTCGCGCAGCCTGATCGGCTTGATTCTGCTGGCAGTTGTGGGGACCGGTGGTCTCGTCTGGTTGCTTTTCCCTTACTTTCCCTATTTGACGCTTTCTCCGGCGCAGTTGCTGAGTATGTGGATGAGCAACCTGATTTATCTTGGTTTAACTGTCCGCGCGATGGGCGCGCTTGGCAATACCCTGCTCAATGTGATCAGCGCCTTGATTCCCCCTTATGCCTGGTTGCTTTCTGTGGTTTTGCTGGGCGGCATCGGGTTGCTATGGGCGTTTTCGCTGCGCAGGGTCGGTAAATTTGTACAGTCAGCCGCGTAGGCTGGAGGAGATACTTATGAAAATCACTGGAAAGTTAGCTATTTTCATGCTGCTGGCGGCGCTGGTGTTGGTGCCGCTCCAGACAGCGCAGGCCAAAGGATTGGCTGAAGGGCCGGTCTTTGGCAGTAACGTCACGGTCAAAAGCGGCGAAACGCTCAACGAAGACGTGGTAGTATTTGGCGGTTCGGTGTCCATTGAAAAGGATGCCAAAGTCAACGGCGCCGTGGTCTTGTTTGGCGGCAGTCTCACGCTGGATGGCGATGTCAGCAAGGATGCGGTTGTGATGGGTGGCGCCATCAAGCTTGGCGCGAACGCCCATATTCATGGCAACCTGGTCGCTTTTGGCGCGCCAGTCGATCGTGACCCAGGCGCAAAGGTGGATGGCGACGTGGTCAATAACCCGACTCGCCCCATCTCGCCGATCACGCCTTCCGTTCCGAGCATGCCGGAAGTGCCGGGGATTGTTAGCAGTGTCACCAATCCCCTTTGGAAGGCGCTGAGCGTGTTAGGGGAATCTGTTATGCTGGCTTTGCTGGCCATGTTGATCGCCATGTTCCTGCCGCTGCAGATGCGGCGGGTGGCTGATGGCGTGGTGGCACAGCCCTTGATTGCCTTCGGCATGGGCTTGTTGACGTTGATCCTGTTCATCGTGGCGGTAACGGGGCTGGCTTTGTTCAGCATTTTCATCATCACGCTGATCGTGACCATTCCGCTGATTGTGATTATCTCGATCGTTTTCGCGGCGGCCTGCGTATTGGGCTGGCTGGCGATCGGGATGGAAGTTGGCGTCCGCATCGCGCAGATGTTCAAAGGCGATTGGCCGCTTCCGCTGGCTGCCGGGCTGGGAGTTTTCATCCTTAACCTGGTGGCGCAGGGTATTGGATTTATCCCCTGTATCGGCGGATTGCTTTCAGGCTTGGTGGGTTTCGCCGGTCTCGGGGCGGTGCTGATGACTCGTTTCGGGGTGCGTCCGGCTGCGATAACGGCGACCCCGGCTCCGGTCCAAGCGGTTGCTCCTCCAACTGAACACAGCTAAAGATCGGAACGATCGCTCTTTCTGACTCCCGCCTCGCCTGGGCGGGAGTTTTTTATCCATAAAGCCCTGAAAACTGGAATGTTATAATTCTCTCAGCTTGTGGAGGCACTCATGAACAATAATCCTTACGACACTCCGGTTCACCCGAACCCGATGCCCTTGATTCGCGTTTCCGGTTCTCACCGTGAAATGGGACGCCAGATTGGAGAATCGCGCCGAGAAAGCGTGCGCAGCAGCGTGGATAATGCCCGAAAACTTTTGTCAGATGCCTACGAGGAGTTGGAACTGACCTGGGATGGCGCGCAGATTCAGGCCCGCAAGTATTTGCCTTTTGCGCAGGAGCGTTACCCGCAGTATGTGGAAGAGATGGCCGGGATCGCGGAAGGGGCGAATGTGCCCTTTGAGGAGGTTTCCGTGCTGAATGCCATGGAGGCGGTCACGATGGATGCGCTGCATCTGATCAGCTGCACCAGCATGGCGGTGAATGAGATGCACACGGCGGACGGGCACGTTTTGGCGGCTCATAACGAAGACTGGGTGCCTGAAGACGAGGATGATGTCTATGTGGTGCATGCCACGCCTGATAACGAGCCGCCTTTTCTGGCGATGACGTATGGCGGGCTGCTGCCCAATGTCGGTTTTAACGCGTATGGCATCGCCCAGTTGATTGACTCGGTGCATCCTGAAGATTCGCGCATCGGGATTCCGCGCTTGGTGGTGGCGCGGGCGGTACTGGCAGCCAAGACTCCCTCAGACGCGATCAAACGTGCGGTGGTTTCACACCGCGCTGCCGGATACAACCATTTAATTGCGCATGACAGCGGCGAGATTTATTCAGTGGAAGTTTCGGCGCGGCGCTTTGATATTTTGTACGCGCTGGAAGGATACATGGTGCATGCCAATCACTATCTTTCGCGGCGCATGCAGGAAATTGAATACGAGCCGGAGCAGTTAATTCCGTCGCATGTCCAATATTCGCGGGCGCTGCGTCAGCTGCGAAAAACGGATAAGCACACCATTAAGACTCTTCAGACCATTCAGAAAGACCACGTTGATTTCCCCAATTCAATTTGCAATCACGCCATCGATGGCAACTCGCTCGACCGTGAGAAAACCATCAATGCCATGGTGATCGATCTGACAGCGCGGGAAATGCACATTGCCTGGGGCAATCCCTGTCAGAATCAGTACCATACTTTCCATTTGGATGATTAAGCGCTGTCAGGCTGTTTTGCCGGGTTCGCGATAAAGATTGTTTTGCTGGATGTAATCGTACACTCCGGCTGGAAGATAGTATCGAAAATGCCCGCCGCTGGCGATGCGCTGGCGGATATTTGATGACGAAATTTCGAGCTGCGGGGCTTCGACGAAGCGCACCTTTGCGCTCAGGCCGGGCAGGGCTGCCTCCAGGGCGTTCAGGTCAAATTGATCGCCGGGACGCCGCATCACTCCGAAAGCATGTACGGCCAGGAGAATCTCTGTGGGGTACTTCCAGGAAGGCAGGTCGCGCAGCGAATCGCCGCCGATCAGCAGCACCAGCCGCGCAGACGGGAATTTGTTCTGCAGCAGGTCGAGGGTTTCGAGGGTATAGTGCGGGCCGGGCCGATCCATCTCGATCGTGGATAACTCAAAGCCGGGTGAGTTGCCGATGGTGCGTTTGAGCATCTCCAGCCGGTGATTGATGGCTGTGATGGGACGCTCGGGCTTATGCGGCGGCTGCGGAGTCAGCACCCACAGCAAACGGGTCAGTTTGAGCTGATTCAGCGCCTCAGCCGCCAAAATAAGGTGTCCAAGATGGGGTGGGTCAAAGGTTCCGCCAAAAATTCCTATTAATTCTGCCATAGTTGGGAAGTATACCCGATTCTTTATCGTACCTTTTCAACGCCTTTACCAAGTCTTTATACGATCGCGCTATGATAAAGGAAATTGATAAGGAGATAAAAATGAAAAACTTCTGGAAATGGATTCTCGGCATCACCCTGGTGCTTGTACTGTTTTTTGGACCGTATTTGTTTCAACTGGCTTTCCCGACTCTCGGATTTGGTTATGGCATGATGGTCGGGCGCGCTGATCATTTCGGCATGATGGGAGGCCGCGGCTTCTCTTTCTTTGGCGCGGGCCTGATGTGGCTTGTTCCGCTGGGAACGCTGGCGTTGATCGTTCTTGGGGTGGTCTGGTTGGTGAGCAAAACCAAAACCTCCGCCCCGGCATCGACAACATTGGTCTGTGACGCCTGCGGCGAACCGATCCAGGCGGATTGGAAAGCCTGTCCGCATTGCGGTACCAGTCGGTAAACGTACTTTTCCACTTTTACAGAAAATCTGGCGAGGATTCTTTTCCTCGCCAGATTTTTGCGTATCCAGGCCTTTTCCCGCATAAGGGAAAGATGCATTTTATTATGGTATTGCAATAATTAATGTATAATAATACTATTATTGTCGCCTATGCCTTAATTTTTCAGGCTAAGTAGTGGGATTGTTCAATATTTGGAGATAGGAAATGACCATCAAACAATTTTCTCAAACTGATCCGCAATGGAAAGCCAACCTGCTCGGTTTCGATAAATCCTCCACGATCGGCGGATTTGGATGTCTCCTGACCAGTATGACGATGTGCGCCACGCATTATGGCGCACCCGATCTGACGCCCGCGGCGCTCAACGACAAAATGAAGGCGATTGGTGGTTTTCAGGCCGGGACGGCGTTCATCGTAGGCTGGTTGGTTGGAAATATTGTTCCCGGCATGGGCCTGGATTATCGCGCCTGTTCGGGTGCGCCTGCGCCGCTGGCTGAAATCGATGCCAACCTGGCCCAGGGACGCCCGGTCATTATCGAAGTCGATTGGTCGCCACAAGCGGGGGTGCAGACTCACTACATGGTGGCTTATGCCAAAGAGGGCGCGGATTATTTGGTTTACGACCCCTATCCGTTCCCCGTTACCAATGGCCAGATCAAGCTGTCAGCTTCCAAGTACGCCCAGGTGGCGGGTTCCAAAGACCCGGCCAAAATCATCAACGGCGTGTTTTTCACGCGCGGCCCGATGCAGGTCACTCCGCCCGCGCCGCCGCAATTGGATAAGGGTGTCTCGGCCTCTTTCAGCGTTTTCGCCAGCGCCGACGACCTGGCCCTGCGCTCACAAACCGTCATCGCAGATTACACCCTGCTGAAACGTTATCCGGCCAATACCGAGTTCAAAATCCTCGAGGCTGATGCCACCGCCTCGCCCAAGGTTGGTCAACAAAATGTGTGGTTACCCGTCAAAGCGGCGGATGGACCGCAGGGATATGTGGCCGCCTGGCTGGTGTCCAAAGCCAAAAACAGCGCTGCGCCTGCTCCCGGCACACCACCTGCGACTGTGCCGGTGCCCAAGGATGCCCCGGTTGTCAAAACCAACGTGGATGCGCTCAAACTGCGCTCCAAGCCCGATAGTACGGATGCCACCATTCTTAAGGTGTATACCATCGGCACCGAGTTAAAATGCCTCGAAACGGCCGCAGAAGTCAAGCGCAAGGTCGGAACCAACTTCGAGTGGCTGAAAGTTTCAGATGTGGAAGGCAAGCAAGGGGTGGTGGCGGCCTGGTACGTGGCCGTTGTCAGCCTGGGAGCTTTCGGTCCAGAAGCGCAGCGCCAGACGACCGGCCCCAACTTCAGCATTGAGGAAATTCCTGCAATGATTTTGCGCACCACTGAAGAGAATGTGGCCATGCGCAGCAAGCCTTTCATTTCCAAGCACACGCTTATTCAACGCATTCCAAAGGGAACTGAGTTAATTGTGCTTGGAAAGCCAGCCGCAGCCGCCAAAAAAGTTGGCAAAAGTGGCAAATGGATCCGCGCGCAGGATGTGAAGGGTAACAAGGGTTATGTGGCGGCCTGGCTGCTCAAAGAGCGCCCGGAAGCCCCGGTGCCGCAAGTAAGCCCCAAAGACTGCTAAAAAGTGTGTATTCCGCTTCCCGCCTGTTCAAGGAACTGGCGGGAAGTTGTCTCTATAGGTTGGAAGTGCTCTTTCTACAGAACATGACAACTTATTCCCGATTTTTTAATTATTTTAATAGAGTGTTGGCGCCGGAACAGGAAGTGTGCTTTGACTGACTTCGCCGATCTTGAAATTAGCCTGAACAAAGCGGATGGCGGTAAATACAGCGTAGAAATGCGTTTTACCCAGCCTAAAAGTGATGCCGATACGCGCATCGGGGCTGACGAGCCGATCACCGTTGAATTTGACCTGCCCACGCTGCAAGTGATGATTGCAGATCCGCTTGAGCATGGCAAAATGCTGACTGAAAGTCTGTTTGCCGATGAGAAGCTGCGCACGGGTTTCGCCCAGGCCCGCACCAGCGCAGCGGATACTTCTCTGCGCGTGCGCCTGTTGGTGGGGCCGGGCGCGCAGGAATTAAATACGATTTACTGGGAAACCTTGCTGGATCCGGGGGATAAGAAAACGCAGTTATCCACGAATGAAAATGTTTTATTTTCGCGCTACCTGGCCAGCACGGATTGGCGTTCGGTTCAACTGCGCTCGAAGGGCGATCTGAAAACCCTGGCTGCGGCCTCGAATCCGTCCGACTTGGAAAGTTACAAACTGGCGGAGGTTGATGTGGCCAGCGAACTGGCGCGCGCGAAAGAATCGTTGGGCGCCGTTCCGGTTGCGGAGCTTGGCAGCGCTGAACCTTGCACGCTCAACGCCTTGATGGATAAATTGCGCGATGGTGTGGATATCCTTTACCTGGCGGCGCACGGCACAGCCGGTGCGGGCGGAGAGCCGCGCATTTGGCTGCAAGGTGAGGATGGCAAAGCAGCCATCACCAGCGCCGAAGACATCGTCATGCGCATCAAAGAATTGCAGAACCAACCGCGCCTGATCGTGCTGGCCTCCTGTCAGAGCGCCGGGAAAGGCAACGGGGATGTGCTCCAGGCTTTCGGCCCCAGGCTGGCGCAGGCCGGTGTCCCGGCGGTTATCGCCATGCAGGGCAATGTCAGTATGGAAAGCATTAAGAAATTCATGCCGGTCTTTTTCGCCGAATTATACAAAGACGGCCAAATCGATCGCGCCCTGGCCGTGGCGCGCGGCACGATCCGCGAGGCGCATGATTTTTGGATGCCGGTTTTGTTCATGCGTTTGAAAAGCGGCAAAGTTTGGTATGTGCCGGGTATCGGGGAGGGCGGCGCAGAGTTCGATAAATGGCCGACCATCGTTTCATCCATCAAGGGTGAGCAATGCACCCCCATTTTGGGTCCCGGAATGTACGAACCGCTGACCGGTTCCTGGTCCGAAATGGCCGCAGCGCTTTCGGAGCAATTCAACTTCCCGTTCTCCACTTTTTTGCGCGACTCTTTGCCGAATGTCACGCAATATATTTCGGTCAATCAGGATTTAAACACCCTGTTTACCCAGGTTGACACCATGTTCCGCACCTCGCTGCAGAAGCGTTTTGCCGCAGACTTGCCGGACTCGCTCAAATCGCAATCTGCCAGCCTGCCTGACCTGTTTGCGCTGGCCGGAGCCAAAGCCCGTGAGCGGGATGTCAGCGAACAGCACAGGGTTTTGGCGAATCTGCCCATCCGGATTTACATCACGACCAATTTTGACAACATGATGGCGGATGCGCTCAAGGAAGCCGGAAAAGCGCCGGAAGTGGTCATCTGTCCCTGGCGGGATGGCCTGATGCTGGACGAGTCGGTTTATGATCGTGAACCGGGCTACATTCCATCCAAAGAAAGGCCGCTGGTTTACCATCTGTTCGGACATCTCAGCCTGCCGGATTCGATGGTGCTGACCGAAGATGATTATTTCGAGTTCATGATCGGTTTTACGGCGAACAAAAAGCGCACACCGCAGGTCATTCCTCCGGCGGTTTTGCGCGCTTTCACCGATTCCGCGCTGCTCGTACTGGGATTTCACCTGGATGACTGGGCTTTCCGCGCCATGTTCCGCACGGTGATGATCCAACAGGGCGGTGGCCGCCGGGCGCGCTATTCGCATGTCGGCGTGCAATTGGAGCCGGAAGATGGGCGCAACCAGAATCCGACGCGCGCCCGCAAGTATTTGGAAAAATACTTCGGACAGGCCGAAATCAATCTGTATTGGGGAAAGTCTTCGGACTTTTTAAGTGAACTGGCGCGCCAGTGGAAGCCAGTGTAGGAAGAAAACCTATGTCTTTGCCTGAAACGATTTCATCCCGCCTGAATCCTTATGTCGGCACGCGTCCCTATGAAAAGGGAGAAATCCTGTATGGGCGCGAGCGAGAAACGTCGGAACTGCTCGATTTGCTGATTGCCGAGCGGATTGTCATGCTCTATTCCCCATCCGGTGCGGGCAAAAGCTCCATTTTAAACGCGGCAATTTTGCCCAAAATGGAAGAGAACGGTTTCAAAGTCCTGCCGGTTGTGCGCATTAACCATGAACCGCCTTCGAATGCGGCGCTGCCGGCAGAGTTTAATCGTTATGTTTTTAGCGTGCTGATGTGCCTGGAAGAAGATGTGGCAGCTGAACAGCGTTTTTCGGCTGAAGAATTGTGCAGCCTGCGCTTGAAAGATTACCTGGCCCGCTACCGCGAGCGCGCCAAACAGCTTGACCCGGATCACGATCTGGCACAGGCCATTTTGCTGGTGGTGGATCAGGGCGAAGAAGTTATCACGATTGCCCCCTCGGAACGACTCCAAAAGCAGGCGTTTTTCAATCAACTTGGCGAGCTGTTGCGCGATCGCAGTATGTGGATTTTGTATGCCATGCGTGAAGACTATGTCGCCCGCATGGATTCGTACATTAAACCGATCCCAACCGGATTTGCCACCCGTTACCGTCTGCGCTTGTTGCAGGCTGATGCCGCCCTTTCGGCGATCCAAAAACCGTCAGAATCACAGGGCGTTGTCTTTACCGACGAGGCTGCCCAAAAACTATCGAATGACTTGCGCATGATGCAGGTTCAGCAAGCTGACGGCACCAACGTAACGGAAGCGGGGCTGTATGTTGAGCCGGTCCAGTTGCAGGTGGTTTGTCGCCGTTTGTGGACCTCGCTGGAGCGCACCGACAACGAAATTGGCATTGATGACCTCGAAAAAATCGGTGATGTCAACGCGGCCCTGGCGGATTATTACTCTCTGCAAGTGATGACTGTCGCCGCAAAAGTGGGTGTGCAGGAGCGTTTCATCCGCGCCTGGTTTGATCGCAAACTGATTACGCCCCAGGGCATTCGTGGACAGGTTTTGCTCGCTCCAACCCGCAGCGATGGCCTGGAAAATACGGCCATTGATGAACTGGAGAAAACCTACCTGATCCGTTCTGAAAAACGCGGCGGGTCGACCTGGTTTGAGCTGGCCCACGATCGCTTGCTTGCCCCGATCATCAAGAACAACGCCGATTGGTTTGAAAAGCACCTGAGCGTTCTCCAACGCCAGGCCGATGTTTGGAATCAGGAAGCGCGCCCTCATGGCATGCTGGTCACCGGCCCCGATTTTCTTAAAATGCAGGCTTGGGCTGACGCCAATCGTGCCGATATGTCGCAAACCGAGGTCGATTTCTTCAATGAGTCGAAGAATGCTCACCAGGCCGAGCTGCGCGAGCGCCGCAACAATCTCATTATCCGCTGGATGTTTGTGGCCGCGGCGATTGGTTTCATGGTCACGATTGTCCTGTTCTTTCGCGCGCGGATTGCCGAGCAACGCGCTGTGGCGCGTGAACTGGCTGCGGCTTCGCTCAGTAATCTTACGATTGATCCCGAACTGAGTATCATGCTGGCGCTTTCCAGTCAGGAAGCTACCGGTGATATGAGCATGGAGAATATCCAAGCCTTGCACCGCGCTCTTCCGGCTGTACGGGTGGAGCATACGCTCAATGGGCATACAAAATATGTCTATGCAGTCTCTTTTAGCCCGGATTCGAAAACCCTGGCGTCAGGCAGCCAGGATGGATCGGTCAAAATCTGGGATAGTGTTTCAGGGCAGGAGTTGAACAGCCTGCAGGTGGTTGATCCTTCGGATAATGGCCAGGGTGTGACAAACGTGGCCTACAGCCCGGACGGGAAAACCCTGGCTGTCAGCACCCAGGCTGGGACTGTGCTGTTTTATGGCTCCACTTCTTGGCAGGTGATGCGCAGTTTCTCCGCGCATGATTCGATTATCTGGGGCATGGCTTACAGCCCGGATGGCAGCCTTTTGGCCACTGGCGCAGAAGACACCACCGTCAAATTATGGGATGCTCACAGCGGTGCCGCGCTGGCCACTTTCGGCGCTGAGAATTGCTCCGATTCCGCGGCTTGCGGACAGGGTCATACCGCCAAAATCAATACCCTGACCTTCAGCCCGGATGGCAAACTGCTGGCCTCCGCCGGTGACGATAACGTCATCCGCGTTTGGGATGTGGCGGCTAAAAAATCCGCTTTCACATTCAACGGCGCAAATTCTCATACTGGAGATGGTGTCTTGATGCTGGCCTTCAGCCCGGATGGCAAGCAGCTGGCGAGCAGCGGCGCCGATCGCCTGATTAAAATTTGGGATGTTGAATCTCACAATTGGGTGATGAATATTACCGGTAATTCAGATTGGGTCTACGCCGTGGCCTATACCTCTGACGGGCAAAAGCTGATTACCGCTGGCGCTGATCGCATCATCCGCATCTGGGATACCACCTACGGCCGCTTGCAAGCCAGCCTGCCGGGGCACACCGGTCAGATTTTTGATATCGGCATCAGTGCTGATGGACAGCGCCTTGCCTCTGCCAGCGATGATGCCACCGTGCGCATCTGGAATATCGCCCCGGATGGCAGCCGCGAAATCCACACGCTGGTTGATGTGAACCGCGTCAATACGGTGGCCTCCAGCCCGGATGGCAGTCTGCTGGCTTCTGGGGGTTACAGCCAGAAGGTCAAAATATGGGATGCCCATCAGGGAACCTTGCTAAATACCCTTACCGGTCACACTGGGGTGGTCGAGGGCCTGTCCTGGGGCCCCGATGGAAAATGGCTGGTCTCTGGCAGCCGCGATGGCACCGCCATTGTTTGGGATGTTGCCAGCGGTACGCAGCGCCTGGTTTTTGACCAGCATAAAAAGGAAATTTGGGATGTGGTCGTCTCGGCGGATGGTTCCCTAGCCGCCAGCGGATATGGCAGTGGTATTGTTTACATTTGGGATCCGGTCACCGGACGGGTAATCCAGACCTTGCAGGGTGAATACGGTTCAGCCCTCTCGGTGGATATCAGCCCCGACCAGAAGTGGCTGGCGGCCGGGTATGAGCAGAAAACAATCGTCATTTGGGATCTTGCCACCGGAAAGCCGGCGTTCCCGCTGAGTGGACACACCGATTATGTGGAGAGTGTGCGCTTTAGCCATGATGGCAGCCTGTTGGCCTCCGTCAGTGACGATGGCACCCTGCTGCTGTGGGATATGACGGCAACACCCCCGGCCTTGCTTTCCAGGACGTCCGCTCATCGCGGCACAATCTACGCTGTGGCTTTTTCCCATGATGACACGTATGTCATTACTGGTGGAGCGGATGGCCTGATCCATGAGCGTGATATCAGCCTTCCGGAAGCCCCGCGCCTGGCGCAGACCTTCTATGGGTTTACGGATCGTGTCCAGAGCCTGGACACTGATTCTGAAGATTGGCATATCGTCAGTAGCGGCACGGATGGCACCATCAGGGTTTTTACCCTGGATGCGGCCGAATTGGTTGAGCAAGCCCGCAGCCGCCTGACCCGATCGATGAACGAGGCTGAATGTCAGGAGTTCTTCGACTCAACCTGCGCAGAATTTCAACAAACCAACTGGTTGGACGAATTGACCATCTATCTCGCCGATCTGTTTAATATCGATCGCTAACCCAAACAACGAGAGTCATCCGATTTTCAACAGAGCAAAGTCAAAAGGAGAAATTTATGTCACAAGAACTCTTTCTTAATGGAGTTGATGCCGCCACCGGTGGTCCGCTTGATGGTGAAATTACGATTACCACCGATATGATTGCCAAGGTTGCGCGCGGGCAAAAAATTACCCCGGAAGATCTAAAAGATGCCAAGATGCGCAAAGCCCTCGATCAGGCCAAGTCAGATCATTTTGGCGTGGCCGAAGGCATCGATGATACCGATCTGGCGCAGACCGGCTGGTCGGTCATTTTCCCGGCCAGCCTGCCGAAAAAATCGGTGGATGCGCTTAAGGAAGCGCTCAAACCGCTGCTCGACTTGCGCAAATCGCAGGCGGCGGCCAAATCTCCGGCTTTTTATAAGGAAGTCATCGGGCCGGAGTTGGGCTATAAGAACGGTGAGTCGAAAAATGATTTTCTCAAACGCTTTGGGCGCGGCCCCGGCCCCGCTGATCCTGAGAAATTCCCCTATTACGCCATGATTGTTGGCTCGCCGGAGACCATTTCCTTCTCCTTCCAGTATCAACTGGATGTGCAGTATGCCGTCGGGCGCATTTATTTTGACCGATTGGAAGATTATTACCAGTATGCCACCAGCGTCGTCGCCGCGGAGACGAAAAAACTTTCCCGCGCCAAAACTGCCGCTTTCTTCGGTCCATCCAACCCGGATGACGCCGCCACCCGCATGAGCTCCAGCGGTTTGCTCCAGCCGCTGGCCGCGCAGATGAAAGCCCAATATAAGGATTGGGCGGTGGACATGGTCGATCCGGCCAAATCCACCAAGGCCAACCTGGCCAATTACATGGGCGGCGCGCAGACTCCGTCGCTGTTGTTTACCGCCAGCCACGGCATGAGCTTCCCGATGGCAGATCCGCGCCAGCTGCGTCACACGGGCGCCATTCTGTGCCAGGATTGGCCGGGCATGAAGGCGCGCGTGCCGATCACCGACAAATTCTATTTCTCCGCCGATGACATCAGCGCCGATGCGGATGTCTTTGGCATGATCGCGTTCATCTTTGCCTGCTATGGCGGCGGTATTCCCAAGGGCGATAACTTCTATCGCCAGGCTTTTGGCCAGCCTAAGGATATCGCGCCCTACGCGTTTGTCTCGCAGCTGCCGCTGCGGCTGCTCTCGCATCCCAAAGGCGGCGCGCTGGGTGTCTTCGCGCACGTCGAACGCGCCTGGGGCCAATCGATTCAATGGGATGGCACGCAAAACGACGTCGAAACTTTCGACTCGACCGTCGATGCCCTGTTGAACGGCAAACCCGCCGGGGTTGCCACCGAATACTTCAACGAACGCTACGGCGAAATCTCCACCATGCTGACAGAAGAATTGGATAGCACCACGCCCGAAACGCAGGATGACGTCAAAGTGGCCGGGATGTGGACTTCGAACAACGACGCCCGCAACTACACCTTCATCGGTGACCCGGCGGTGCGCCTGCCGGTGAGCGGAAAAGAAACCCCCAAGGCCGAGCGCGCCAGCCTGGGCGCATTGGTCTCCAAGGCGCCCGCCACGGTGACCGGCGCTTCAGCCGGTTTCCAACCCGATGTTGTTGACCGCGCTCCGGCTGCCAAGGCCGCCTCCGGCGCGACCAGTACCAACTATGGGATTGGCGATCTGTTCAAGAAGGATGAAACTCCCGCGGCGGAGGGCGCCGCGCCAGCCGCCAGCGGAAGTACTGGCGATGCCCTGAAAAAATTCGTCGACAAGCTCGGCGACTACATGTCCAAGGCCCTCGACGATGCCACCAGTCTCGAAATCTCAACCTATGTGGCCGGGGACATGAGCAGCGTCCAATACGAAACCGGAAAATTCACCGGCGCACAACTGCGCGCGCTCACCCGCATCTCCATCGATGGCGACACACTGGTCTGTGTGCCGGAAAAAGACGGCGAAGTGGATACCGCCATCTGGAATATCCACGTTGACATGGTCAAATCGGCGCAGGCCAACCGCGCAGAGCTGATGAAAACCCTGGTCAGCGCCGCCGCCAGCATCGCCAATATTGTCAAGTAAGCGCTGACACCGATGCCGATTTTTGAAGCCTCCGCTAATGACCCGTTCGGATTGTGGGAATCTGCTCCGCAAACCGTTTCTTTTGGAATTGGCGACGCCGAACTTGACTCCCCGCCGCCTGCCGGAACGGTCTACCGGCTGAATCTCCCCGCAGATTTCGAGGCTTCGAGCGCCGCCTTCCGCAGCAGCGAAGCGGCCATCGAAACGGCGAACGCCGCGCTGCAGTCCGTCCCATCCCGTTTGGATGATTTGACCGTCCGCACGCAGGAAAGCCGCCAAAAGCAGGCCTCCGGCGTCTCCTTTGACGTGGCCAGCCTGTCGCCCGAGCCCGGTCCCGAGGGCGATCTGCTTGCATCCCTGGCGGATATTGACCGGGGCGCAGCAGGAGAAAGCGTCAGCTTCGGCTTAACGGAGGATCTCAGCGGGGCGTGGCGGGCGGCAGAATCCCAGTTTGAGGCGCTCATCGCGCAGATTGACCGCGACGTGCTGCACTTTGCCTGGGTCGAGACCAATATTTCCAATCAACTGATTGCGCGCACCACCGTGGATTGGAGCGGTGACGCGCAGACTGTCTGGACGGAAAGTGTGAATGACCAGCAGATTGCGCTGCACCAGCGCGCGCTCTACATCACCACGCAGACGCGCAACCTGCGTTTGCGCCTGTTCGTAACGGTAACGAGCGGCGCGGCCAAGATGGCGGTGCTGATGGCAACACCGGGCGGGGCGGTGCTGGCGCTCCCCGCGATGTACCAGTATGTGATAAAAATCCTGAAACAAACCAAAGAACTACAATCCATGCCCGGGCCGTGCTAGAACCGGCACTATCGCAGAAACCGGGCACCATGCCCGTGCAGAAACCGGGCACCATTCAAACGCTATAGGAGAACGATATGGCAACCAGCCCCGAACTAAAAGAAGCTCTCAAAAACGCAGCCGATAAAGTTGCGCAGTATGTCGAAGATGTCGCCACCATGACGGTGGAAACTCGCTATGTAGAACTCGGCTCCGGCCCTGACCAATCCAAACTGGCGGCGCGCACCATCATCAAGCTCGATGGCGATTGCGAATCCATTTTGCCGATGAAACCCGGCCCAGATGGCGTGTTGGTGGTCGATACCGTTGTCAACGAAATGCACCAGGAAAACGTGCAGGCCGCCATCGATTACCGCTCCGAAATGCTGGAAAAATTATTGAGTCTTTTGCAGGGTGCGTAAAATCCGTCAGAATCAAACAGCGCTCCGGGGAAACCCGGAGCGCTGTTTGATTCTATGGCTTGCTACTGGCTTTTCAGCCGTCCGACAGTTTTGACGCAGGGATTCTTGAACACGATCTCATTATGCGGCGCATCCGGGAACTCGGAAGTCAGGTCCTGGCCGGGGAAGTGCAGGTTTTCGTGCATCTCCTTGCGCCAGCGCGCGCAGTCGCTCACGTCGTAGACAATGCCGTTGTGCGCGATCCATTTGGGCGCGCCGCGATCACCGTTGTTGCGGCGCAGTTGACTTTCGGTGATGATGAGATCGGGGATGTCCATCTTTCAGGCCAGCTTCGGCTCGATTTTGGACATGGCGTATTCGGCCAGCGCTGTAATCGTCAGCGACGGGTTGACGCCAGGATTGGCGGGCACCACCGAGCCATCGATGATGAACAGGCCGGGGTAATTGTGGATTTCGAACTTGTCGTCCACCACGCCCGTGCTGGCGTCTTTGCCCACCGGCGCGCCGCCCAAAATGTGGGCCGTCGTCGGCAGGTTGAGCAGATTTTCGCCCAGCGAGCCCATTGGGACGCTGTTGGTGCGCGCCGCGAAGTCACGCGTCAGTTCGTGCGAACCCTTGACCTGCGCGCTGATCTCATAGCCCGGCTCCGGTTCAGTCACCAGGCCCTTGCGCCACAACGTCCAGGCGCTGCGCCCCACCCGCAGGCGCAGACGGTTATCGGCGTGCTGCATCACCAGCAAAATTGTGGCGTTGTGCGCCCAGCCCGGCAGAATCATCGTGCGGGCGTAATCGATCGGGTGGCGCACAATCCAGGCTAGTGTATCGACCAGGCGGCGAAAAATCCCGGCTTCCAGGTCAATCAGCGGGGCGGAGATGAAACGCATCAGGCTGGAGCCATCGGGGTAGCGCACCGGTTCAATGCGGGTGATTTCGTCCGCGTTGAAAATGGACGAAATCGAGACGCCCTGCGAGTAATTAATATCCGACTTGCGCGCAATCGCGCCTAGCAGCGCCTCGCTGTTGGTTCGAACCATGTTGCCGAGTTTTTCAGAGAGCCGGGGTAGCGACTTTTTGACATCGCGCAGGTTCAGCAGCAGTTTCATGCTACCCATCACGCCCGCGGAAAAAATGACATTTTTCGCCGCGATGACCTGCTTCGGTTTCAACAGGCGGGTCGAAGGCTGACAGGTGACCTGGTACCGCGCCCCGTTGCTTTGAGCGCCGTCAACTGGACGCACGTCCACCACTTCGACTTCCGCCAGCACCTGCGCGCCGCGTTTCTCGGCGAAATAGAGATAATTTTTGGGCAGGGTGTTCTTGGCGTTGTTGCGACAGCCCACCATGCAGCCGCCGCAGTGCTGACAGCCCGCCCGCTCCGGCCCTTCTCCGCCAAAGAACGGATCGGGGGCGGTTTTGCCTTCCTCACCAAAATAAATGCCCACATCGGTGGCGCGGAAGGTGTGCCCCATGCCGAGTCCCTCTGACATTTTTTGGAGAACGTTATCCGCTGTCCACAGCTTGGGGTTGCGCGCCACGCCGAGCATCTTGCGGGCGGTTTCGTAGTGCGGCGCGAGCGCCTGTCCCCAGGCAAGCGTTTGATTCCAGGCGGGGGTGGCGAAGGTCTCAGGGGTGGGCACTTCCAGTACGTTGGCGTAACCCAGGCTACCGCCGCCCACACCCGCCCCATGCAGCACCATCACGCCTTTTAGAATCCCGATTTGCAGAATCCCATAGGCGCGTATGGCCGGGATCCAGACGTAGCGCCAGAACTGCCAGTTGCGTTTGGCAAAATCCTGGTCGCGGAAGCGCTTGCCTTTTTCAAGGATCAGCACCTTGTAGCCTTTTTCAGACAGGCGCATCGCCGAAACGCTGCCGCCAAACCCCGAACCAATAATGACATAGTCAAAAACTTCAGACATCAGATTACCAACCTTTCTCGTGCTGGAGCGGACGGTGGTTGAGAGCCAGGCCAGTTAGCCGTTGGCTTGTTTCCAGGCGGCGTAATTGCCCTTGATCTGTTCGACGTGCCCGGGGATGTGCCCGGCGTAGATGTTCAACCACAGGTTGAAGGTGTAGGGTTTGTCATATTCAGGGTGCAGGGCGCTGTGGTCAAAGACCGCCTCGGGCAGCGTTTTTAGCCATTTGTAGGTCGTCAGCCGGGCGTATTTGGTCAATTGCAGGGCGTCCTCCACATCCTGTTGGGGATAATTGAGTTCCACGGCCCATTTATCCTGATCGTAGGCCATCAGCGGGCGGCCTAGTTCTGCCGCCAGCAGGCGCGCGCGCAAAGCGGCGTTGGTTTCGCTATCCGCGATGTGGATGATGATTTCGTGGATGCTCCATTCGGTTGGGGCGGGTTTGAACTGCCAGGCCTGGCGTGGAATGCTTTGCAGGGTTTCTTCGAGCAGGGCGAAACCGGCGCCATACTGTTCAATTTTGAGTTTGCGTTCTTCGGGGGTCAATGGGTTGCTCCTATTTGACGGTGCAAGGTCGTTATGATTCGATTTCGATGGCCATGGCCACGGCTTCGCCGCCGCCCAGGCACAGACTGGCCACTCCGCGCCGCAGGCCGCGATCTTGCAGGGCGTAGACGAGCGTGGCAATCAGCCGCGCGCCGCTGGCGCCGATCGGATGCCCGAGCGAGATGCCGCCCCCGTTGACGTTGACTTTGGCCCAATCCCAGCCCTGATCGGCCAGTTCGTAGCCATTGGACAGCACTTGCGCGGCGAAGGCCTCGTTCAGTTCGATCAAATCCACCTCGGCCAGCGTCCAACCGGCTTTGGCGAGCACTTTGGGGATGGCCTGGGCCGGGGCGGCGAACAGCCGCTTGGATTCGAGCGCGGCCTGCCCGTAGGCCACGATGCGCGCCAGGGGTTTGAGTCCGTGCGCTTCAGCGTAGGCGCGGCTGGCGATGACGGCGGCCGCCGCCCCGTCGTTGAGCGTGGAGGCGTTCCCGGCGGTGACGCGCCCATCCGGACGGAAGGCCGGTTTGAGCCGGGCCAGTCCTTCCAACGAGGCGTCGCGGCGCGGGCCTTCATCCGTATCCAGCAGCGAAATCTCGCCCTTGCGCCCCTTCAATTCAACCGGCGCAATCTCCGCTTTGAATTTGCCCGCATCCTGGGCCGCCACCGCTTTCTGATGGCTTTCCAGCGCGAAGCGATCCATGGCCTCGCGCGTCACCTGGTATTCCTCGGCGATGAAATCGGCGGAGTTGCCCATGCCCCAATCTTCGAAGGGATCCCACAGGCCGTCGGTCAGCAGGGCGTCGGTCAGCTGGGTGTGCCCATAGCGCAGTTCGCCGCTGCGTCCGTTGATCAGGTAGGGCGCGCGCGACATGCTTTCCATGCCGCCCGCCACAAAAAGCTGCCCGTCGCCCGCGCGGATGGCCTGCGCGGCAAACATGGCAGCTTTTAGCCCGGAGCCGCACACTTTGTTGAGCGTGGTGGCGCTGACGCTGGCGGGCAGCCCGGCGAAGATCATGGCCTGACGGGCTGGGGCCTGGCCCTCCCCGGCCTGGATGACGTTGCCCATCAAGACTTCGTCGATTTCGGCGGGGTTTTGCAACCCGGCGCGTTCGACCGCCGCTTTGACGGCGAGTGCCCCCAGTTTGGGGGCCGGGATTCCGCTCAGTGCGCCCTGAAACTTGCCAATGGGCGTACGCGCAGCGGAAAGGATAACCGCTTCGGTTTCTTTTGACATGGCTTCTCCTCTGGTGTTGGGTTACGAGACTTGCTTTGGCCTCCTAATTATAATCGGGGCACTCACAACTTTCTTAATACTGCTCAGATATCTTCTGCGGGGCAAGGGTTTTGCGGCCTGGGCTACGAGCGAAACCCAAATCAGCCACGAATAACGCGGCGTTCATTGGTGTTGATGTGTGATGCGATTGGGATTATTCACCACAGATGAACGCGGATAAAAGCAGATTTTGAAAAACATCTTCGTTCATCTGCTCTTATCTGTGGTGCAATTGCTTTTTTCGCCACGGATTATCGCGGTTTTATTAAACACAAGTGACACAAAGGAAAGGCATTAAAGATTTTTCTTGGTATTCCTTCGCACCCTTTGTGGGTAAGAAGGTTTTTGCAGTAGCGTCAAACCTGGCCCGAAAAAGGAAAACCCCGGCCTGTGTTGGCAGACCGGGATTTTGTGTTGAGCTGTTTACGCGCTCTTGCGGGTGGGCCGGGCGCGCTCGGACTTCTTCTTAAGCCCCATGGCCTGCACCTCGTTCGAGTCGTCGCCAAACTGCGCGATGACCTGGTCTTTGGCCCCCAGCATGCCGTTATGGAAATTCCACTCTGCGGCGGCTGCGGCGTCGCGCGCGGCATCCAGCGCGTTTTGCGTGTTGATTTCCAACTGCCGGGCAGCGTTCATGGCATCGAGGTTGGTTTGCAGGGTGGATTGGGTGTAGGCAGTATTGGCGGGGGTGTAATTGGGGATGGCTTGCAGGGCGATGAAGGCTTCCATGTCGTTTTGCAGAACGAAAGGACGGATGCGGATTGACTGATTCTTCGCCATTTCCTCTCCTTTTTTGGCGTTTGGGGTTGATATTCAGGCATTTTGGCCTGATTGACACGTTTCCCACGTCGTAGCATGCTTTGCAATCGTCATTGCATCGTATGTAATGACCGTTACATCGTATGTAATGTCAATTACATACGATGTAATCGCCATTACATACGATGCACTCACCAGTGCGGGCTATGCGGTAGGGTGAGCAATTGTCCAGCGGGCCATAATTGGGCGCGTTTTAATTCGACTATGAGATAGTGATGTAAATTAAATCCGCTCCATTTTCTTGGGTAGTAGACGAAGGCGTCAATTGCCGCCACTCTTGAAAACTCATTCCTACCCGATGTATTGCCTCTATTTCTGATTCATACATCGCCAAACGATTATCATCTTCAACCAGCGTTTCTATTAATTCAATTATTGCTGGCAAACGACCATAAATATCTGTTTCGAAAGATGACGTTACTGCTTTAGAAGTACTAACGTGCGTTTTCGACTTTGATGGTAAGGTCTCTATAAGCTTTTTCGATTGTTTGGCTAAACCATTAAACACATTTGCCAATGCTGTACTACTTTCTTTCGGTATACTAATCGCTTGTGGGAGTGAATTTGTCCACTCACTGGGGTTTTGAGCTAATTTGAATAAATTTTCTCGTTGCAATTCAAACACATCGCTCTCATCTAACTTTGGTTCTAACCATTGATAAACTTTAGTCAAGCGTTTTAGCCCTACCTGTTCCTTTAGGCTTGGGTGCAAATAGGCAGCTGGGTTTGATGTCAATAAAGTGCTGATATACTTTTCAAAACGTGGTCGAAGTATAGCGATACCTTCTTGCAAACGACGGCGTGCAGTATTAATCTCCTCTAATTCCAAATAGCAACGCACTTCAGTAACATAGGCTAAGCACAATGTTGATAAGTATTCATCAGCCACCTGACTGCCATTGCTAATTTCTATATCTGTGAGGTTGGTATAGTGATGTTCTGCTTCCAAAAAACGATTAATCGCTTGTATTGCACTCATTTTGCGGTTTTCAGAGTTGTCCATTGTAAAAGCATTGATTGCTAAATCGAGCGCGGAACGAAAGTTAGCATAAAAAGATAAATCAATCTTATAACCAATTGTTTGGAGAACTTCTTGAGCTTGTTGAAGTTGTAGTTCAATGACTCCTAAGCGTTTTAGAACGACAGCAAAGCCAATTGTTGAAACTGCCAGATTAAGAATGCCGGACACAGCCCCCACATTCGGCAAAACTGACTCTAATACCTTGCCCGCATCACTCCCTTCACGCAACCAAGCAACAATCTGTTTAGAATTTGCTTCACGTATTACCCCGCCTATTCGTTCATAAGTTCCATTTGATAAACCTTGTTCGATAAGTTTTGGAATGTGAAAAGTTGCATTGACTGTGGTCATTGTTTCTCCTTTAACTTTCGATTAACAAAAATCGGAAAACTATACTGCATTCAGCCGCCATCGCGATAGAGCTGCCCGTTACCGAGCAGACCCCGCATACCATCCTGTTCAAAACAAAATGAATCCATCTGCGCGTTATCGAATCTGCTCAAATCATCGAATTGAATAACAAAAACCACATATCGGGAAATAAAACCAATCCACCCAGACCGCTGCCGGAAGACCCGGCAAAAACCCTACCCACCGCTAATGAGATTATTGTACAACGAACGCCGCCCCCCATGCAAGCAAAATCAAAAGTCGATCAATGAAGCACTATCGTCCACCGTTCATCGTTCATGGTTCACGGTTTGGCGGTAAAGCACTATGATCCATCAAACAATAATCCAAACCGCAGGCTTCAACACAGAAACCTTGCCGCGACTATTCTTTTACTTCCACCGGTCCCAAAGCCCCTATCTTCGTTACGGGAGAATCATAAAAACATACGAAGTAGATCGGACCGTGAGATACGCTTAAATCTATTGAATAGGGTTTGTCGTCTGATGGAAAGCTGTAGAAAGCTATTTTTTGCGACCAGGATGGTTGGTCCGCAGATTGCAGGGCCTGAAGATCTTTTATTGTTTTGCCTGGGTCAAGGGTTAAAATTGCCAAACCGATATTGCCGCGTTCCTTGATATTTCCAACGATGTCCACGGGGATAACCTTATCGGCTGCGATTGTAGTTGGTCCCTGCATTGTGCATTTTTCGTCAACAGTAAATGTGATTACCATCCTGGAGGAAACAGGGGCTGCGCAGGCGGTCAAGAGCAAGATGCCTGCTACCCATAAAATCAAGACTTTCTTCATTTTATGCTCCTTTGGGTAAGAAAAGCTTGAATGTGCCAGTCTGAATTCTGCTAAGATTTTCTCGTTGTCCAATGACATAAGGTTTGATGCGGGGGGCAAGACGAAAAGCAAGGGCTGGAGCACAGCGTCCCAGCCTTGGGTGTCTATCCATTTACTGGGAAATAAAACCGTCCCCCCCAAATCACTGCCCACCACTGATGAAATTATTGTACAACGAACGCCACCCCCGGTGCAAGCAAAATCAAAGGTCGATCAGTGAAGCATTATTGTTCATCGTCCACCATTCACCAACAAAGCATTACGCGCGCGCCGCGAAAGCCAGGTGCCAGTCATCTTAAAGATGACTGGCACCTTTTTAACAAACGGGACTTGTCCGTATAAATCAAGCATGCCAAAAAAGATGTTAAAGCGGCCTCTGTTTCTGGGAATTCGTTCTTAATTCTGAAGCAATTACATATACCAGCCCCAATCCGAAAAATATCGCTATCAAGGCAGGACCCAATAACTCGAAAGCCCAAAACATGATCCCGGCCAAAATAAAAATAGCCAAAATGGTTGACTTGGTGAGCCAACCTTCACTGATTGCTTTTGTAACAATATAGAAATTGACGGGCAGATACAGCAATAAAGCAGTTATTGTGCCTGGGCTATAATCCGTGAAATAAACCCCTGCGCTAACATGATAAAGCGCGTTTTGAACTTGCGTAGCCATGAGAAATAATACAACGAATTGGGCAGTGGGTTTGCTCTTTCGGATTGAGAACAAAATAATTAGAAAAAGCGTCAGTGCCGTTACGATAACAAAAACATATTCAACTGGCAGGGAATTGTTGTTTGGAAAATGCCTGAGTCTCCAGGTTCTGAACGAGCCAGTACTTTCTTCTATCTGGTGAAAACAATAAGCGAGTGGGGCGAAAAGTAGTGCTATTTGCAAAGGTATTTGGCTGTTAAAATGCGAAAAAGTATTTGAGATTCCCTTTTCATTATTTAAGCCAGTAGTCATAGTTTTACACTCCTGTTTCTATCATTGATAGGCAAACGGCTGACGTTAATAGCATGTGCTTGAAAGGGACGCGGCGAATGTGTATCCTTGCAGGTGCTACCGTCGAAAAGCATCCGGTTGGAAATATTTCCGCGAAACAACCGACCTGGCGTACATCTACGCGTTATCGCATCTGCTCAAGTAATCGAATCCGTTTAACCAAAATTACATATCGTGAAATAAAACTAATCCGCCCAGACCGCTGCCGGAAAACCCGGCAAACTCACTGCCCACCGTTAATGAGATTATTTTACAACGAACGCCACCCCCAATGCAAGCAAAATCAAAGGTTCCCGAAGGGCCGCTGGCCGCCAGGCCAACGAAGCATTATGGTCCATCGTTGATGAATCCTGGTTCATCAGTAAAGCATTCTGGTCAGTCATTGGACAATCGTACGAGGAAAGCCGCTTTTGATTTTACAACGAGTCGGAATCATCTTCGTTGATCATCTTCAAGAACAAATCTACCGCCTTCGGATCAAAGTGAGTTCCAGAGAGTGATTGGATGTGTTCTATTACTTTCTCCTTTGACCAACTTTGACGATAGGGGCGGTCAGAGCGAAGAGCGTCCCATACATCTATTATCGAGAAAAGACGCGCCACCAGTGGGATTTGCTCGCCCTTTAGCCCGCGTGGATAACCGCTCCCATCCCATTTTTCGTGGTGACAATATGGAATATCTAGCGCAGGGCGTAAGTACGCAATAGGCGACAGTAATTCAAAGGCAAAAATGGGATGTTTGCGCATGGAAATCCATTCTTCGTTGGTCAGTTTATCTGGCTTGAGAAGGATGTAGTCGGGTACGCCCATCTTCCCAATATCGTGCAAGAGCGCACCACGTCGAATGTGTACCAATTCTTCTTCGGTGATTTCTGCAGCGCGTGCAAGTCGCATTGTCATTTCCGTAACGCGCTGTGTGTGACCTTCAGTCTCTTTGTCGCGCAAATCCAGTGCATGTGACCAGCCTTCAATCGTGGAATCATATGCATTGAATAACTCTCTATTGGAACGTTGTAATTTAGAAAGAAGAGTGGCGCTATCTACGGCAATGGCGGTTTGTCCAGCCAGAACCTCAAGAAAATTCAGCCAATCCTGATCGGGTATAAACGGGGAGCGATGAAAGACTTCTAAAACACCCTTGACTTGACCTTTGACAATGAGCGGTGTACTAAAGTAAGTGATGAATTCTTCATTTGCCAGAAGCGGGGCGCGGACAAATTGATCGCGGTTCTCAGGCAGATTGATGATGCTCGTTGTCCTTTCTTCCAACGCGGCGCGCCCGCCGAGTCCCTCACCCAGCCGCAGGCGTGAACGCTCAATCGCTTTACTCCGAAAGCCAATACCAGCGGCGAATTCTAATATTGGGGAATATGGATTTAAAAGCAAGATGGCCGCGGCGCTTACATGTAACTCGGCCATAGCTTGTTCAAGGACAACGTGTAAGGTCAGATTCAAGTCCAGGCTGCCTACGATGGCTTGATCAATTTTATGCAGCGCATGAATGTTTTGCAGGCGGCGAACAATATCTTCGTTGGCGAGGATTAATTCCGCCGCCCGTTTTTCTTTCTCTTCATTCTGAAAGGCGAGTTCTTTGTTGGCGAGGATTAATTCTGCCGCCCGTTTTTCTTTTTCTTCATTCTGAAAGGCGAGTTCTTTATTGGCAAGGATTAATTCTGCCGCCCGTTTTTCTTTTTCTTCATTCTGAAAGGCGAGTTCTTTGTTGGCGAGGATTAATTCTGCTGCCCGTTTTTCTTTCTCTTCATTCTGAAAGGCGAGTTCTTTGTTGGCAAGGATTAATTCTGCCGCCCGTTTTTCCTTCTCTTCCATTTGATTGCGTAGTTGATTGGTATGCTTTGGCATAGTGGCATTTTCTCTCATATTCACTTATCTATCGCTCTTGGTTTTATCAATAATTTATAAGGAGCAGGCTAACGGCAGGCGGTACTGGCAAGAGCGGGACCTGGCAGATAAAGCCGCCAGACGCCGAATCCGCTGCTTGGGGTCGCTTCTCCGCAAGTGTGGGCAACGCCCCGCACTTGTCCGGCGAATGCTATTATTTCTTTTTCCCATCCAACTTCAAAACCTTCGACTCGTCACGATGAACTCCATCCGCCCCGACGTGTTTATCCCCGATTTCTGCGCCATTCTTGATAACGTAAACAATCGCCATGGCATGACCACGGCCCAGACCGTATTCTTCTTTAAGCCATGCAACGATGTCCCCTGCTTTTGTCTTCGGGTTGTCAAAGCCCTTTTCTTTTGCCATCGCAATAAAATCATTGGGGGTTTTGCCGGTTTTTTCTTCGATGTTGTCGAGATAAGCTTGAAAAGACATGGCAGGGTTCCTTTTTATGGGTAAACTATGGATAAAAGATGTCAAAACATTCTATTGCCACTGCGCTCTAAAATGCCAGAAGGTTGAGTAGCTCCGAATAATATTATTATACCGAAGGCAGTTCGCTGTCAGAACTATTTTCCCAAGCAGATGTTGCCACTTGTTGGTTTTGAAACAGTAGCCAGAGAAACCTGCCTACTCAACGAACGCATTGTAAGCGCCCCATGACGATACCTCACGCGGTCACTCACAAATTGCGCTTTTTTATTGAAAAAATGAAAATCGCAATTCGTGACTGGATGCATTATATCTTTGTCCCAACGGTTTATGTTGAGTGGTGCAGGGTGGGCGTGGATTCAGTTTGGAAGCAGGAAAAACTCACAGCCGCCCAACCCAGCGTATACTGGACGCTGGGTTGGGCGGCTGTGATGAACGCCAGATGCATAACTCTAACAAAGGCACTGTTGCAACTCGATAAAAAGTCGCATGAAATTTTGCATTTGGCTAAAAAACCCAATTTAAAATTGGATCATGATTCCTGCAGCGGCTGTCGGATCTAGCGTTACATGGTCGAGGTCGGCGATTGCTTGAATTTCATACCATATCGGAGAATCTATTTCTCCGGCTGAAATCACATGGTTTTGTGAAAATGGATCAGGCCTTAATTGTACAGCGGGTGGATTCAATGTGAATTTGATAGTTCTTTTTTCACCCTGTTTGATTTCAAAAGACTCATCGATTTTTGTCCAGCATATTAATTTAATTTGTTCCCCGCCCACTGATTGACCTGTGTATGAACTACTTGAGCTGCTATTATCAGCACTGCTTTCAATCTTCTTTTTTCAAGGAGATTAATCTTGATGGATTTCACTGTTTAGCTGCTTTGTTCTTCCAGGATAACCTTGCCATTTATTCCTTTCTTATTAAAATCGGGGAGTGTAATGAAATTAGGTGCATCGAGTTTTATTTTTACTGTACCTATGCCAAGCTGCTGTTTGATTTTCGAAATGAAGGACATGATAAATCTCCTGATTTGATGAATTTTTTCCTTGGTTATTCACTACCAGTTTTGTATTTTAGCGCCATCGCAGTTTGCGTTCGCAGACTTGCCCAGCGTCCAGAAAAATTACCGGAGTAGCGATAGGAATAAGGGTATTCCAAATACCGCAAGCACTGAGCGTCATCGAACGCTGCTTAAATAATTGAATTTTAGACAAAACTACTTATCGGGAAATAAAGCTAATCCACCCAGACCGCTGCCGGAGAACCCCGGCGAAAATCACTGCCCACCACTAAAGGGAAGATTATATAGCAAACATCGCCTCGGAGACGGCGTTACGAATTATCGCAAAATCGGATAAATTCAGCGCTGTTGGGCGTTTGCCTGCATATATGACCTGGCCTGGCCCGCAAAAACCAAACCGCAACCTTTTACATCAGAACAAACCCATGCGCCTGCGCCATTGAAGCATCATAGTTCATCATTGAAGCATTATGGCGCGTCGTTGAAGCATTACGATGCATCATTGAAGCATTATGGTCCATCGTTGATGGTTCATGGTTCGTCGTTGATGTATCATGGTCCATCTGTGAAGGATTATGAGCTGTGTCAGGGTTCAACCGCTTACTTCTGCGGCGCCAGGTCATCGGGCATGACGAAAAAGGCCTGCCACTTGCCATCCTTCAGGTCTTTCAAAACCGAATTGATCGTCATAATGCTGACAAAGGTGCGACCCGGTTTGAGCGGGAAAGGCTGGCGGTCCGCACCGGCAAAGTGGATTGGGCGCAGCAGGCCGGTCTGCTGTTCCCAGGCGCGGTTGGTGGTCGACCAGCGAATTTTGTACATCTGCCCGTCGCGGAACAGGAAAGCGTAGCCTTCAAAGCCACAGCACAGGTCAATGTCATATTGCCCGTGTCGAAAGACCTGGTAATCGGCTAACAGCACGACCACATTCTCAAAGGCCAGCTGCCGCCCGGTCAGGCGGTCGCTATCCGCGTGGAAGTTGCCCAGGCCATCCACGTCATCCGTCTGGCGCAGGTAGGTGCCCGAAACCGCATCATACTGCCAGAAAGACTGCGCGAAGGCGTGGAAAAACGTCCACAACGAGGCGGCGGGCTGGCCCCCGGTGGGCGGCGCGGGGTCAAACAGATGCCCGGAATAATTGACCGGCTGGCGGGCGATTTTGCTGTTCTGCGCCAGCTCCTTCAAATGATCCACATCCAGCAGGGCCGTGTTTGGGCTTTGCCCGGGCTGCTCGCCGAAAATGATCTCACAGCCCTGCAGCTGCTGGCGGATGCCATCCCCGGCGCTGGCGTAGACCAGGCAGCTGGCCGGGAACAGGCGCACAAAGTCGTTGTACGTCAGGCGTCCCGAGCGAATCGGGCCGACGTAGGTTCGATCTGGGGCGATATCGGAGGGGGAAAAGGCCGGCGGCGGAGGGTTGACCAGGATCAGACCGGCATCCCAGCCGGGGCCGGTCTCGCCGTTATGGATGAGCGCGCTGCGCCCGGTGACGGGGTCGGCGTCGCTGTCTTCGTCATCGTTGCCCAGGTTGGGGCTGGTGAAGCTGAAAGCCGCTGGAAGTTTGAACTCAAGCTGGTAGGCCTTGTCTGCTGAGAGCGTTGCCGCGTCGAAAGCGAAATACCCGTTCGAGTCCGTGCCGCTGCTGGCCTGGACGCTACCGCTGGCGGCCTCCAGCAGGCTGACGCAAATCCCGCCAACGCCCGCCTCCCACGGATCCTGGCGGCCATCCCCGTTCTCGTCCAACCAGACGCGATTGCCAATCCATGCGCTGCTGGGCTGGAAGGGCGCGCTGGCGGGCGCGCAATCACCGCTGGCGTTGGGGATGCGGCGCGGCAGGTCGCCGTAGAACACGCCCATGAAACGTGTGGCGCCCTCGCCGATGAACATTTCGTAAATCCAGGCCGCGAAACTGGTCCCGGCCTGCGGGCGGGCGGTGACCGGGCTGTTGCTGATCGAAACCAGCACGGCGGGCAGTTCCAACATGGATGGGTCTTGCTGGCGCAGTCCTGTCAGCGGGTTGAAGCCGGGGGCTAAGTTTTCCGCGTCCGGGCCGGAGGGCAGCGCCGTCAGACGCGGCTGCGGCGTGGGAGTCAGGGTGGCGGTTGGGGTGGGGGCAGGTGTCAGCGTGGCGCTGGCGGATGGCGTGGGAGAAGCAGTCAGTGGGGCGGTTTCGCGCGTGGGGACGGTTGGGGCGCAGGCACAGGCCAATAGTCCCAGGATCAGCCAGGGCAGAATGAGTCGTTTCATTTCTCCATTATATAGAAAAACCCCTCTCCGTGTGGAGAGGGGTTTGAGATTACTTGGCGCCCGCCGGGGCGTAGAAGCGCAGCTTCCACTGCCCGGAGCCTTGATCCTGCACTTCGGAGGGATTGGTGACGATGTGCACCCAGGTTTGGCCGGGTTTGAGGGCGAAGGGCTTGCCGTTGGCGTCGACAAAGCGCAGCGGACGGCGCAGGCCGGTGGTTTGTTCGTATTCGCCGTTGATGGTTGTCCAGAAGGCCTCGAACTTTTGCCCGTCGCGGAAGATGGTGGCCTTGCCGGTTTCGCCGGGGCCCATTTTGACGTCGATGATGTAGGGATTGAGGACGGTGTGTTCGGTGTGCAGCACAACGACGTTGGCGAAGGCCAGCTGTTTGCCGGTCAGCCGGTCGGTGGCGGGGGTGAACTTGCCGGAGCCATCGGCGAAGTCGGTTAGTTTCAGGTAAGCGCCGGAAGCCGTATCATATTGCCACTGTCCCTGGTTGAGCAGGCTGTAATAGACATTGATCAGGCTGGCGGGCGCGCCCTGCTCCGAGGGCGTGGCGTTGAAAAGGTTACCGGTGTAGTTGAAAGCGTCGCTGGGGCGTTTGTTTTGCTCAGCGATTTTTTGCAGGCGGGTCACGTCTAGCATGGCGCTGTTGATGTTGCTGGAGTCATCCCCGAAGACCATGGCGCAGCCGCGCAGGCGGGCGCGAATCTGGTAGGTGGCGCCCGCGTAGACCAGGCATGAATTCTGGAAGAAATCGCGGATGTAAACGTAGGGCAGGCGTCCCGAGCGCACCGGGCCGACTTCGGCGGTTGGCGGCTGGTTGGCATCCTGTTGGCCATCCGCGCTGATGGTTTTGGGGAAATCGCCGTAGAAGGCGGCCAAGTAACGCGTCATGCCCTCGGCGATATAAATCTCAAAGACCCAGGGCGAGAAGGATAATCCGGCCTGCGGGCGCGACGAAGGCGGGAAGTTGGTAATCGAAATCAGCACCGCGGGCAATTCCAGGGTGGACGGATCGCTGACGGGTAAGCCGGTCAGCGGGTTGTACCCGGCGGGCACGTCAGATGGGTTGGGACCGACTGTCAGCGGCGCGGAGATTAATTGAGCCGGTTGGCTTTGTTCGACGGATTGCATGATGGGCGCAGGCTCCGCAGTTGCGGTGGGCAGCGCCGTCGGGACGACGGTGGCCGCGGCCTGAAGGTTTTCAACGACCGGTTGGTCAGCTTGCGTGATGACGGCGGAGCATGCGCTCGACACGAGCGCAAGAATGAGCACGGGAAACAGGATGGTTTTTATATTCATGGCACCTCACTTATCTCTATCATGCCACGATTCTAAACGGATGGGAGCTACCCAAAGGTACTTCTTGCGTTTCTGTAAATAATTGCATGTATTGGTATTAGTCAAAGAAATAGAAGTTAGCCATGCATGGATGAATTGTTGTCAATATGTGGAGAAGTGTGGAGACTTATGTGCGCCAGCTTGCATATCTGATAGACTGATAAATGTATCTCTTTGTACCAAAAAGAAAGGGAATTGCGAGCGATTGAATACATTGTTTGATATTTTGCAAAATTTTAGTGTTGCTTGGAAGAGTGGTCAAATCCCTGAATGGGGGTCTTGGAGTTATTTAGCACTAGCCTTGATGGTTGCTGTTGAAGGTCCGATCGCCACACTGCTGGGTGCGGCGGCAGCTTCGGCTGGCGTGATGCGTCCCGGATTGGTTTTTCTGGCAGCCTCTGTCGGGAATCTCACCGCAGATTCGCTTTGGTACGCCCTTGGCTATGTCGGGAAAATCGAGTGGTTCCTGCGCATTGGACGGCGGACAGGCATCAGCCGTGAAAAATTGGAGCGGCTGCAGTCTGTGATGCGCGAACATGCCACCAAAATCCTGTTTCTTGCCAAACTCTCGATGAGTCTGATGATTCCATCCCTGATTGCGGCA
The DNA here is from genome assembly GCA_903838415.1 of uncultured Anaerolineae bacterium. GTDB lineage: Bacteria > Chloroflexota > Anaerolineae > Anaerolineales > Villigracilaceae > UBA5195. Next base: position 38,134 of record CAILYI010000211.1, on the reverse strand, counting down.
GGATTGGTCAAAGCGCCCTGGCGGCGCTGGTTCCCGGCGGTCTTTGGCGGTGAAGTCATCTGGACCGGCTCATTGGTGTTGATTGGTTATTTTGCCACCGAGGCCATCAAGCGCGTTGAACAAGGCCTGGAATATGTCATCCTTGCCGCAACAGTTTTGTTTATCATCTTCGTTTTTTGGATCAGCCGTCGCATTTTGCGCCAAAGCGCACCGGACGGCAAACCTTCTAAAATTGGCGTCAGTCCAATGACGAAGAAAGGAGCGATTTAATATGAAAATACTGATAGCAGGCACAGTTAATTATCCTGCGCTAAACGGACAGGCGATCTTTACTGAAAATCTGGCCGAAGGCCTGGCCAGGCGCGGGCACGAAGTCTTATCCATTTTCCCTTCTGAAAAGGGACAGGCCTATCAGGCGCATTCAGCGAATAACGTTCGCATTGAAGCCATCTGGTCTGCCAACCTGAACTGGATTCACCCGGATGCGTATTTTTCCCTGTTCTCTGAAAATGCCGTGCAACAGATTTTTGACGATTTCCAGCCGGATGTGGTGCACGTCCAGGATCATTTCCCGCTCAGCCGTGACGTCATTCAAGTGGCCCGCCGCAACCATGTCAAGTTGATCGGCACCAATCATTTCATGCCCGAAAACCTGGCTGCGTATGTCCCGCTCATCTCGAACCTTAAGCCGGTTTATCAGTGGATCATGTGGCAGTGGATGCTGGGAGTCTATAATCGCCTGGATATTGCCACCGCACAATCTGCCGCGTCTGCTGCCCTGGTGCGCGCGCAAGGACTGCGCATCCCCATCTTCCCCGCCTCCTGTGGCATTGACCTGAAGCGTTTCCATCCCGATCCGGGCGTAGATCGCAATGCCATGCGCCAGCGCTATGGCATTGCACTCGATAAGAAGATATTCCTGTTCGTAGGCCGGGTTGACAGCGAAAAGCGCATCGATGTTTTGCTGCGCGCCATGCAGCGGCTCAACCGCCCGGATGTGCAGCTGGTCATTGCCGGGAAAGGCGCCGCGCAGCAAAAACTGGAAGAACTTGCCCGGAAATTAAATCTGGGCGTAAGCGTCCGCTTTACCAGCTACATCCCGATCGAGGATTTGCCCGCGCTGCTGAACAGCGTCGACATATTCACCATGCCCAGCGAAGCGGAACTGTTGAGTATCGCCTCCCTGGAAGCCATGGCCTGTGGAAAGCCGATTTTGCTGGCCAATGCCGTGGCTTTGCCCGAATTGGTCGCTGAAGGGCTGAATGGCTATCTGTTCACGCCCGGCGACGATGCGGAAGCGGCCCGTTACATGGAACTGCTCGCCGATCACCCCGAGCGTTGGCAGGCGATGGGACTCGTCAGCCAGAAAACGGCGCGTTATCATGGCCTGGAGAATACCATCAAACAGTACGAGACCATTTATAATGCCTTGCTGGCGGAGAATTTTTCCAGCATTGCCGACCCAGCCAGAAGCAATTTGCACTCTTCGCCCGCCGGAGTCTTCCAACACAAACGCTGATATTTCTTGGCGAATAACCCCGGAAAGCAAAACTGCCCAGACAAATCGTCCGGGCAGTTTTTTTGAAGTTGATGAGCTTTATGCCTTCCAGGCTGCTTTGATGCGCTGATAACTATCTTCGAGCGACTCGGGCAAAACCCGCACATCGCCCACGGCTGACATAAAATTGGTGTCGCCGTTCCAGCGCGGCACAATATGGATGTGAACGTGTCCCGGGATGCCCGCCCCGGCGGCCTCGCCGATATTCGCGCCTAGGTTGAAAGCCTGCGGCTGATAGACCTGCCGTAAAACCGTCATGCAGCGCGTCGATAATTCCATCATTTCCGCGCGGATTTCCGGCGTCAGATCTTCGAGCGTGGCCTGATGAGCCAGCGGAGCGACCATGACATGTCCGCTGGTGTAGGGGAATTTGTTCAGGATCACAAAGGCGTGCTGGCCGCGCATCACAATCAGGTTGACATTGTTGTCGGCTTTTGCCAGAGCGTTGCAAAAAATGCAGCCGGTTTCTTTGGTTGCATTGGTAATATATTTCATGCGCCAAGCGGCCCAAAGTCGCTTCATGGATTTCCTCCGGGGTGGAAAGGTCTATTTCACGATGATGGTAAATGAGAATATCTGGCCGAACCGCGTGCCATCATCGGAGGCCAACTGCCAGGCGCTGGAATACGTTCCGGAGGACCCGGGCGCGGCCATAGCGAGAGAAATCTGTCCGTTGGAGCCCGGACCGACATTTTGACGAATTTTGGTCGTATCGGAACTCAGCATGTCGCTTCCGGCAAAGGTAATCTTAAAATCGCCGGTCCAGGTGCAGGTGCCGGTATTTTTAATCAGCCACGTCTTGGTGAATTTTTCACCTGGACTCAGTACCGTGCCGCTGGGAATGGTTTCGTCTGAAATCAGGACCGCGTTCAAACATCCGCCGCTGGCCACGACCGATTCTGGCAGCGTAATGACTGCTGAAAGCACCTGTCCAAACGGTTTGCCGATATCCGTTGCCAACTGCCAGTTGCTGTTGACTACTCCAGCCAGATAAGGCGCCGTCATCGGGATGGAAATTTCGACCACACCCCCGGCTTTGACTTTTTGATTGATCGTGGTGGTGTTCGCTCCGAACCGGTCGCCGCCGACGAACATGATCTGAAAACCCCTCGGCCAATCGCAGCTGCCGGAATTTTTGACACGCCAGGTTTTGGTAAACTTATCGCCCGGATTAAACGCCGGGGCATACAAAATGGTCACATCAGCCATGTACGCAGCGTTATAACAGCCAAAAGCTGTGGCCGGGTTGACCGGGATGGGCGAAGGGCTGGAGCCGGGCAGGGTTGCCACGGGTGGCATGGTCGGCGCGGCCGTGGCGGTCGCCGCCGCATCGGGCGTGGAAGTAAACGAAATTGTCGCCGTCGGCACCACGGTGTTGCTGGGCATAGCCTCAGCCGTTTGAGTAATCCCGGCGACCACCGTCAGGGCGGCCTGGGTGGAGATTGCGTTCACGTCCGTGGTGGGGACTGGCGCTGTGGCCGGGCTGCAGGCGCTCAACAAGACTGCCAAAGCAACGAGCAGGCCTGTCAGAATTGAGATAAGTTTCGAGTTGGTTTTCATTTTCATATCCTTTCATCGTTGAAATTTTTCTCGCGAATACAATTGACACAAATATTCATTAAAGGTATGCTACTGATAACGTACGCCTAAGGAAATCATACCATGAGCCAGATCGCCCTGTTCGAAATTCCACGTCTCACTGTCACCGAAGTGACCCGCCGCGTGCGCCGCCTGCTCGAAGGCGACGCGGCCTTGCAGGACGTTTGGGTGCAGGGCGAAATCTCCAATTTTTCACGACCAGCATCCGGTCACCTTTATTTTACGCTTAAAGACGCCGGAGCGTCCCTACGATGTGTGATGTGGAAAGGGGACGCTCTGCGGGTACGCGGTATGCCCCTGCAGGATGGCCTGTCGATTGAAGTGCATGGCAAAATTGGCGTGTATGAGCCCAGTGGTCAATACCAGCTGATTGTCGATCTGCTGCGACCGGCGGGCGAAGGCGCGCTGTATGCCGAATTCATGCGCTTGAAGGCTGTGCTCGAAGCGGAAGGCCTGTTTGACTCTGCGCGCAAGCGTCCGCTGACCAACTTTCCGCGCAAAATCGGGATTGTCACATCATCCACGGGCGCGGCCTTGCGGGATATGCTCAACGTTTTGCGGCGACGCCTGCCATTGGCGGAAGTGGTTCTGGCGGCTTCTCCCGTGCAAGGAACGGAAGCCCCGCCCGCGCTGGTGCTGGCCCTGCAAAAACTAAATACCCTCGTCAAACCTGACGTGATTCTGCTGGCGCGCGGCGGCGGCTCGATTGAAGATTTGTGGGCGTTCAATGATGAGCGCGTCGTGCGCGCCGTGGCTGCCTCCAAAAGCCCGATTATTACCGGCGTCGGCCACGAAACTGACTTTACCCTGGTCGATTTCGCTTCCGATTTGCGCGCGCCCACGCCCACCGCCGCCGCTGAACTCGCCACACCGATCACCATTCTCGATCTGGCCGGTGCGCTGCGCGCCGACAGATTGCGGCTGAATGAAGTCTTGAATCGTGAAATCGAAGAGCGCCGCGCGGGGTTAGAATCTCTCAATGCTGGGCTGCGTTTTTACTCGCCAGCGCGCCGTTTACAGACCGAATCTCAACGGTTGGATGAACTTACGCGCCGCGCCGCTCGGGCGCTGACTCAGCGCCTCGCGCTCGCCTCCGCTCACCTGGCGGGCATAACCCGTCGCTTGGAGTCACTCAGTCCGCTTGCGGTATTAAGTCGCGGGTATGCCGTGGTGATGCGCCTGAAAGATGGAAAAATTGTCGAAACGGCCAGACAGGCTCCGGGTGGTTCTGATTTGCGCGTGCGCTTGGCCGCAGGTTCGTTAAATGTCAAAGTCCAGGAATCATTCATAGAGGAGTCCTAATGTCGCCATCATCAAAAATAATGGAAGAATTGACTTATGAAGCCGCTTTCACCGAGTTGGAGTCAATTGTGGCGGCGCTCGAAGGCGAAAGCCGCCCGTTGGATGAGTCGATCGGATTATTTGAGCGTGGGCAGGCGCTGGCGAAGTATTGCTCCACGTTGCTGCAAAAGGCCGAGCTGAAAGTGCGCCAGCTGAATGGTGATGACCTGGCGGATTTTGAAGGCGAGGCTTGAGATGTCATTTTCTGAAATATTTAATAATCATGCGCTGATGACTGCCGTGGTGGCCTGGCTTTTGGCTCAAATCTTAAAACCACCGTTGGAATATTTACGCCGTGGAGTTTGGAATTGGGGCTACCTGTTTAGCGCGGGCGGCATGCCTAGTTCCCATTCATCGTTGATGGTGGGTGTGACGATGGGCATTGGCCTGCACGAAGGCTTCAATTCGGCCATTTTTGCGCTGGCGATTGCCATGACCATGATTGTGATCTACGACGCCGCCGGGGTGCGCCGCGAGGCCGGACGGCATGCCGAAAAAATCAATATCTTGTTTAACGAGCTGCTGGCGGGTCACCCGATTTCTGACAAGCAGCTGCGCGAAGTGCTCGGTCACACGCCCATGGAAGTGGTCGGTGGTATTTTCCTGGGGCTGGTGGTGGGCATTCTTTATCGGATGTGGATTGGCTGAAATTGCCGATCCGCGAGGAATATCGTCACGTCAAAACCATTTTTATCAAAGGAGAGAACAATGGAAGAACTTTATGCACTGGTTGCCAAGAAAACCGGCCTGCCGAAAGCACAGGCCAATGCGGCGGTTGATACGGTGATTGACTTTCTCAAAAAGAAACTGCCCGCGCCAATCGCTGCCCAGGTGGAAGCGGTTTTGAGCGGCAAGGGCACCATGGGCGCGGTCGCCAACGCTCTCGATGACGGCAAACTGGATGCCAATGACGCGGCCAATATGCTTGGTGATTTGTTCGGCGGCAGAAAATAGTCAAATTTAGAAAAATCTCCGGCAGTTCAACTGCCGGAGATTTTATTTCTGATCAATGAAAAAACGCTCTGTATTTCGGGGACTTTGAGCAAGACCACGCCCAGGCCATACACGACGCCCCCAACCGCTACTCCGCCCAGGCCGATCAGCCACGGATTCAGACTCCCCGCCAACTTCATCCAGAACAAGATGCCGATTGCCATTCCCAGCGCCGCCAGCCCAAACTGGCCTACGCCGCGGGCGATGTTGGCGCCGTCGATACCCTGCAGGCGGCGGCGCATCAGCGCGAATAGGATCACCGCTTCGAGGGCGGTTGCCAGCGAATTGGCCAGGGCCAACCCGCCGTGCGGCCTCCAGCCAATTGACGAGAATAACGCCGCGAATCCGAAACTGAAAACGGCATTCAGTCCCATCGCTGCCATGCCCACGCTGACGGGGGTTTTCGTATCGTGCAGGGCATAAAAAGCCCGCGAGAGAATCTCAACGATGGCGTGGCCCACCAGTCCGGCCGTATACCAGAGCAGCGCCCAGGCAACCATTTCAGTCGATTCAGCGCTGAAGGCGCCGCGTTGGAAGAGCATGGCCGTCACCGGCTGGCGCAGCAGAATCAGCCCAACCGTGGCCGGGATGGAGAGCAGCAGCACCCCGCGCAGCGTAGCCGCCAGCGAAGTGCGCATCTCGTTCTGTTCTCCGCGCGCCACCTGCGCCGAAAAAGTCGGCAGGGCGGCGGTGGCAATCGCCTGGGCGATGACAAAGAGCGGCATGGTCATCACCATGCGCGCCAGGCTGATGGCGGTCAGGCTGCCCTCGCCCTGCCCGGCGGCGATCATCGTGTTGATGACAAAGTTGATCTGGACGGCGGCTACTCCCAGCAGGCGCGGCGCCATCAGGCGGCCGACTTCACGCACGGACGGGTTTCCCAGGTCCAGGGCGGGAGTATAGCGCCGCCCTTCGAGCTGCAAAAGCCCCGGAATTTGAATCCCCAGATGGAGCAGCGCCCCAATAATGTAGCCCCAGGCCAGGCCGGAGATGCCCAGGGTTGGCACCAGGAAAATCAACCCCAAAATCCAGCCCAGCCAGTAGAAAACCGGCGCCAGCGCTGGCATCCAGAATTTCTGATGGGTGTTCAGGATGCCCATCAGGATCCCGCTGACACCGAAAATGGTCGGGGCGATTAAGGTGATGCGCAGCAGGTCGCTGGTCAGGGTTTGGAGGGCCGGGTCGAGTTCGGGTTTGAAGACGTAAATAACATGGCGCACAATTTGCGGTGAAAAAACTGCCGCCAGCCCGCTGACAAGCGTCAGCGCCAGAATCACCTGGTTGGTGACTGCCGAGGCCAGCTTCCAGGCTGAATCGCGCTCATTTTTGGCCAACAGGCCTGCAAAAGTGGGGATAAAAGCCGAGGAGAGGGCGCCCGCAGCCAGCAGGTTAAAAAGCACATCGGGAATTTGGACAGCCGCGGTGAAGGCATCCATGCTGCTGCTGGTGCCAAAGGCGCGCGAAACAAGCACCTGGCGTATCAGCCCGACGAGATTGCTCAGCACGAAGGCCAGCATCACAGTCCCGGCGGCGCGGGCGATCTGACGGTTGGCGGCGGAAGCGTTGGTGGTCATGGGGGGAGATTATACTCCGTCTATTGCGCTGGCTTGCTCCCAGTGGACAATTTCCACGGCTTCTGCCGCGGCCATACCCTTAGAACATACATTCTGATAAAATGACGGGAGCAAATCCCGGTCTTGGTATTCTGAGGAGAGAAAATGAAAATTTTTCACAACAAAGCGCTTTTGGCCAATTCCCTGGCGCTGACAGCGCTTGTTCTGGCCGTCCTGGCCTGTGAGTCTGACCCGTCAACTTTGCCCGGTCTCGTCACCGTGGCAGCGCCCACGGAAGCGGGCTCCGCTTCCAGTTCCGGCGCTCCCGCCCAGGACGGCTTGAGCGAAATCCCCATGCAGGTGGGATATGGCGTGCGTGGTCCGTTCTACGAGCTTTATTTTACCGATCCCTTCAACCCGGAAAGCGCTCGCGAGGAGGGCGGACCGGATGTGCCGCTGGTTGCGGCGATTGACGCTGCGCGCGTTTCGGTGGATATGGCAGCCTACAGCCTGAGCTTGACATCGGTGGAATATGCGTTAATCCGTGCGCATGACCGTGGGGTGCAGGTGCGGATGGTCATGGAAAGCAGCAATATGGATAATTCCGTGCCACAAGCGGTTCAGGATGCTGGGATTCCGATGATTGGTGACCGGCGCGAAGGCTTGATGCACGATAAATTCGTCATCATTGATCGCGCTGAAGTGTGGATGGGTTCGATGAATTTCACGACCTCGGGCGCCTATAATGACAATAACAACCTGGTCCGTATTCGCTCGACCAAAGTGGCTGAAGATTACACCGTTGAATTTGAAGAAATGTTCACGGAAGACTTTTTCGGCCCGGATGCGGTCGCCGCTACGCCCAATCCGCGCCTGACGATTGACGGTGTTCCACTGGAAGTCTATTTTTCTCCCGACGACCACGTTGCCAAACGGGTGGCTGAACTGCTGCGCGGCGCGCAGAAAAGCGTCTACTTTTTGGCATACTCCTTTACCGCTGATGATTTCGGCGAAATTCTGCGCCAAAAAGCCCAGGACGGCCTGACCGTGGCGGGCGTGATGGAGGAAGCCCAGGTTAAATCAAACAAGGGCACCGAATTTGATCCATTTAGCGCGGCAGGTTTACCGGTCTACATGGATGGAAATTCCGGGCAGATGCACCATAAGGTCTTCATTATTGATGAGGAAATTGTCGTCACCGGTTCGTACAACTTCAGCGCCAGCGCCGAGAAAACCAATGATGAGAATGTGACCATTTTCTTTGACCGGCAAATCGCCTCACAATATCTGGCCGAATTCCGCCGCGTGGATGCTGAAGCGCAGAAATAAGTTTGACTGAAACCAGTCTTTGACGGGATATGCGCCAGTGGCGCGTATCCCGTTTTCATTTAATCAGGTTTCGAAAAGCAATTTAGACATTTCCGTAACTTTTAGCGTATATCTTCGACTAATAGGGTGTAACAAGAGTTTGGTACCCCGGTACTATCAAATCTAATTTTATTTTCAGGAGACAGGGAATGAAAAACTCGCGGAACATCTTTGTAGCAGTACTTATTGTTATCAGCATTCTGTTATCAGGGTGTGGAGCTGCGCTCCCTGCCGGGGCAGAAGCCAACGCCCAGAGTGATGGCTCCACCCAGGTGGAATTTGCCGGAACCATCGAAGCGATCAATGGTAATCAGATCACCGTCGATGGGAAGACTTTTGAAGTGACTGACGCCAGCTTGCTGGCTGGTTTCGCGGTTGGCGATTCTGTGCAATTCAGCGCCACTGTCGGCGCTGATGGCCTGGTTAAATTGGAAGGGGTTGAAGCCTTTCAAGCCTCGTCCAGTGAGTCAAATAGCTCGGAATCAGAAGGTTCTTCCAGTTCTTCTCAGTCCGGGCCGGGATTTGTTGGTGCGGTGGAAGCGATCAGCGGCAATCAGTGGACGATTGGCGGGCAAACCTTTATCGTGACCAATGCCAGTGAGTTTAGCAAGAGTCTGGTGGTTGGCGACCTGGTAAAAGTGGAATTGATCCCCAATCCGGACGGTACCTTTACCATCCGTGAAATGAAAGTTGCTCCGGTGGGCGCCACGCTGGGCTGGGATAATAGCTTGTCGAGCAGCGCCTCTTCCGGTCAGAGTGCTGGCGGCGCCTCATCTTCCAATTCTTCTCAATCCGGGCCGGAATTTGTCGGTGCGGTGGAAGCCATCAGCGGCAATCAGTGGACGATTGGCGGACAGACCTTTATCGTGACCAATGCCAGTGAGTTTAGCGCCAGCCTGGTGGTTGGCGACCTGGTAAAAGTGGAATTGATCCCCAACCCTGATGGCACCTTCACTATCCGTGAAATGAAAGTTGCTCCGGCGGGCGCCACGCTGGGTTGGGATAATAGCTCATCGAGCAGTTCGTCTTCATCCCAGAGTGCTGGCGGCGCCTCATCTTCAAGCGGTTTTTCCAGCTCCGCCAGCAGCGCAAAGTCTGATGATAACCACCAATCCAATGATAATTCCGGGAGCAATAATAGCTCCGGCGAAGATAACCAAAAATCTGGCGACAGCAAACCGGATGACAACTCCGGGAGCGGCGGCAGCTCTGGCGGTGAAGATCATGGCGATAGCAGTTCATCTGGTGGCGAAGATCATTAGTAAGGTGATAGCAGTTCGTCTGGCAGTGGCAACTAATTAAAGGATATCCGCTTTCTCCCTGCCGCAGCAATTTGGCAGGGAGAAAGCAGGAAAGATGCGATGGTATACTTGACAAATCCATAAACGGAATCGATATTATCGCATTTCATGCCAATCCCAGACCAGAACGAACTCGAAGGCTTACAGCGCCTGGACCAACAAACCATCAGCGCTGTATACGACCGCTACTTCTCAGAAGTTTATCGGTTTGTACGTTATCGCCTTAATGATGAACATCTTGCCGAAGATATTGCCAGCGACGTGTTTGTGAGGCTGCTCGAAGCGACCAAATCCGGGCGCGGCCCGCAGACCAACCTGAAAGCCTGGTTGTTGGCGACAGCTTCTCATATTGTGACAGACCACCTGCGGAAAGCATATCGTCGACCTGAGAGCGAATTACCTGAGACTCTGCCCGATGAAGCTCCACACCTGTCGCAGGATTATGAAAGAATAGAGCGTGACAAGCACTTGAAAAAGGCCATGTCCATGCTGACTGATGAACAACAATATGTGGTGACACTGCGTTTCGGTCAGGGTTATTCCCTTGAAGAAACAGCCGGTCTGATGAAAAAAAATGTTAATTCTGTGAAGCAACTTCAATTTCGTGCCCTCGCCGCGCTCAATCGCGCGTTGGGAGAAGCACTATGACAACTGATACCTTTATTGACGCCCTCGAAAATTCCCTGCAAGCCCTCGATCAGGGGCTGGATGTAGAATCCTGCCTGGTGCGCTATCCTGCCCTGGCGGAGGAACTTCGTCCCATCCTGATTGCGGCTGTTCGCGCGCGCAGCTTGGCGGTGACGGAAGTCCCTGCCGGTGTGGCGCAGCGCGGCAAGGCGCGTGTTTTGCAGGCTGCCGCGGAAATGCGCGAACAGCGCAACGCCGCGCCTATTTTGCCGTTCTGGCTCAAAAAAGGTTATTCGCGAACCCGTTTTTACCGTCTGGCAGTGACGACTGCTTTGATGATTTCCTTCTTGTTGACGGGTGGTACCGGTTTGGTGAATGCCTCGAATGGGGCGCTGCCCGGCGACAAGCTTTACCCGGTCAAGCGCAGCTGGGAAGGAGTGCAACTGGTGTTTGTTTTTAACCCGCAAACCAAGGTCGAGCTGGAGCAAAAATTCGAGCACGAGCGCGTGCAGGAAATTGAAGAACTTTACTCCGAAAAGCGCATGGAATTGGTCAACTTTCAAGGGGTTGTGCAGAGTCAGCAAAACGGTATTCTGGTGATTGACGGGTTGAGCATTGCGATTGAAGGCGAAACCGTTTTTACAGGCGAAATTATGCTTGGCGCCACCGTTCAAGTTGTCGGTGAGACGGATGATGGCATTATTAAGGCCAGTCAAATTATCCTGATTTCTGCGCCACAGGCTACGCCCACGTCTGCGCTGATTGTTACGCCGGTTCCACAGGCTTTGCCGGGCGACGGGTCTGATGAGAAAGAGACGCCCGAGGCCGGGCAATCGCAGTCCTCCGAAGCCGGGGAAGATTCAAGCGGCTCCAGCGGCGTAAGAACGAAAGATGACAACGGCTCCGAAAAATCCGGAGATGGAAACGAATCTTATTTCGATAGTGCCGCAACACCTCGTGCGGAGCACTTCAATTCCGGTTCCAACGATGGGGGCAGCGATTCCAATTCAGGTGGCGGTTCTGATTCGGGCGGCGGTGGCTCTGATTCCAACAGCGGCTCCGATTCGGGCGGTAGTGGTTCTGATTCCAGCCATCAAGATGATGGGGGATCATCCTCTAGTGATGACCACGATGGCTAGTTGAACGCAGATCAGCGGCGGGGCGACTTTTACAGTCGCCCCGCTTTTTCGTTCAAATGTTCTACACTGCTTGCATTTTTAAGCGAATCAGAGTAAATTCGTACTAAATAAAACGTAAAACGCGGCCCCATTTCGTTTTGCGTTTCTTGTTTTATCAGGAGCCTGCCATGACAGATCAGTTTTATCTTGGGCGCAAATATGATCTTAAAAATTCCCGCGCGAGCGATGATTCCTTATTTTATGATCCCACTGACCTGACCACCCACGCCGTCATCACCGGCATGACCGGGTCCGGCAAAACCGGCCTGTGCCTCGGGCTGATGGAAGAAGCCGCTTTACAGGGCATCCCCGCCATTTTGATTGATCCCAAAGGCGACCTGACCAATCTACTTTTACATTTTCCCGACCTGGCTCCGCAAGATTTCCAGCCCTGGTTGGACGCCGATACCATCCGGCGGCAGGGCAAAGCGGTGGAAACTGCCGCCGCTGAAACCGCCGCCCAATGGAAACAGGGCCTGGCTGATTGGGGCATCGATCAGGAACGTATGCGCGCGCTGGCGAATGCCGCCCAGTATGCCGTTTATACGCCCGGCTCGGATGCCGGATTGCAAATCAGCGTGCTGTCTTCGCTCGAATCGCCGCAGCTGCCGTGGGAAGGCAACAAGGAAATTTTGCGCGAGAAAATCTCCAGCACGGTGACCGCCTTGCTGGGCCTGGTGGGCTATGACGATATCGATCCGCTGCGCTCACGCGAGCACATTCTCATCTCCAACATCTTTGAATATGCCTGGAGCCACGGCAAAAGCCTCGACCTGACCGAACTCATTCTGCAGGTGCAGACGCCGCCTTTTGAAAAACTGGGTGCCTTCCCGGTGGAAAATTTTTTTTCGTCCAAAGATCGCACCGTGCTGGCGATGACGCTCAATAACATCCTGGCATCGCCTTCTTTTCAGGCCTGGCGCGAAGGCGCGCCGATGGATATTAAATCGCTGCTGTTTGCCGCGGATGGTCGTCCACGCCACAGTGTTTTCTATATCGCGCATTTGAGCGAAGGCGAGCGCATGTTTTTCGTCACGCTGCTGCTCGTTTCAATCGAAACCTGGATGCGCACGCAGAGCGGCTCAACGTCGCTGCGTTCGCTGCTTTATTTTGATGAACTTTTCGGCTATCTGCCGCCCAAGGGCATGCCATCCAGCAAAGCGCCGCTGCTGCGAATGCTGAAGCAGGCCCGCGCTTTTGGCGTGGGGCTGGTGCTTGCCACGCAAAACCCGATCGATGTCGATTACAAGGCGCTCTCCAATGCCGGGTCGTGGTTTATCGGCAAGCTTCAAACGGAATATGACAAAAACCGTCTGCTCGATGGGCTGCAGGCGGCCAGCGCCGATCTCGACCGCAACGCCTACAGCGACATCATCTCGGCGCTTGGGAAGCGCGTTTTTCTGCTGCATAACATCCACTCCAGCGGCCCGGTCTTGTTCCAGACGCGCTGGACGATGAATTTTCTGGCCGGGCCGCTGACTCGTCCACAGATACCGGCGCTGAATCAGCTGGCGGGGGCGAGTGCGCCAAAGAATCCGGAAAAAGCGCCAGACGAATCCGTCGCTTTTGGGTTGGATTCCGCCCCCGAAACGGTCCAACCGGCCCCGGCTGAGTCCGACTTATCCCACTTTCAAGCGGTTCCCGTTATCGTGGCGGAGAAGAGTCTGGAAGCGAGTCAGACTCCAGCGGTCAACCGTCAAGCTGCGCCGCCCGACCTGGAAGGCAGCCAGACCCGGCCCGATCTTCCAGCCGGGATTTCTGAATATTTTTTGCCTGTCAACTACAGCCTGACGCAGTCTTTCAAGACCGCGGGCGAACCCATGCCGGTCGATTCGCGTCTTGAAGCGGTGCTCTACCGCCCGACTTTGCTGGCTTCGGCGAAGGTGCGTTTCTTTGACCGGCGCTATGGGCTTGACAACGAAATTGTGCGCGATGCGCTGGTGGATACGCTCGATAAACGTGGCATGGTGCGCTGGGAAAATTTCCCGTATGATGGGCCGGGCATGGAAAAATTGGACAGTCAACCCTCGCCGCAGGCCCGTTTTGTCACGCCGGATGCGCCCTTTGGCGATGCCAAATTGTTGACCGCGCTAGAAAAAGATTTCACCGACTGGGTTTTCCGCACCACGCAGGTGACGGTGCGCGCCAATGAAGCGCTCAAAGTGTACGCCGGGCCGGATATTTCTCCCGCGGAATTTCGCACCGCCTGTTCGGATGCCGCCCGCCAGGGCCGCGACGCCGAGATTGCCAAACTGACGGCAGCCATCGACCGGCAGATTGCCGCGTTAAATGATAAGCTCAGCCGCGAACAGCGCGAATTGAATCAGGATCAGGTCGTTCTCAGCCAGCGCAAGCTGGAAGAAGGCGGCAACCTGGCCGAACTGGGCGCCGGGCTGCTCGGTTTTGGACGCAAGAAAAGCCTGACCACGCAAATCACCAAGCGCCGCCTGACTGAGCAAGCCAAGGCGGATGTGGACGAATCACTCGATGCGATCCAGCAATTCCAGGCGCAACTGCAGGAACTTCAACAGAAACGCGCGCAGGCAATTCAGGATGCCACCGAGCGCTGGTCGGCGGTGGTCAACCAGGTCAGCGACATCCCGATTGTGGCCAAGAAAAGCGACGTTTATGTGCAGGTTTTTGGCGTGGCCTGGCAGCCGTTTTATCTGATTCGCGGCGGCGGAGATGTTTACGAGCTCCCGGCTTTTGGTGCGGAATAATCCGGGGGAGTGAGGGGGTTGCGAGACTCATATTGCTCGAAAACAGGTGTGTTATGATGACGGGAACAATCTATTTGATAGGCGCGTCTGTCTTGTGGGGACTGGTGCATTCCATCCTTGCCTCGCATGGATTTAAGCATTCGGTCCGTTCTCTCTTTGGCGCGGCGGCTTTTTACCGGTTGTATCGGTTTTCCTATAACGTTTTTGCGATTGCCAGCCTGGGACCGGTTTTCCTGATGCTGGTTACGTTTCCAGACCGGGTGCTTTACAGCCTCCCGGCGCCTTGGGTATATCTGATGACGGTTGTGCAGGGTTTGGCCGTCTTCGCCCTGATCGCCGGGGTGATGCAGACCGGGCCGATGGAATTTGCCGGGTTGGCGCAGTTATCCCCTTATTATGAAGACGCCAAAGCGGGCGAGCTGGTCACAGGCGGATTATATGCTTACGTCCGCCACCCGTTATATACAGCCGGGTTGATTTTTATCTGGTTCTCGCCCGAAATGACGCTCAACCGCCTGGCTTTGTGGATTATTTTCTCCATTTATATTGTGATTGGCGCATACTTTGAGGAGCGCAAGCTGCTGAGAGATTTCGGCGCAGCCTATGCCGACTATAAAGCCAAAACGCCGATGCTGCTGCCACGCTGGCAGCGTTAAAGAAAAAATCCTATGTCCATCACCACCCCAGTTCGTTTTGTCCGCGCTCCCAGAAAACGCCGTGAAACCGGTGCTGTTGCGATTCAAATGGCTGTCGCTTTGCTGGGGGGAGTCTCGTTTTTCCTGCTGGTCGTTTTTATCCTGTCGCTGGGCTACCGCGTGATTTATTCCGGACGCATTTTTCCCGGCGTCAATGTGGCCGGGGTGGATGTTTCAGGCATGAAACGCGATGCTGCCGCGATCACGCTCAAAGCGGCGCTGACTTTCCCATCCAGCGGACGGATCGTTTTCCGCGATGGGCAAAACGTGAAGATCGAGACTCCATCCCAACTGGGCATGACGCTCGATCCGGCGGCTTCGGCGCAGCTCGCTTTTGACTTTGGACGCGAGGGCGGCTGGTTTGAGAATCTCAACAACCAGTTGAATGCCGCGCAAGTTGGAGTGGTCTTGCCGCCGGTCATTTTGTTTGACCAGCGCATTGCCTATTTATATCTGCAAAGCCTGGCGCAACAGGTGGATAAACCTGTGGTTGAAGCCAGCCTGGTGATCAATGGCGTGGACGTTGCATCCCAACCCGGACAGGTGGGTCGCCATCTGAATCTGGAAGCCACACTGGTGGCCCTGCACGCCCAAATGCGCGCCTTCCGGGATGGGGAAGTGCCGCTGGCGATTCAAGACCAGGAACCGCAGGTCATGGATGCGTCCGTGCAGGCGGAAGACGCCCGGCGCCTGCTTTCTGGGCCTTTTACCATTTCGCTGCCCGATGCGCGCAGCGGCGATCCCGGTCCCTGGCAGATACAGCCGTCAGAATTGGCGCCCATGCTGCAGGTCGGGCGCCTCGGAACCGGCCCCGGGTCACAGTACGTTGTCCAGTTGGATCGGAATCAACTCCGGACGTTGTTGGAATCCATTTCCAAGCAGGTAAATCGCGCTGAAGCCGATGCGCGTTTCACATTTAATGAAGAAACCGGCCAACTGCAGCCCATCCAGGCCTCTTTGATCGGCCTGCAAACGGATATCGATGGTTCGCTGGATGACATTCTGCAGGCGATTGGCACCGGCCAATCCTCGGCGCTTTTGCGTGTCAACACCACCCAGCCCAAAGTGGCGGATACGGCCACCAGTCAGCAGTTGGGCATCACGCAGCTGGTCAGTTCCCAGACAACGTACTTTTGGGGCTCGAGCGAAGCGCGTTTGAAAAATATCGAGACGGCTGCTTCCAAATTCCAGGGACTGCTGGTTGCGCCTGGCGCGACTTTTTCGATGGGCCAATACATGGGCGATGTCAGCCTGGATAACGGTTTTGCCGAGGCGCTAATTATTTACAATGGCAAGACCATCAAGGGCGTCGGCGGCGGTGTCTGCCAGGTCAGTACCACCCTGTTCCGCACCGTTTTCTTCGGCGGCTTTCCGGTTGTGGAGCGCCATGCGCATGCTTACCGCGTATTTTATTATGAACAACGCCCGGGCGGCAGCGACGATCCGTCTCTGGCCGGGTTTGACGCCACCGTCTATTTCCCGCTGATCGATTTCAAATTCATCAATGACACGCCCTACTGGTTGTTGATGGAAACGTTCTTCGACCTGGAAACGCGCTCCCTGACCTGGAAGCTCTTTTCCACGCCCGATGGCCGCACCGTGCAATGGGATACCACCGGCCCGACGAATATTGTCCCAGCGTTGCCGCCCACCATCACCTTCAACCCTGATGCCGAACCGGGCTCGGTCAAGCATGTTGACTACGCTTCGGAGGGCGCGGACGTGACCCTCAACCGCATCGTCATGCGCGACAACAAAATCTGGTTTGTGGATAAATTCATGACCCAATACCAACCCTGGGCGGACGCCTGTGAATACGGCCCGGACGTCAAAGACCCTGAGAAAATCCTGAAGAAGAAGGGCTGGTGTCAGCAGAACCCTTGATGCGTGGTACAATTTTTGCCGATCTTGCCTCATCGTGGCAGAGACGGACACCGTCCCTGCAAAATTAAGGAGAAATATATGGTCTCTCAAGAACTTCTCGAAATCCTGCGCTGCCCGGCATGTGTGCGTGAAAAAGATGGATTGCTCAGCCTGACGCATGAAACCTGGCTGGTGTGCCAGGATTGTGGCCGCAAATACCCGATTGTCGATGACATCCCGGTGATGTTGATTGACGAGGGCGATAAATGGGTCAAAACTGCGGCTGAAAACCTGCCCGTTCCCCCGCCTGCCCGTTAGCATGACCGAACTGGAATACCTGTGCGCCGAGCTGGTCAGCGGCGATGATGCGCGTTCCGAACAAGCCGCGCTTCGCCTGCCAGAACTTGGGCAGGCCGGGCTCGACGCTCTGCGACCCCTGTTAAAAACAGAAATTGACGATGTGCGCTGGTGGGCCATCCGGGCGCTGGCCGGGTTTGCCAATGTGGATGAAATCATCCCTGACTTGATCGCCGCGCTGCGAGATGAATCTGACGAAGTGCGTCAGGCCGCTGCAATGGCTTTCTGTCACCACCCCGTCCCTGCCGCCGTTTCGCCGCTCATCCGGGTGCTGTCAGACCCGGACTCGTTGACCGCCAAGCTGGCTTCCAATGCACTCATTTTGATTGGCATACCGGCTACTTCTGCGCTGCTGGATATGCTAAAAAACGGACAAAGTTCCGCCAAGTTGGAAGCTGTCCGCGCTTTGGCTGAAATCAAAGATCCAAACGCCATTCCCGGCTTGATGAAAGCCCTTGAAACTGATTCCGCGTTAATGCAATACTGGGCCAGTCTCGGCCTTGAAAAACTCGGCGTTGGGATGGTCTATCTCAAGCCCGAATAATCCGTCCCTCACTTGCGCCGCTCCCAAGAAAAACTATGAAAACTAGATTCAAACTTTCCATTAAAACGATAATAGTAGCAGTTCTGGCGATTGCTTTCTTCGCCGGAGCCTTTGCGCTGGTACGTTACATCACCGTCACCATGCAAGCGGTCGCCGGTATCCCCGGCGTCAGCCTCAGCGGCGATACGTCGCCCACTTCCGAAGCGCCTGCTGGCTTGCCCACCCCCATCCCCGAAGCCCCGGATATCGCCCTGCCTCCCACCTGGGACGGCGCCAGCCGTGTTACCATCCTGCTGATGGGCGTGGATACGGAACTCGTCATTGATCCGAATGGCAAGGTCAGCCCCGACCGTGTTGGCCCGGCCCGCTCCGATACCATGATCCTGCTGACCATTGATCCGGTCAGCAAAACCGCCGGGATGATGTCCGTTCCGCGCGATTTGTGGGTGAATATTCCCGGATTCAATTATGCCAAGATTAATACGGCTTACTATAACGGCGAAGCTTACAAAATCCCCGGCGGCGGCCCTGAACTGGCCATGCGCACGGTGGAGCAGGTGGTGGGCGTGCCGGTGCAGTATTATGCCCAGGTTGAGTTTTGGGCCTTTACCCAGCTGATTGATGAAATCGGCAAGGTCAATGTCTTTGTGGAAAAGAAAATCATCATCGACCCGATGGGCCCCGGCGCGGATAAGATCATGCTTTCAGCCGGACCGCATCTGTTGGGCGGCGTGGAAGCGCTCGGATATGTCCGCCAGCGCCATACCGACGGAGGCGATGTCGACCGATCCAAGCGTCAGCAGGCAGTCATCCTGGCAGTGCGCGATAAGGTACTCGATCCGGCCAATTTTTCAACGATGTTGGCCAATGCGCCATCCATCTATGCTGATATTCAGACCGGTGTGAAAACCAACCTGACCTTTGACGAGATCATGCGCCTGGGAATGCTGGCCAAGGACATTTCGCCGGAGAATATCAAACGCGGCGTGATCGACTACACCATGGTGCAGCTCGATAACGTGGTGGTCAAAGGCGAAAATCAGAGCATTTTCAAGCCGATTCCGGATAAGATCCGCGAACTGCGTGACGAAATTTTCAGCTCGAGTGGCGCGCTCAGTCCGCTGGCAGCCGGTGATCCCCTTGAGTTGGCCAAGCAGGAAGGCGCGACGATCGCCGTCTATAATGGAAGTTCTGTGGCGGGCATGGCCCAACGCACGGCTGATTACCTGAAATCGCAGGGGTTGAACGTGGTGGCCGTTGATAACGCCAGTTACCAACCCGCCGCCACGCAGGTCATCGATCATCGCGGCAGGTTATATTTGGTCAAGTATTTCAAGCAGCTATTTAACCTGACCAGCGGTGTGCAAATCAGCAATAAATATGATGCGGCAGCCCCGGCGGATATTGAACTTATTTTGGCGGATGATTGGGCCTACAAAAACCCGATGCCGTAGGCGCGTTAAAAAACTGACCCTGAAACCTTTTGCCGTGGATTTCACGGAATAACAAAACCTGGCCGACTCAATTTTGCGAGTCGGCCAGGTTTTTGTCTGCACTGGTATCAGACCAGATGGCAAGCGAAATTGTCTGGTTGTGAAGGCTGGGATTATTTCAACCACAGATCAACGCAGATAAAAGCGGATTTTTTTAAAACATCTTCGTTCATCTGTGTTGATCTGATGTGCGCCTTAATTTCTGTGGCAAGCGAATCAAGTTCGCCGGGGGAGTCGTAAAAAATATATTCGGATTTGTTCGTGATATTCGTGGCAAATGTATTTCAACAATCACTTGATCGTTTATGAATGACAAAAAGCTATTCGCTCCAGCGCAAAACCCAAGATCAGCTACGAATAGCTCGAATTTTCCCGAACTTTTCATGCAATTGCGCGGCGTTGATCTGTGGCGCGCCTTAATTTCTGTGGCAAGCGAATCAAGTTCGCCGAAGCAGCCGTAAAGAAAATATTCGTGTTCCTTCGTGCCCTTGGTGGATAAAAGTGGTTTCCCCATTCGGGTTAGGGTTGCTTGAATTCGAGTCGGATGCCGCCGGAGTAGGCGCTGCCGCCCGCATCGATGCAGAGCGGAGCGGTAAGACCGGTGATGCGTGTACCGCCCGCGGACAGGCTGAGCGCGTATTCGACCTTGTCGGTCATGACGAAATCGGCGTAGCCATTGCCCAGTTCGGGCTTGAGACCGGTGAAGAAGTGTTCTTCGCCGCCAAACCAGGTGATGATCAGTTCAATCCCTGCGGCGGGCTGGTTGGCGTTGTTGCTGATATTGACTTGCAGCAGGCCGGGCTGGCTGGTTTCACAGAAGGTGGACTGGTTGGCAAGCTCAAAGGGCTTGCCCGGCGTGGGGGTGGATGTCCGTGTGGGGCGCGGGGCAAAGGTAAAAACCGGGGAAGGCAGCGAAACGGAGGTCGCCTCGGGGCTGGGGAGGTTCTCTGGCGCGGAGGTGGCGCTGACCGGGCCGCTGGGTGTGGCGCTGGGAGTGGGTTGGTCGCCCGGAGTGGCATTCGCCAGATTTGACGGCGTGGCAGGTGTCGGGGAGTTTTGTCCTACGGTTGGGCCGGGAACGGCTGCAGCTTGCGCCTGCAGCGCTTCGGACAGATCCGCCAAGCGCTGAGTCATTTCCATGGGTGCGTTGTTGGCCATCATGCGTTGGGCCTGTTCGCCCAATGCTTTGAGCGGATCAACGTCGCCCAGGTTGGCAAGGCGCGCTTGGGCGCGCTGCAGGTTGCCGGTGGCGCTGTAGGCCGAGGCGATCATGGCGCGGTATTCGTCTTTGAAGTCGGCGCGCAGGCTGGCGGGGGTGGTATCGGTGTATTGGACCGGCGCAAAGACCCAAGCGGTCAGCAGGCCGAGGCCCAGGCCAAGCACCAGTCCGGTGAACAGGAACCAGTAGCCGCGTTTGGGACTCATGGCTGGCTCCCGGCGCCTGGCGCGACTGCGCCGGGCTGCCAGACTTGCAGGGCAATGGTGAGATTTTGTAGCAGGGAGATGTCGGCGGGGGTGTAACCGGCTTGTTGGGCGTAGTTGAGCGCGGCGGTGGCGATTTGGGCGGGCGGCTGGCTGCCGAGGGTGGCGAGTCGGCGGGCGGCGTTTTCGATGTTTTGCTCACTCTGGAAGGTTTCGGCCACCATCAGGGTGTAATCGGTGCGGAAGTCGGCGCGCAGGGTGGATGGGGTGGTGTCGATATATTGCACCGGGCTGACTTCCCAGCCGTAATACAGGCCCAGGCTGATGCCAATGACGATCGATAGCGCAAACAGGAGCCAGCGTTGTGGGGACATGGGGAGATTATAAGGGATGAAGCCGTTGCTTGTCAGGGGGGATCAAGATCCGGGCAGGATACCGGCGGCACCCAGAAACGTCTTCTTACCGTTGCTGCCTTTCGGCCCTGGCGGGGTTCGTAGAGTTCTGCCGCGCCGGGCCTGCCCGGACGTGCGTAAGGATACTCGAAGGCCGGAGTTGTGTCAACCGCAATTTTGCGCTCGCGTGGTTTTTAGCGGATACCCTGTTTTTTGGAGGATGAGAACCGCCAAGAAACCAAGAAAAGCGTCAAGGTCGCCAAGTTTTTTAATAGCCCGTTTTGCCACGAATAGCGCGGATGATCTGAATGCTTCAATGATCGACCAGAATGTTTTGTTGGTGAAACAAGTACCATGAACCATCAACGACGAACCATAATGCTTCACTGACCGACCAGAATGCTTCAACGACCGCTTATAATCCCTCAGTGACCGGCATTAATGCTTCAATGACCGACCAGAATGCTTCAATGATCGATCATAATGCTTCAATGATGCGCCGTAATGCTTCAATGACGAACCATAACGCTTTCCAGCCTGCTTACAATCCGCGCGTGTGGGGAAAAATAGCGCCATTTTGCCCCATTCTGATATACTTTGGGAAATCGGAGGCGTGTGATGGAACAATATCTGAGTGTCATTCCACCGGCGTTGCGCGACGCGGATGTCTTGCGCTTAAAATTGAACATGGTCGAGACCCTGGCCCCTTCACTGCAAAACGTCCCGGTCCGCGATCTGACCCGCACCAACGTGCGCGCCTGGCTGGAAAAAACGCTTGATAATCTCAGCCCGGTGCAGTTGATGGCCACTCCGGTGCGCCAACAGTTGGTGGATGCCGCCCTGGCAGACCTGATCGGATATGGGCCGCTGGAACTGCTGTTGAGCGACCCGGCCATCAGCGAGGTGATGGTCAATGGCCCGCAGTTGGTCTTCGTGGAACGCAACGGCGAACTCTTTGAAACGGATATCCATTTCGAGGATGTTTCCCACCTGATGCGCATCATCGACCGCATCCTGCTCCCGTTGGGGCGGCGCGTCGACGCCGATAACCCCACCGCCGATGCCCGTCTGCCGGATGGCTCGCGCGTCAACGTGGTGGCCCAGCCGGTGGCGGTCGATGGCCCGGTGCTCACCATCCGAAAATTCCCGCAGACCAAAATGACCATCGAAGATTTCATCACGCTCGGCACGCTGACGCCCATCATGGCGCGTTTTCTCGAAGCCTGCGTGGTGGCCCGCCTGAACATCATCATCACCGGCAACACCAGTTCGGGCAAAAGCACCATGCTCAACATCCTGACCACCTACATTCCCGAACATGAGCGCATTGTTACCATCGAAGATGCCGTCGAGTTGCAAATCAAGCAGCGCCATGTCGTGCGGCTCGAAACCAAGCTGCCCAACGTCGATGGCTCCGGCGCGGTCAGCATCCGCGATTTGGTGCGCAACGCCCTGCGCATGCGCCCCGATCGCATCGTGATCGGGGAAGTGCGCGGCGCCGAAACCCTGGATATGCTGCAGGCCATGAACACCGGGCACGCGGGGTCGATCACCACCGTCCACGCCAATTCACCGCGCGACGCCATCTCGCGTCTCGAAACCATGTCGTTGATGGCTGGGGTTGACCTGCCGCTCGCGGCGCTGCGCAAGCAGATTTCATCCGCCCTCGACCTGATCGTCCACATGAACCGTATGGCGGATGGGACGCGCAAGGTGATGCAGATTACCGAAGTGGGCGGCATGGAAGGCGACGTGGTCACCCAGACCGACATCTATAAATTCTACCCAACCCGCACCGGCCCCGATGGAAAAGTGTACGGCGATCTCAAGCCCACCGGCATTCGTCCCATGTTCAACCCGCGCCTCGAAGTGGCCGGGTTCAAACTGGGCGGCGAATACTTTGGATTGGGCCTGTGATATAATTTTTATAACACTTTTATCCGTTTATCTACTGGAGGCCCCAATGGAAGTCACGACCAAGCAATTCAAGCACTGCGATTTGGTGGCGGTTAGCGGCCGCGTCGACAGCGCCACTTCACCCAAACTGGGCGCAGCCCTGGAAGCCATTGCCGCAGAAGGACGATTCAAGCTGGTCATCGACATGAACGCCCTGGAATACATGTCAAGCGCAGGTTTCCGCACCCTGATTGCCGCCCAGCGCAATTGCAAGCGCTACAATCGTGGAGAAATCGTGCTCGCCAGCGTGCCAGCCAATATCAACTCCGCGCTCGAACTGGCCGGTTTCACCGCCCTGTTTCGGATTTTCCCGGATGTCACCACGGCTGTCGGCAATCTGTAATTCGCGCGGATAGGCCATTCTCCAAAAATAAGCCGCTCTGACATCGCTGTCTGGGCGGCTTTCTCTCTTTTTTGGCGCGCGTGGACGGCTCATTCGATCCCTGCCCCGCAGCCGGGCCACCGTTAAAAACATGCTCCCATGACCACAAAGGTTTTCCCCGCTCAATTTGAATATCTTGACGCCATGCGTGACTTCGCTGCTGAAGCCGCGCGGCTGGCTGTTATGGATGAAAAAGAAATCTATAACTTTCAACTGGCCGTGGATGAAGCCGCCTCCAACATCATTGAACATGCCTACGAAGGCATCCCCGACGGCAAAATTGAGATTACGATCGAGATCACCCGCGCTGCGCTGACGGTTACCCTGTGTGACCAGGGCCAGCGTTTCAACGCGGATGAAATTGTCGACCCGGACTTGGAAGCGCCGCTTGATGAGCGCGCGATCGGCGGGTTGGGCTTGTTCTTCATGCGCAAGCTGATGGATGAAGTCCGTTTTGAGACCCAGCCGGGGCGCGGCAATGTGCTGACGATGGTCAAACGCCGCGCGCACGGCCAAAAACCTGTCAAAAAGACCCGGCCCGGTTATGCGGATGTCTTTGACATGGGGGAGAAAATTATATCTGCCGCCACCTTCGCCGCCCAACGCGACCTGATCGCCGAAACGGCTGCGCACCTCGTCCCGGGGCAGGTCACACTCTGGTTGAACGAATCCGCTTTTCGCCTGCCTGATTGGGTCGAAAACCTGTTTCCCCCCGAAGCGCCCACACCCTACAGTCAGTTGGCCCACGAAATGGGAAAAACCATCCGCAAGCAGGTGGAAGAAACCTCCACGCTGGCTGTTCCGCTGCGGCATGAGGACTTCGGACTCGGGGTGGTTGAAATCCGCCGCTTTGACGGCAGGAAATTCTCGCGCCGCGAAATCGACTTTTTGGTGGGCCTGACTCGCACGGCCTCCATCGCCCTGATTGCCTGGCACCGTGTCAACGTGGAGCGCTGGCGCCTGGGGCAGTTGGGCCTGGTGCGCAAGGTTTCGGCGCAAATTGCCAACGAACCCGATCTCGATGAATTGGCCCGCAAGGTGACGCGCCAGATTCAGTCCATGTTCAAATATTATTATGTCGGCATCTTTACGCTGGAACCCGGACAAAACAGACTCACTTTTCGCTCCAGCACCGGGGGCGCCACGCGCCGCCAGGGCAGCCCGAAGGAACTGGCTTTTGATGTGAAGTTGGGCCAGGGGCTGGTGGGTTATGCCGCAATGACGGGTGAAGAGCTGCTGGCGAATGATGTGCGCGCCGATCAGCGTTTCCGCCTGGTGGACTGCCTGCCCGAGACCAAGGCCGAGCTGGCGCTGCCGCTCAAGATCGAGGAGCGCGTGGTGGGTGTGCTGGATGTGCAGTCTGACATGCTGAATGCTTTCCACCCTTATGATATGCTTGTGCTGCGCGCCCTGGCCGACAGCGTGGCGATGGCGATTGATGGCGCGAAGCTGTACAACGACTTGCGTCGTCAGGCCAGCCAGCTGCGCGTGGTGGGGGAAGTCAGTAAACAAATCACCTCTATTTTGAACCTGCGCGAGCTGATGCAGGAAGTGGCCGGGCTGATCACCACGCATTTTGATTTCCCCTATGTGCACCTATTCACCGTCCACCCCAATCGCCGCCAAATTCATTACGAGGCCGGGTCCGGCGCGCGTTCCGCGGCGCTGGAGGGCTATATTTTTGATCTGGATGATGCCGAAGGCCTCATCCCCTGGGCGGCCCGGCATGGCGAGACGCTGCTGGTCAATAACGTGGATGAAGAGCCGCGCTACATTCCATCGCCGCTGCCGCCCGCCAACACGCGCTCCGAATTGTGCGTGCCGCTCATTTTCAACGGACAGGTCAACGGCGTGCTGGATGTGCAGTCGGATCAGTTGGAGGCTTTCTCCGACCAGGACCGGCTGATCATCGAGACTTTGGGCGATTCAATTGCGGCGGCCATTCGCAACGCGGATTTGTACACTACTGAAAAGTGGCGGCGGCAGGTCGGCGACAGTCTGCGCGAGGTGGCTGTGCTGCTTTCCGCCAGCGCCAGCCTTGACCAGGTGCTGGATGCGGTTTTGACTGAGCTGGAGCGCAACCTGCCCTCCGACATTGCCGCCATCTGGCTGCTCGATGACGAAGATATCTACTGCGCCGCGGTGCACGGCGCGCGCGCTGATGAGCTCGAACGTGCCCGCCAGGATTACCCCGAAGCGACCGGCATGCTGGGCACCGCTTTGCTTTCACGGCAGCCGTTCATCCGCAAACCAACCGATCCCCTTGGCCCCTCCGCGCAGGCCGCCGGGTTTGACGCCGACCACTCGGCGATCGCCGTGCCCCTGCGTGTCGGCGATCAGTCGGTGGGCGTGCTGACTCTTGCGCACCACACTTCCGGGCGCTACGGTCACGAGGCCCGCGTCATGGCGACCACGTTTGCCAGCTATGCCGCCGTTGCGATTGAGAATGCCCGTCTGTATGATACCTCGCAGGAACAGGCTTATGCCTCGGCGGCCTTGTTGCAGGTGGCCCAGGCGGTGGTCAGCCTGTCGGAGCTGGATGAGATTCTCGGGACCATCGTCCGCATCATGCCGATCCTGGTCGGCGTGGAGCGCGCCGCCATCTATACCTGGGATGCCGCCGTTGGGCTGCTGCGCCCGGCGCAGGAATATGGCTTGCCCATAGAGATGCGCGAGGCACTCTGGCGGCCCTTCAACCGTGGCGAGTTTCCGCTTTTGGATGGCGCGTTGGAGTTGGGGCAAATCGTGATGTGCCGGGATGCGCACCTCGGGCCTGAACATTGGCTGACGGTTGGCCCCTGCACTCCCGAAGAACTTGATTCCGTTACCAATAGTGATGACCGGCTGTTGGTGGCTTTGCCGCTCATGCTCAAAGGAGAGACTTTCGGCGTTTTGCTGATCGAGGAAGCGATGGGAGGGCGCCGCTTCCGCAACCGGCGGCTCGAAATCCTGAACGGCGTGGCCCAACAGATTGCGCTTGCCATTCAAAACGACATCTTTCACCAGGAAATGGTCAGCCGCGAGCGCCTGGAGACCGAGGTGCAGCTTGCCCGGCAAATCCAGGAGACGTTCATCCCCAAAAACATCGTCGCGCCAGCCGGTTGGGGCTTATCCGCGCGCTGGCGCACTGCTCTGCAAATGGGCGGCGACTTTTATGACGTGATCGATCTGGCGGATGGACGCCTGGGTCTGTTCATTGCCGATGTGGCGGATAAGGGCATTCCGGCGGCGCTCTTCATGGCCCTGACCCGCACCCTCGTCCGCGCTGCCGTTTTGCAGACCGATTCTCCCGCCGAAGCCTTGCGCCAGGTCAACGATCTGCTGTATCCCGATTGCGAACAGGGCATGTTTGTCACCGCTGTCTACGGCGCATTGGACCCGAAAACCGGGCGTTTCACCTACGCCAACGCCGGTCACAATCCGCCCATGTTATTGCGCGCGGGCGTTGTCGAAGCGCTCAAGCCGGAACTACTCACCCGCACCGGTATCGCCCTGGGTGTGATCGAACACGCTGAAATGTTCGAACGCAGCATTGACCTGGCTCCCGGCGACCGGCTCATTTTCTACACGGATGGCATTACCGAAGCTTTTTCGGCTGCCGGTGACATGTTTGGCGATGAACGTTTGCAGAATGTGCTGACCTCTTCAACCGTCGAGACCACCGAAGCTATCCTGGATGAGATTGAGGCGGCGGTCGATCACTTTGTCGCGGATACCCCCGTTTCAGATGACATTACTTTGATCGCGCTCAGGCGCGGCCTGTAAAGGAACAAAAAACCGTTTTCACTGAGAAAACGGTTTTTTGAAACAAGTTCTACACTTGGGTGGCAATCTTTGATTGTTTGGAAAGTATGTTAGGCAGTCAGGGGGTTGTGCAAGGTGCTACTGATTTCCGGAGTTAATTCTGTCGAATAAACGGCGATTTTTTTGCTGGGATACATTATAATTTTCCTTCAGAAATACTCGATATTATCTTGCACCAAGGAGTGCCTAATGCCCGAAATAACCTCTGCTGAAAAGAACGGACACATTCGCCACATCGTCACCATCGAACCCGACGAAAAGATCATGCTCTGCCGCTGCTATAAGTCCGAAAAATTCCCCATCTGCGACCTCTCCCACGCTAAGTGTGAGGGTGAAGTCGGCCCGGTCATCGTTCAGATTGCGGCCTCCGCTGAAAAGAAGACCGACTGATTGTTTGCTGGCTCAGGTTCAGAGAAAAAGCCACCCGCGCGGGTGGCTTTTTATTGTCTATATATTGGGTTCAAAACCCCTGCCTTTAGGCAGGCCGTTTTCAACACCACAATAGTGATATTTTGCAAAACTTGCTTATCCCATAATAATTGCATTTTTGGCATGGTAAAGGATGTACATCTTGGTCATGTATCAGTACTTCCACTGTGAGAAGAAGCCATGGCCATGCCTATCCATGTTTCACAAAGGGCTTTAGGCGGCTTTCAGCCGCTTCCCAAAGCTACCGGCTTTAGCCGGTAGTACTTACTTATCAATTTGTCTCGGTAGCCGCTCAAAGTATCCCGGGGTCTCGCCGGTTATTTATTTCCACTCATCAACATCTGGCACACCCGAACGCCTTGCATGGCGTCTTTTTCCCAGTAATCCGCCCCAACGTATTGGCAGACTTGTTCATCGATCATGCCGCCGCCAATCAGGATGGGGAAACTGACGTTGGCTGCGGTGGCTTTTTCACGCAAGACCGTCACGGTTTCTTTCATTTTCTCGAAGGATGCGGTGATTAAGCCCGATAACCCAACAATATCTGGATGGATTTCGATCGCCTTTTCGGCAAAATTTGCGGGGGGGACATCCACGCCCAGGTCGATTACAGTAAACCCGTAGCAGGAAAGCAGCATCCCCAACATATTCTTGCCAATATCGTGGATATCGCCGGAGACTGTACCGATCAGGACCACGCCGAATGAGTGTCCGTCAGCGCGTTTTTCGAGCAGCGGCTGGAGAAGCTCGACCACCTCGCGGAAAATCTCCCCAGACATGATCAGCCCGGAGACAAAATACTCACCCGTTTCGTATTTAATGCCAACTTCGCGCATTCCGGCGTTGCATTCTTCGATAATTTGGAACGGGTCGCTTCCAGCAGAAAGACGTTCCTGCACAAGCGCAAGGACGGCATCTTCGTCAAGAGCGGCGACCAGTTCAGATAGGCGGTTGGGGGAATCGGGATTTTCCATGGACATCTCCGGCATCAATCTAACAATAATCCGACCTGGGTCGTGAAGCGCATGCGGTCGGCGCGGCCAATAAACCAGCCCCAACTGACGGGATGGTTGTCGAAGTCGTAGAAAAGGTGCTCGAAACAGAAGGCGGCCATCGGTTGAGGGGTCTTGAGCAGGCAGGCTTCTTCCTCATCGAGCAGGGTGGATTCAATGTTGATTTCCCCATGCTTGAGCAGGGATTCGCTGCTTCCGCTGAATAATTGTTGCAGGGCGGTCACTTCCAATTCCGCCTCAACGATTGGGCGGGTGGGGTCGTAGATCAGGTATTCACGGTGATAAAAAGCGGGTTCATCGTTATTCCATAATAAGCGGCGGATATAAATCGTGCGTTTTCCTTCTTTAATTGCCAGTTTGCGCGCCACGCGCTCATCGGCGGCAACGATGCGGGCTTCAAGCAACTGGACAGTGGCGCCGCCAAACAGGTTTTCCAACTGTCCAAGATGAAAGGTGGCGGCTTTCATCGCCACCGGTTTGACGAAAGTACCGCGCCCTTGTTCGGCAATCACCACGCCCTGGTCAACCAGGATGTTGATGGAGCGGCGCACGGTCATCGGGCTAACGCCGTATCGCTTGACAAGCTGCGCTTCGGAGGGAAGTTGGTCGCCAGGGCGCAGCAGGCCCTCCGCCATGCTTTGACGCAGGATATTGGCCAGCTGGGCATAAGCCGGTTCGAAGGAATCCCGGTCGATGGAGGCAGTTTCTTGCAGGACTTTATTCTTGGGTCGCTGGGTCATAAAAGTATCTCATAATGAGGCCTGGTATTGCGTTATGGCATGCCAGACGGGGCGTGTTCAGAGCAAAGGGAACCCATTAATCGGGATGTGGCTAAAATAGTTGGCGCGTTGCACCCTGAAATAGGAGATTGTCGAAAAAGTGACATAAGTCACTGGACATCTTATCTATATAAGTGTATAACATGATTGTATCACCTAACCTGGATTGATTCTACCATTGAGAATGGAAACGATGCCTTGAATTCTCCTGCCGAATATGACCGCTGGGCTGCCCTGTATACGGCGAAACGCCGCGTGATTGCCTGCGCCACCGTCATCGAGGAAATGCTGGGCTGGTTACCAGTGGATGTGGAACATGAAGTGCTGGATTTTGGCCTGCACCTGCGCCCGGAAAAACTCCGGGAGGCGCTCCAGGCCAAAATTGACGAGTCTAGTGCCAGCGCGGATGTTCTTCTGCTCGGGTATGGGTTATGCTCAATGGCGATAGTCGGCTTGCAGGCGCGAAATGCCCACCTGGTTATCCCTCGCGTGGATGATTGTATCGCGATTTTCCTTGGTTCGTGTGCCGCTTATAAAGAGCAGGCCAGGAAGGAGCCAGGCACTTATTATCTGACCAAAGGCTGGATTGAAGCAGGCGATACGCCGTTTGAAGAACATCTACAACTGGTTGAAAAGTACGGTGAAGCCAGGGCGCGACGTATGACGAGCTTGATTTTGAAGAATTACCGGCGGCTGGCCTTCATTAATACCGGGCAATACGACATTGAGCGTTTCCGCGAATATGCCCAAACCACGGCGAAATCGTTTGACTTGAACTTTGAAGAGATTGATGGTTCGCCTGCGCTGGTGCAGAAGATGGTCAATGGGCCCTGGGATGATGAGTTCATGGTAGTGGCTCCCGGTGAAACCGTAACGTATGCAGATTTTGCAACCCCTAAATCCTGAAGGTTTTTTAGACCTTTGGGATTTGTTTTTAATCCGACTTTGGAGAGTGATATTTGAAAATCATTGGTGAAAAAATCAATGGCACCCGCAAGCGTGTGTCCCAGGCGATTGCCGATCGTGACGCGGAATTTATCAAGGACCTGGCGCAGAAACAGGCTGCCGCCGGGGCCACCTGGCTGGATGTAAACGCCGGAACGCACCCCGACCGCGAACCGGATGATTTGGTCTGGCTGATCGAGAACATTCAGTCGGTGGTGGAGACGCCGCTTTCGATTGACAGCGCCAACCCCAAGGCATTGCAAATTGCCATTAAAGCCGTCAAGAAGACGCCGATGATTAATTCCATCAGCGGCGAGCCGGAACGTTTGGCCAATATCCTGCCGATCGTGGCGGAACACGGCTGTCCGGTGATTGCGCTCGCGATGGATGAGAAGAAAATCCCTGAAACGAGCGAGAAACGCTTCGAGGTTGTCACCAAGATCATCACTGCAGCCCGCGCGCATGGTGTGCCGGATTCGAACCTGTATTTCGACCCGCTGGCAATGACGATTTCCACCAATACCCAGAGCGGACTGATCGCTTTCGAGGTCATGCGGCGGGTGAGACAGGAATACCCTGAAGCTCACCTAACCATCGGGCTGAGCAATATCTCGTTCGGACTGCCGGGACGTTCATTCGTCAATCGCTATTTCCTGGGATTGGCCATCGAAGCCGGGTTGGATTCGGCCATCCTCGACCCGCTGGATCGTGAAATCCAGGCTGCTATCCTGGCGACCGAGCTGGTTTTGGGGCGCGACAAGCACTGTTTGAACTATATCCGTGCTTCGCGCAAGGGTTTGTTTGACAAACCTGAGTAATCCCGTTGTAACGTCAGAATTCTCTTGCTTTGAATTCAAACGCGATATTCATCTCGCGTTTCTAAAACTGCTGAACCCTAATCTAAAGGAGCAAGTATGTCAAAAGAACTGATCGAAGCCATCACAGAAATGCGTGAGGAAGATGCAGTAGCCATCACCAACCAAATGCTCGAAGCAGGCGCCAAGCCGGTGGAAGTGCTGGATGCCTGTCGCGAAGCGATGGGTATCATCGGCATGCGTTTCGAAACCGGGGAAAGCTTCATCCCGGAATTGATCCTGGCCGGAGAAATCCTCGGGCAGATTTCTGCCATTCTCAAACCACGCATGCTGCAGGCGGGTGAGAGCAAAAAGCTTGGAAAGATCGTGCTCGGCACCGTACAGGGCGACATCCATGATATCGCCAAAGACATCGTCGGCTTCATGCTCGATATCAACGGCTTTGAAGTCACTGACCTGGGCGTGGATGTGCCACCCGCCAAGTTCGTCGAAGCGGTCAAACAGACCGGCGCCAAGATCGTCGGCCTGAGCGGCTTCCTGACCCTGGCTTTCGACCCGATGAAGTTCACCGTCCAGGCGCTGAAAGATGCCGGGCTGACCGATGTCAAGATCATGATTGGCGGCGGACAGATCGACGAAAACATTCGCCAGTTCACCGGCGCAGATGCCTATGGCAAAGATGCCATGGCCGCTGTCGCCATTGCCAAAAGCTGGGCATAGGAGAGATCAGTATGTTTATCAGACCCGATAATTGGAACACAATGTCCCCGCTCGAAAGGCGCAAAGCGCGCCTGGATGCCTGGCAGAATGCCCCGGTGCAGTTTGCCAGCCCGGAAGCGGAAGCAAATTACAAAGAACGCATCACCCGTTTGCGCAAAGCCTACGACATGGAACATCCCGATCGCATCATTGCGGATGTCAGCATGGGCGCGGCCGAGTTTGCCCTGCGTCGCAAGGGGATTTCCGGCAAGGATATGGTCTACAACCATGAAAAATTGCGCGGCCCCTTGCTGGAATTCCACCAGGAATTCCAGCCCGACACGGCCGTCGGGATGCTGCCTTACCCCGGCAAGGTGATGGACATGCTCGGTTATAACACCTACATTTGGGGCGGGCAGAAACTCCCCGATAATATGGTCATCCAGGCTGTGGAAGGTGAATACATGACGGCCGATGAATATAAAGATTTCGCCGCCGACCCGACCAACTTCTGGTTGAAAAAATATCTGCCGCGCGTCATGCCGACCCTGGCGCCGCTGGCGATGCTGGCGGAATTCCCACGCGTCTCAGAAAATGTAGACATCATCGATATGATGGTGCCGTTTGGGCTGCCGCCTTTCCAGGCCATGCTCCGCACAATGATGGAAGCTGGCGACGAACTGATGAGAATGCTGGCGGTTGTCGGCCAAACGGGCGGCATGATTGCTGGCGCTGGCTTCCCCGGGATGGGCATGAACATCGTCAAGACTCCGTTTGACTATCTTGGCGACACCCTGCGCGGCACCAAGGGCATCCTGATGGATATGTACCGTCATCCGAAGGATTTGTTGGCGGCCACCGAAGCCTATGTGCCCGTCCTGATCAACGCCATTGTTAATGCCAGCGACCGCGGCAATGCACCCGCAGCGATGTATGTGCTTCACAAAGGCGCAGATGGCTTCATGTCACAGGCCCAGTTCGAGAAGTTCTACTGGCCTACCTGGAAACAGGTCATGATGGCGCTTTACGAAGAAGGCATCATCTGCCAGCTATTTATTGAAGGCTCTTACAACACCCGGCTGGAAAACCTGGCCCAGATGCCCGACAAATCCCTGGTCTGCCACTTTGACAAGACGGATATGCGCCGGGCGAAGGAAGTCTTGAGCGATAAGTTCACCATCGCCGGGAACGTGCCGGCCTCCATGATGAGCACCGGTACAGTTGACGAAGTGCGCGCCTACTGCGATGACCTGGTTGAGATGTATCAGGATGCCCCCGGTTACATCATGGCCTTCGGCTGCAGCTTCGAGATGACCACCGCAGAAAAACTCCGCGCATTCCAGGATTCGGTCAAAAAGTAACGTTGCGTAGCCACCCCACTTCCAACCTGTCCCTCTGCCAATTTCCGTTTTGGGTGGCGGCAGAGGGCAGGTTGGTAATGCAGCGGAAGTGAGCCGCACCAGTTTTCCGGATTTTCGCAATAGCCTGGTGCGGCGCACTTTTCCCATAAACGGGATATTCCCCAATACAAAAACGATCCTGTGTTTTCCGCCAGTAACGCTGGCGTGATGTATTCATGTTCCTTAAATCAGGAGAATTACAATGGCAAAAACTAAAGCACTATCGGCCGAGCAACAACAGGCCGCCAAGAAAAAGATCGCGCTCGGCATTACCGCCGTCTTTGTGACCTATTTCCTCGCTCAGTTTTTTATGAATGCCATCAATATTTCCCAACCGAAAACGGTTGAGGAATTCAATGGCATGGCGCTCTTCTCCTGGCTGATCGCCCTGCCTGCGCTTGGCTCAGCGGTTGCCACGTTGATGTTTGGCAAATTGTCCGATATGTACGGACGGCGCTCCATTTTGCTGGTCGCCCTGGGCTTATTTTTTGTCGGCTGTGTGCTGGCCGCCATCAGCCCCTCGATGACGATTGTCATTGCAGCCCGCGTGATTTTGGCCTTCGGCCAGGGCGCTTTGGCTCCGCTGTGCTTCGCGGTCATCGGTGATCTCTTCCCGCCCGAACAGCGCGCGCGCTGGAGTGGTATGCTCAACCTGCCGGCCGGAATTGCCGCGACGATTGCGCCCATCCTGGGCGGCATGATCACGGAGAGCTCCTTGGGCTGGCGTGGTCTGTTTTGGGTGGTCGCCCCGGTGGTGTTGATTGCCGGTGGTCTGGTTGCGATTGGTATCCCCGGTAACACGCAAAAAGTCAAGCAACAAGTGGATTTCCTGGGCATCCTGATCATGGTGGTTGCCTCCGCCGCGTTGATCTTCGGTTTCTCCTGGGTGGGTGCGCCCGCGACACAGATGATGGGCATTGGCCTGATTGTGGTTTCCATCATCGCCTGGGCTGTCTTCATCACTGTTGAGAAAAAGGCCGAAGCGCCCATCCTTGACCCGCAAGTGCTCTTTAATCGCACATTCATCACTGCCGCTGCCTCTGGCTTCATGTCCTTCTTTGGCCTGCTGGGTGTGATGATTTATTCCCCGGTCTTCGCGCAGAACGTGATGGGCGTCAGCCCCACCGTCAGCGGCTCGATGTTGACCCCCTTCAGCATGTTGTTCGCTTTCATGGGCATCCCGGCTGGTTTTATCCTGGCAAAGACCAAGAAATACAAGTGGATGTACATTGCCGGTTACGCCATTCTGACCGCCGCCATGTTCATTATGTGGACCTTCACCAAAGATACTCCGCCCTGGTTGTTTGTGCTGATTACGGCCCTGGTTGGCTTCAGCAACGGCGTCATGCCGACCATCAACACCCTGGTCGCTCAGTTTGCGGTTCCCAAGCGTTTAATGGGTGTGGCGATTGGCGCGATCTTCTTCTTCGTGATGATGGGAATGGCTATCGCTCCTGCCATCCTGGGCCTGGCCCAGAACAGCGTCCCCAGCCTTGAAGCCGGTCTGAAACTGGTCTTCCTGGTTGGTGCCGTCACCATGATTGCTTCATTGATTTTGGTCATCACTATTCCTGAAGTTTCGATGGATAATGAAGTGGCCGACCAAAAAGCCGCCAAATAATTCTGCAACGTTTCTTGTACAATGGGGTTCAAGGTAACACTTGAACCCCTCACTTTTTTCCACCGCCGACAGCAAACGCATTTTTTCGCAGTTTCCCGAACCATCCTGGAATAGAACATGACAAATCTTCGAGCAGATAAACCCCCTGTAAAAGAGAATGTCACGCCTTATGCGTGGGTCATTCTGGCTGTGATTTATTTTGCGAGCGTTGTTGCGCCATTTAACCAATTCAAAATTCCGCCGATCATGCCTGTGCTTATGCAGGCCTATCACATTGATCTGACGCAGGCCGGGCTGCTGATGTCGATCATTGCCATGATCGGGCTGGTGCTGGCCCTTCCAACCGGAATCCTCTTGCAGCGTTGGGGCACGAAAACCACCCTGCTGATTGCCCTAGCTCTCATGGCGCTCGGCGCCAGCCTGGGCGCTTTCTCGAACAGTTTCGCCCTCCTGCTGGGCAGCCGGGTTGTGGAAGGATTGGGCATGGGTTTGATGGGAGTTGCTGCGCCCGCCACGATTGCGATGTGGTTTCCACCTGAACAACAGGGCACACCGATGGGCATTTGGGCAACCTGGGTGCCGATCGGCTCGGTCGCCATCTACAACCTGGCACCGATGATGTCTGTCTCGCTCGGTCTGCCATCGATCTGGTGGCTGGGAGCTGGTTTTGCGGTCTTGATGATCTTGCTGAGCGGCTGGTTGATTATCGCTGCGCCGGGCCAGCTGCAAACGCAGGGTCAGCCCGCGGCTGCGCCGAATCTGCGAAAAGCGCTGGCAAACCGCGACATCTGGCTGATTGCGCTCGAATTTGCCTGCATGAACTTCGCCATGGTGCCCCTGGCCACTTATTACCCCACATTTCTAAGCGAGGTGCGCGGCTATTCGCTGGGGCAGGCAGGTTTTCTGGCCAGCCTGGCCTCACTGGTGATTTTGGTCTCCGCTCCGGCCGCAGGTTGGTTGTCAGATCGCATCCATTCCCGCCGCCTGATTCTTGCGCTGCCATTCCTGGCGGCCGCTGTCTGGCTGATTTTTCCCTTCCGGGTGACCGGCGGACAGATCACGGTTTTGATGATTTTGCAGGGCATGCTGCTCGGCGCAATTCCAACCGCCACCTTTGCCGCCGCTCCCGAAGTGATGCGTAAACCTGAATGGGCCGGGCTTGGGCTGGCTGTCGTGCTGATCGGCCAGAACCTCGGTCAATTGCTCGGCCCGCTCTATTTCAGCCAGATGGTCAGCAGCTTCGGTTGGGCCAACGCTGGCTACCTGCTGATTCCGTTCTGCCTGATAGGGTTTTTCAGCAGTTGGATGATAAAAATCCGCTAGAAGGAGAATTTCCCAATGTTCAACATCGACTTTGAACCCATCGGACGGCGCGGGCAATGTTCAGCGGATCAATCCCTGTTGGAAAGTGCCCGTGAACTTAACGTCGATATCGTCAGCATTTGTGGGGGCGTGGGTACCTGCGGTCACTGCAAAGTCCAGATTATCGCTGGCAAAGTCTCCAAATTGACGTTCGAAGAGCAGGGCGAACTCTCAGCCCGCGAGCAGGAGCAGGGCTACCGCCTGGCCTGCCAGACCTTCCCGCTGAGTGACGTCAAAGTGCATGTTCCGCCCGAATCGTTGACGGCGCCCCAGCGCACTCAAGTCGAGGGCCTCGAAGTGGATGTCGTTCCCGAGCCTCCCGTTCGGGCGCTGGAAATCCAGCTGACCGCCCCGACGCTGGCCTCGCCCGTCCCGGATGACGTCAACCTGCTGACGGCGCTCGGCATCCCTGATGGCAGCATTGACTTCCACCTGCAGCAGAATCTATCCCGTCAGCTGCGCGACTTGAACTGGAACCTTTCCGTCGCCCTGCGCGGAGATGAAATCGTCGCGCTGGCCGCGCCCGGCGCAAAATGGGTCGGCCTGGCCGTTGATATTGGCACCACCAAAATCGCCGCTTACCTGGTTGAGATGGAAACCGGCAAAACCCTGGCCTCCAGGGGCCAGATGAACCCGCAAATCTCGTATGGCGAAGACCTGGTGACGCGCATTGTGGCGGCCAGCAAAAACGAAGAGGGCGCCGCCAAACTGCAATCGCTGCTGACGGAAGCGCTCAACCAGCTCGCCGCCGATTTATGCGCCGAAACCGGCTTGAGCACAGATCACATTGTTGAAGCGGTCGTTGTCGGGAATACCGCCATTCATCACTTATTCCTGAAGTTACCGGTTAAACAACTCGGCCTGGCCCCCTACGTCCCCGCCACCCGCGCCGCAGTTGACATCAAAGCCCGTGAAATCGGCCTGAAGTTGGCTCCCGGGGCATACCTGCACCTGCTGCCCAACGTCGCTGGCTATGTTGGCGCGGATCATGTCGCCATGCTGCTCGCCACCCGCACCGCCGACGCCACCCAAACCACCCTCGCCATTGACATCGGCACCAATACTGAACTGTGCCTGAACCATAACGGCCATTTGACCAGCGCCTCGTGCGCCTCCGGCCCGGCCTTCGAAGGGGCGCACATCAAGTTTGGCATGCGCGCCGCGCCCGGCGCCATTGAGCATGTGCTCCTGGAAAATGACCGGCTCGAAATCCAGACCATTGCTGGCGAAACGCCAATTGGCATTTGCGGCTCCGGGCTGCTGGATATCGTCGCCCAGCTGCGCTTAAACAATATCATCGACAAATCGGGGCGCATGGGCGCTCATCCGCGCGTGCGCAAGGAAACCGTGACCGAGTTCATCCTGGTCGAACGCCCCGGTCAGGACCCCATCACCATTTCACAGAAAGACGTGCGCGAGTTGCAGCTTGCCAAGGCCGCCATCCGCGCCGGGATTCAGGCCCTGGTGATGGCAGTCGGCTTGACCGAAACCGACATTGAGCAGGTCATCATCGCCGGGGCCTTCGGCACCTTCATCGACGTGGGCAGCGCCGTGACGATTGGGATGCTCCCGCCCCTGCCGCTGGACCGTTTCTCGCAGGTTGGCAACGCTGCCGGGACGGGCGCGCGGCTGGCGCTCATCTCCACCACGCAGCGCGCCAAAGCCGCCGAAATCGCCCGGCGCGATGGCTACATCGAGCTGGCCTCCGTTCCCAACTTCCAGCGCAAATTCGCCGAAGCAACCAATCTATAAACCTGTGGATGGTTTACGGCAAAACCACAAACTGCCATAGAACCTGCCGTTTTTCACCGTCCCGGTTTTGCACAGATGTGGTTTTCCTTAGTATCCCTTCGCGGAAAAAGGTTTTGCTCTTCCGGGTCACGCGGTAGGAAGCACATATGACGCAGTAGGAAAGACATATTACG